>JAZRVG010000157.1:0-10635 GCA_045599025.1 Christensenellaceae bacterium | reverse complement strand
ACGCTCGGGCATTTACGAGTATTTACTTTCGGGCAACGAAAAACACCTTAATATTCGTACTTTTACCGATAACGAAAAAAGACAAGTTTACGAACGCCAAAAAGGAATTTGTCCGCATTGTCAAGCCGAAAACAGAGATAAAATACGTTATGAAATTGAAGAAATGGAAGCAGACCATATAACCCCTTGGTGTGAAGGTGGCAAAACTTCGGTTGAAAATTGCCAAATGCTATGCAAAGAACACAATAGAAGAAAATCAAATAAATAATTTAACGTAAATTAAAGTGGCTGTTTCAAGTGCAAACTTGAAACAGCCACTTTATTTTGATTTTAATCACACTTACATAAAATACTACGTTAGTGGACATTTCGTTTTAATTTAAAAATTAAAGCCAGAAATGATTGTGAGTCAAAATAACACAAACAAGATCTACGATCCACATAAAAGCAGCACCGGGAACGATGCAAAGAATGGATAAAACGATCTTTAAAACGTTTTTCTTGTTGATACCGTCAATCAAACGAACAACGCTATTAACAATTTCTAATACAGGAATGCAAAGTATAAGTTTGGCAATCCAAGGTATATTTTTGTAAGACTTAACTAAATCACCCATAAATAATCTCCTTTATTTTACTTATACTTATACTATACAACTAATATAAATGTATGTCAATTATTTTATAAAATTTATGAGATTTTAGAAAAAATATTACCGTTTATTTATTTAAAACGTTCTTTACGTATTCAATTATTGAAGCAGTGTCCATTTTTAATTCTTTTAACAATTCTTGCGGATTATAACGGTCGTAAAATTTCTTTTCTAAACCGTAGTTTTTAACTAATATTTCTTTATCTCCGTAATAGTTTGCAATTTTATAACCGAATCCGCCTTCTAATATTCCGTCTTCAAGCGTTATAACTAATTTGTGATTTTTAAGTAGAGAATTAAGAAGTTTTTCGTCTAAACAAGTGGCAACTCGTGGATTTATCAACGTGGCGTTAATATTTAAAGTTTCCTTTAAACCTTTAAGCAGTTCTTCTCCCCTTTGATAGAAATCGCCAAGTGCAATTATGGCAACTTCTTTTCCTTCGTTAGTTACTTCGTAAGTACCTATTTTATCTACGCTTACGGTAATTTCTCTTTCCGTTACCTTATTACCGGGCATTAAAATTATTGTTGGGTGCTCGGTTTGAGTTAACGAATAGTCAAGCATTGCTAAAAGTTCGTTTTTTGAGGTGGGTGCAAGTATTACCAAATTAGGTACGTTTGAAAACAACGCTAAACCGAAAATTCCTAAATGCGTTACGTCGGTTAACCCGTTAAAATGATTAAAATTGAATAGGAAAGTTACGGGAGTATTGTTTATACAAACGTCGTGACTAACTTGGTCGTAAGTTCTTTGCATAAAAGTAGTATTTGTAACAACCAAAGGGTGTCCGCCCCTTTTTGCTATTCCCGACGCCATTGCTACGGCTTGTTCTTCGGCTATACCTACGTCAACAAACTGTTCGCCTAAACTTATTCTGTCTTGTTCGCTTAAACCGAGTGAACCGGGCATATTCGGGGTTATAATAACTACGGATTTATCTTTTTTAGCCCTATCGGTTACAAATTGTTTGGCTATATCGGTATAACTTATTCCGCTAAAAGAATTGACGGGTTTTCCCGTATCTCTATTAAACGGAACGCACCAATGCCACGCTTCTTTATTTTTTTCGGCTAAAAGATAGCCTTTACCCTTTTGCGTGTTTATATGCACTACGATAGGGTGATTGATATCTTTAACTTTGTTAAACAATTTTATTAAACTTGCTATATCGTTGCCGTTATTTTCGTAAATATAATCTAAACCGATAGCCTTAAAAAAGTTATTTTCGGTTTTGCCGTTAGTTTCCCTTAAAAGTTTTAAATTTTTATAAAGTCCGCCGTGCGTTTCCGATATTGACTGTTGATTATCGTTTACTATTATAATTAAATTACTGTTTATCTCACTACCCGCAACGTTCAAGCCTTCCAACGCCTCTCCACCCGAAAGTGAGCCGTCGCCTATAATAGCGATAACGTTTTCTTTACCGCCTAACAAATCTCTACATTTTGCCAAACCGGTAGCCAAAGAAATTGAAGTGGAAGTATGCCCTATATTGAATAAATCGTGTTCCGATTCGTCGGGGTTAGTGTAACCCGAATCTTCTTTAAAACATTCATCTATAATATACCCGTTTTTTCTTCCCGTTAGAATTTTATGAGTGTAACTTTGGTGAGAAACGTCAAAAACGAATTTATCTACGGGGGAATTAAAAACGTAGTGGAGTGCAACGGTCATTTCCACCATACCGAAGTTAGGACCAAAGTGTCCGCCTTTTTTCGTTAAACGGTTGAATAACGCCTCTCTTATTTCCGTCGCCAAATCGGGTAATTTTTCAACGGGTAATTTTTTCAAATCGTTAGGGCTGTTTATACCGTTTAAAAGTTCGTACATTTTTTCTCTCCTTTATTTTTTTTGCCTAATTTGTATTCTTTGCCGTCTATTATAAAGAACGGAGCACCAACAAGCAGGTATATAGGCACAAACAGTACGTATGACGGAATTAAAAGCCAAATTACAGGCCAATAAGTCATTTCTCCGCCGTTTATATTAAATATATCTAACTTCATAAAATTAGGGCATAAACTACCGATAAACTGTCCTACCTTGCCCATATCGTCGGTTGGACCGAACACGAAGGAATTGTTTATAGAGTTTCTGTCTAAAAATGCTTGGAGTGGCGTTAATTCACTTGATTTATAAAGCCCGGTTGTTATCAACAGTGCAGTGTTTACGCAAATTATAAATTCGTAAACTAAAAAGCAAAGGGGAATTAAATAAAACGATTTTAATTTCGGCCTATAAATATTGAGCATTGCCATAATAAGCGGTATTGCAAGCAAGGAAATATGGCAAAAATAAAATCTTAAAGTATCAAACGAAAATAGCATTTCGCCTATTGCTTCGGTAGGATACACAGTACCGGCAAGTCCACCTACAACGCCTATAAAGTACATAAAGTCATGAATAACTCCGTCCTTTTTGCGTAGCATTATAAAGGGGAAAACCATAGTTGATACCGCACAAATATTTTCCGCAGTAGATTTTCTTAATGCATGAACGTCCCAGTAAACTAATTGCTTTATAAAGTGAAGAGCAAAGCCCATAAAACACCAAACGAGCAAATAGTTATATGCAAACTTTTTTGATTTTTTCTTTAAGAAAAAGTACGTGCCTATTATAAGAAGTACGGCAAAAATTAACGTGCCGAAATAATATATATTACCAACTTTAATCATAGTGTTATTATAATGTATTACTTTCCTTTTGTCAACTTGAAAAACCGCAAAAATATGCGGTTTATTCTACAATTTTAAAGAATTTTTTATTTTAAAAGCACCTTTAAGCGTTTTCGCTTAGAGGTGCTTAATTTTTTTAATTATTCCGCCACTTCAACTACCGCTATCGCAATAAAGTCGTTAAGCCCGTATTCGTTTGTTAAGTTATTTTGTATATTTTCGTAAGTTAAATCACAATAACTACTATGACCGTCTTCGTCAAAAACAATTAACTTCCAACCAACTATCGTGCAGATTGAAAAGTCGTCTAAATAAATATCTTCAAACGGTACCATATCTTCTTTCGTTGGAATATTGTTTGCAAGATTATTTTCTCCGTCTACGTAAAATTGATAGTAAACGCCAAGGTCGTTATTTGTCTTATATTTGTCGTTAATCATATTTTGAGAATACTTTTCTATCGTTTGCGTACTAAATTTTGCAGGAATAGTGTTCCAGCTCTCGTTTAGCGGATAATCTATTGCACTTAAAGAAAAACAAATTGAAACGTATTGTCTATCTTGACTGATTACGTGCAAACTTAAAGTGTGTTGACCCAAATTTTCCGTTTTACCCGCTATATCGCTTTGAGTGAACGGAACGGTACTTCCGCCTATCGTTGTAAATCCACCGAACGTTTTATCTTCACTATGAATAATATCGTCTGCGGTAGGTAATTTTTCGTTTATTCCTTCTAAATTGTTTAAACTTAAATTGAAAATATATAAGTAGTCGCTCGCACCCGTTTTCGTTTTAAATTCTTCGGTAAATTTTGGTTTTTCCGTTGCCGTGGAATCGTATAAGTCAATAACTACGTCAACCGTGTTTTCGTCAATCCATTTAGCGTAAACGTCTTCGGTTTTCTTTTCTTCAAGAGTTTCAATACGGCTTTTAAGATTTCTTTCACTAATAAGATTTTCCGCAGTGAAGTTGTTATCAAAATACCAGCCTGCAAAAACTTTGCCAGAAGGTGCAATCATTTCGTTCGCTTCGGGTAAAATTCGCAAAGCACCTTCGTAATTGTTAAGGTTGATAACCGCAGTATACGAATTGTCTTTTATTTTATTTTCTTCCTTAAATTCTTCCGTATAAGTTGCACCGATTAGGTTACACCTTAAATTATAAGTTTTTAAATAACTGTTAACGGAAGTGCAACCCGTTATAAAAACGGTTGCGGTTAAGGCGAATACTATCGCTAATTTTTGTAATAATCTTTTTCCCATTTATAACCTCCTTTATACCCTAAAAACTCATAACCCTACGGATATTGTAGCACAAGGCATTTTTTTTGTCAATAGCGGTATTTTGGTATTAAAAAAGCGGAAAGAAGTGGTCTTTCCGCTATATTTTATTAGAAATTGAGTTTTTCTTCTACGTATTTGGCAACTTCGCTAATAGGAAGTCTAATTTGTTCCATAGAATCTCTGTCACGAATAGTAACGGTATCGTTTTCAAGAGTGTCAAAGTCAACGGTTACGCAGAACGGCGTGCCGATTTCGTCTTGACGACGGTAACGCTTACCGATAGAACCCGATTCGTCGTAGTCGCAAGTGAATTTTTTAGAAAGTTCGGCGTACACTTCGTTTGCTTTATCCCCGAGTTTTTTAGAAAGGGGCAATACCGCAACTTTGATAGGAGCAAGGAAGGGGTGTAAGTGAAGTACCGTTCTTACGTCGCCTTCGCCAACTTGTTCTTCATCGTATGCGTTGGCAAGGAAAGCAAGAGCAACACGGTCAGCACCGAGCGACGGCTCAACTACGTAAGGAACGTAGTGTTCGTTGGTTTCTTGGTCAAAGTAACTCATATCTTTTCCGCTATGCTTAATGTGTTGACCAAGGTCGTAATCCGTTCTGTCGGCAATTCCCCAAAGTTCGCCCCAACCGAACGGGAATAAGAATTCAAAGTCGGTAGTTGCTTTTGAGTAGAAACAAAGTTCTTCTTTATCGTGGTCACGAAGCCTTAATTTGTCCTTATTCATACCAAGGTCAATTAAGAAATTGTAGCAGTAATCTTTCCAGTATTTGAACCATTCAAGGTCTGTACCCGGTTTACAGAAGAATTCAAGTTCCATTTGTTCAAATTCTCTCGTTCTAAACGTGAAGTTACCCGGGGTAATTTCGTTACGGAACGATTTACCTATTTGACCGATACCGAAAGGAAGTTTTCTACGGGTAGAACGTTGAACGTTGTTAAAGTTTACAAAAATACCTTGTGCGGTTTCGGGGCGGAGATATACGGTTGAAGAACTGTCTTCCGTAACGCCGATAAAGGTTTTGAACATAAGGTTGAATTTCTTAATATCGGTAAATTCTTTTCCACCGCAGTTAGGACAACAAATGCCTTTTTCCTTGATATAGTTAGCCATTTGTTCAAAAGTCCAACCGGCAGGGTTATCGTTCAAACCGTTTTGGAAAGCGTAATCTTCAATAAGTTTGTCCGCTCTGTGACGGGTTTTACAAGCCTTACAGTCCATAAGCGGGTCACTAAATCCGCCAACGTGACCGGACGCTACCCATGCTTGTGGATTCATTATTATAGCACTGTCAAGCCCTACGTTATAAGGCGATTCTTGAACGAATCTTTTCCACCACGCTTTTTTAACGTTGTTTTTAAATTCAACGCCTAACGGGCCGTAATCCCAAGAGTTAGCAAGTCCGCCGTAAACTTCGGAACCGGGGAAAATATATCCCCTTGTTTTGCAAAGGCTTACGAGCTTTTCCATAGTTAAAACGCTTTTATTTTCTTCCATACCGTACCTCAAAAAATTTATTATTTATTTTAATATTTTATTAAAATTAACAGATATTGTCAAGTAAATGACTAAACTCTCGTTGAGTTTATTTTTTTGTTGTTAAATTTTTATTGATTATTATATAAAATTGTGTTAAAATATTAAAAAAGTTAGTATTATCAAAACATAAGGAATTACTATGGACGCAAAGAATTTTATTGAAGAAATTATAAACGACGAACTTGAAAAGGGGGTTGTGAACACCGTTCACACACGTTTTCCACCCGAACCTAACGGATATCTTCATATAGGCCACGCAAAAAGTTTATGCCTTAACTTCGGTACGGCTAAAAAATACGACGGGGCTTGCAACCTTTTCTTTGACGACACAAACCCTTCAAAAGAAAAAACCGAATTCGTTAACGCTATAAAAGCAGATATTGAGTGGCTCGGTTTCAAATGGTACGAAATTCACTACGCATCGGATTTCTTTGACGTTATTTACTCATTAGCGATAAATCTTATAAAGGACGGAAAAGCGTACGTTGACGATTTGTCCGCCGAAGAAATTAAAAATACCCGTGGAACTTTAACCGAACCGGGTGTTGAAAGCCCGTTTAGAACCCGCTCTATTGAAGAAAACTTACAACTTTTCCTTGATATGAAGGACGGTAAATTTGCCGACGGCGAAAAAGTTTTAAGAGCCAAAATAGATATGGCGTCACCTAACATTAATCTTCGTGACCCCGTTATTTACAGGGTTTTACACGCAACTCATCACAGAACGGGCGACAAGTGGTGCATTTACCCTATGTACGATTTCGCTCACCCTATTTGCGACAGTATGCAAGGCGTTACTCACTCTATTTGCACTTTGGAATTTGAAGACCACCGCCCACTTTACAACTGGGTTATAGAAAATACGAAAGTTCCGCACAAACCACGCCAAATAGAATTTGCAAGACTTAACATAACCAACACCGTTATGAGCAAGCGTTATCTTAAAAAGTTGGTTGAAGACGGTGCGGTTGACGGTTGGAACGATCCTCGTATGCCTACTTTAACGGGTTTACGTAACCGTGGCGTACCTGCCGAAGCCTTAAAGAATTTCTGCGAAGAAATAGGCGTGGCAAAAGCCAACAGCGAAATTGAAATCGGTTATTTTGAACACTTTATAAGAGATTATTTGAACACCAACGCCGAAAGAGCTATGGCAGTAGCAAATCCCGTTAAAGTTACCATCACGAACTACGATAAAGTCAGTGAAGAATTAGATTTTGAAATAGACCCGCAAAACGAAGTTTCAAAAAAGAGAAAAATTACTTTCTCTAAAAACGTATATATAGACGGGGAAGATTTTTCGTTAAATCCGCCACCGAAATATTTTAGACTTAAAAAGGACGGCTACGTCCGTTTGAAAAACGCTTACATTATTAAGTGTGACGACGTTTTACTTAACGAAGACGGCTCCGTTAAAGAAATTTTATGTTCTTATATTCCCGAAAGCAAATCGGGCGAAGACACGAGCGGTATCAAATGCAAAGGTACTATTCACTGGGTTGACGCAAATAATTGCGTAGATATGCAACTTAACGATTACGAATATCTTTTAAAGGACGCAGAGTACGCAGGTCAAGATTTTAGCGAACGTATGAATTATAACAGTATTCACGTTTACAACGCAAAAGCGGAAAAATATCTTGAAGAATGTCCCGAAAACGAAAGTTTCCAACTTTTAAGAAAGGGCTACTACAAAGTTTTAGTTAAAAACGGAAAGAGAGTTTTATCTCAAATCGTTTCAATGAAAGACAGTTTTAAAAAATAAAATTTTTTATAGGGGAAAACTATGAACTGGATTTTAGATATAATAGCGTTATTGCTAATTATAGGCTTAACAATTTACGGTTTTAAAGCAGGGTTTTTACACTCTTTACTTGACGTAGCACTCGTTTTGGTTGCTATCGGCGGAGCGGTATTTTTAGCCTACTTAACCGTTACGAAATTATACTTAAAATGGGGCTGGCTTGCCGATTTAACCAACGGATTTAAGTCCTTGCTTGGCGATTCCAAAATAGAAGGCGGTCAAGAAATAGTTGATAAAGTTGCTTTCTATCTTGCTTTTGGCGTTTTGATTCTAATTACCTTTATCGTTTACGATATTTTCTTAATGCTCGTTAGAAAACTTATTTACAAACTTTTAACGAAAGTTAGAGATAAACTTAAATTTATAAAGGTTTTGGACTGCATTTTAGGCGGTTTGGTTGCCTTTGTATTTACAAGCGGTTTGATTTTATCGCTTATGGCACTTTGCAACGCATTTAGCGAAACGGCGTTTTTATCTCATTTAAGAGAAGCGTTTTTAGGTAGCAATATTTTATCTTACTTCTACGGAATAAATCCGCTTAATTCTTTATTTGAAAATTTAGGGCTTGCCGATGCTTTATCAAACGCTCTTTCAATTTTAGGCTAAACGAAATAATTAAACAAAATCTTGGCTTTTTGCCAAGATTTTTTTATTTACAATTTTTTTAATTTATGTTACAATATTTTCGGTGTTATTATGGAAAATAAAATAAATTTAAAAACTAAAAATTTAATAGTAGTAATTATAGCCGGTATTATTAACGCTATCGGCGTAACCATTTTCTTATTTCCCGTAAAACTTTACGATAGCGGTATTTCGGGGCTTTCTATGTTACTTGACCAAATTACCCCTAAATACTTAACTTTACCTATATTTTTAATCGTACTTAACGTGCCTATTTTTATTATCGGGCTTAAAAAACAAGGAAAAACTTTTACGGTTTATTCCGTTATTTCCGTTGCGGTGTATTCTTTGGTATCTTTTTTAATTACCAAAATTCTTCCTATTGACCTTTCCTTTGCGTCTCCGCTTGCAGAAAAAGATTTGCTTTTATGTGCTATCTTCGGCGGTACGATTTCCGGCATCGGTTCGGGGCTTGTTATTAGAAACGGCGGTGCTATTGACGGCGTTGAAATTCTTTCCGTTCTTTTCGCTAAAAAATTAGGAATTACTATCGGCACTTTCGTTTTGATTTTTAACTTGATTTTATATACCGTTTGCGGAATAATTTTTAAAAGTTGGATTCTTCCGCTTTATTCAATTTTAACTTATTTTGCAGGCTCTAAAACGGTTGATTTTATTGTTGACGGTATTGACAGAAATAAATGTGCTATGATTATTACCACTAAACCGAAAGAAGTTTCAAAAGCCCTTTCCGACGAGTTCGGGGCAAGCGGAACTTTCGTTGACGCCATAGGCGGTTATTCCAAAGATAAAAAATCTATAATTTATTTCGTAATAAACCATTTTCAAATAAACAAACTCAAAAATATCGTTCTAACTTACGACGAAAACGCTTTTATTTCTACGCTTGAAGTTTCCGAAGTTATTAGAAAAAATAAAAATCAATAATATAATCTATAAAACAAGCCCCTCGCATTTATTGTTCTTTCAAAAGGGGATTTTTGAACAATATAAAAAGGCTAACGTATATTTTTTACGTTAGCCTTTACGTTTGCGTTGAAAATATATGTTTTTGCTTACATAATATCATGCACTATAATTTTAAAAAGTTACATAATATTCTTATTTAGCCTACTACAAATATTGCAATCTTTTTTCTTCCTAAATTTTATATAAAATCGCTTATAAGAGCATCAACTACCTAAACATTATGTTGACAACCACAACCGCAAGTACAAACTTTTGCGGAATCTTCTTCCGCCATTTTATTTTTTATAAGTTTTTCAATTTGTTCAACCGATAACATCCTTCCCATAGCAACAACCTTTCCGTCAATTACAATGGCAGGGGTGGACATAACGCCGTATTTCATAATTTCCATTGTATCGGCAATATTTACGGGCTTTTCAACACCGCAGTTTTTCGCCGCAATTACGGCGTTTTCGTGGTTTTGTTTTGATTTTTTGCAACAGTAACCAAGAGTAATAAGTTTCATAATATATCTCCTTAATTTTATTAGACAAATAAGAAATTCAAGGCGTTAAAAATAAAGCCTATAATCATAATACCAACTACGACGATAAAGACAAACCAAAAAAGAAGTTTCGGCTTTACTGCTTTTAAAAGCATAATCATAGACGGCAAGGAAAGTGCGGTAACACTCATCATAAAAGAAAGAATCGTACCAACGCCAACGCCTTTTGCGAACAACGCTTCCGCAACGGGAATCGTACCGAAAATATCCGCATACATAGGCGTACCGAGAATAGTCGCAAGGGGTACGGCGTACCACTTATCACTCCCTAAAACCGCTTGTATCCATTCGTTAGGAATAAAGTTATGAATAGTCGCCCCGATACCAACGCCGACAAGAATATAAATCCATACTTTTTTTAACGTTGACAACGTTTGGTCTTTTGCGTAAATCAATCTATCCTTTTGCGTAAGTTCTACGCCGTCCACTTCGGCAATACTGCCTTCCATAATAAAATCTTGTACGTGTTTTCCTAAACCTGTTTTTTCAATAATCGTTCCACCGACAATAGCAA
>JAZRVG010000156.1:0-29085 GCA_045599025.1 Christensenellaceae bacterium | reverse complement strand
CCTATAATTACGGGGGAATTTAATTCTTCCGCCGTTTCAATAACCGCTTGCAACATATCCGTATCGGTTGTGTTGAACAAGCCTACGCCGTAATGCTCTTTTTGTGCTTTTTTTAACACGTCGTTTAAATTTACTAACATATTATAATCCTTTTGCTATTTCGCTTAATTCTTGCAAACTTTTCATACCGCTAACGGCGTCTTCGCCCGATAACGCTCCCAAAGCGGATATCATACCCGTTTTGAGAATTTCTTTATCGTCTAAATTCTTGTAAATTCCAAGTAGCGTGCCTGCACAAAACGCATCGCCAGCACCCGTTGTTCCTTTTATGAAATCTTTTGGTAAAACAAGAGAATTAACTTCCGTATAACCCGAATTAGAAAGACATACGCTTTTTTTAGGCATATGAATAATAACCCTTTCTTTTACCCCTAAACTTTTAAGTTTTTTAGCAATTTCTTCAAGGTTTTCCCCGTTAAAATTGATATTTGAAAGTTTGCTTGCCTCTTCTTCGTTGATAATTAAATTGTCAACGTACTTTAAACACGGTACTACCAAACCGTACCTGTTTGAATTTTCACTAACCAAATCTATAGAAGTTTTTATGCCTTTTTCTTGGCACTTTTTAAGTATCTTAACGCCGTCAAAATTATCAACTTTATCAAGAAGTAAAAAGTAGCCTAAATGCAACATTTTAACGTTTAAATTTTCGTAGTCAATATCGTCGTAACCGAAATCGGCACACGCTCCTGCGTAACAAAAGAAAGTTCTTTGCCCGCCCGAAACGCTCATAACGTCGGTAAAACTCGTTCCTAAATTGTTGGAAACTTTAACGTTACCTACGTTAAGTCCGTTTTCTTTTAAAACTTTTACCGCAAATTTTCCGTTATCGTCGTTACCGACTTTTCCTATGGCGTAAACTTCTAAATCTTTATCTAACCTTTTAAGGTCTATACCAACGTTCGGAACAAGTCCGCCCGTTGCTATATTCCTTCCGTTTATTTTGGTAAGTTGCCCTTCGTTTGGGTACGCCGATATACTGTTTATTACGTCAACGAGTAAACTACCTGCAACTCCTATTCCGTTCATTAGTTAGCCTCTGCAACAAGCGGACCTGCAAGTTCTTTTAAGAAGAATAATTTACCGGGGATGGTAGGTATGAAACTTGAAGTAATCCATCTCGTAGGACCGTATCTTAAAGTCATCCACAAACTCATACCTTGCCATTGCATACCACGGCCTAACGCACCGTCCGCACCGCCGATAGCGTAATCTGCTTTAAACATTAAGCCCGGACCCATTGTGTTTGCTCTACAAGGAACGAGAGTAGTTCTTGATTTGAACGAAGTGATTGCGTTTTGTTCAATGGTCAACGGGTGAAGTTTAACGCCTATTCTGTACGGTTGTTTTAACCATTCTTCGTCGCTATTGAATTCCGCACCGATAGTCGGTTCCCAGAAAGCGATATGGCACATTCTTCCTATACCGTAAACAAGAACGAGTTTTGCTCCTTCTTCTTTAAGTTTAGCCATTTTTTCGGGATAAGTAGGCAAGTTCAATTTTGTTGCAAAGTTACGGTGAGAAACGGGAACGGTCAATTCGCCGAGTGGGTTATAAAATGCTTGTTCCATAGCACTTTGGAAAGATGCGTCACCCGTTAAAGTGTTACCTTCGCCGTCTGCCCATTCGTCCATATTAAAGCACCAAACGTTTTCACAACTAACGTTCCATTCTTTTAAGAAATAAACTGCCCATTTGTACATTCCCATAGGTCCTACGGGTAAAATGAACATTATTTTTTGCTTTCTTTCGTTGGCTTTTTTGATTTCGTTTGCAATTTCGTGTCCCATCATAACGTCAAAATCTTTAACGTCGTTACACATAATAGGCGAGAAATCTTTATTCCAAAATTCTTGTCTTTCATAAATTTGTTCGGGAGCGTTTGAACAACATTTATCTATTTTTTCCATATCCCAACCTGCGGGATAAAAGCCTTCTAATAAACTGCCTTTAACTGTTGAATTAAAATCCATTTTTAAGTCTCCTTTATTTTTAATTTTGCGAATATACTTCGTCAATTATTTTTTGTACTTGAACGGCTCTTTCCGCATAGAAATAATTCGGTTTGCCGTTTTGTATTATATTGCAAAAATCTTGCATTTGTTTTAAGTAAATATTCTTTTTAGTTCCGTAGTAGCACTTCGGTTTATCAACCGTTCTTGATTGTTGTGCTTCGTACGAAGACTGATCAACGTGCAAATACATAAGTTTGCCGTTTTCTTCTTGACCGAGCGTTCCTTTACAAATTATATAACCTTTATCTCCGTAAAGTTCCATTTTGCTTTCGGACGCATTGTCGGGAATATTAAAGTTTACGTCTATATGGCCGAGCGTTCCGCTTTCGGTTTTGAAGGCTATAACCGCACTGTCGTCAACTTCGTAATTAAAGGTTTGAGTGTTTGCAAAGCCTTTTACTTCTACTATTTCTTCATTTAAAACGTACTCTATAAGTTCTATACAATGTACGCCTAAATCAATGAGTGCTCCGCCACCGCCTAAACTTTTATTTTGTCTCCAAGCGCCTTTTATATCGGGATACCAACAAGAAAATTGTAACCTTACGTTATTTACCTTTCCTATATCTCCGTTTCTTACCATTTTGCGGGCTTTTTCATGCAAATTATGATATTTCATCATGTAACCTATGGTAAGTTGCTTGCCTGCTTTTTTGAACTTTTCAACTAAATCTTCACCGAGTTCCGCATTCATTGCAATGGGCTTTTCCATAAATACGTTGACGCCGTAACTTAATGCGGTTAAGGCTTGTTCGTAATGACAAAATACCGGCGTTCCTATATAAACGCAATCGCACTCGTTTTCTTTGAGCATAAGTTTTTCGTCACTGTAATATTTAACGCCGTACTTTGCTCCTAATTTTTCGGCTACGGTAGGAACTTTGTCCATTAAAGCAACTATTTCGTTGTTTTCATCGGCTAAAATTGCAGGAATCGCACGCCTATCGGCTATTCCGCCCGCTCCTATAATACACCATTTTGTCCTCTTCATTTTTACTCCTTACGGCAAAAGCCTTTTAGTAGTGTTCTTTAAATATACGTTGCATTGACGGAAACCTTCCGCATAAGTTGCTCCGCATTGATAACCACGGTATTTACTGCAAGTTTTAACCATATCGGCAAAATCAATACCGTCGTGCTCTCTCATCCATACGAGTTGACTTGCATGGCATTCAAGCATTTGAAGTTTTAAATCAATTTCTTCGGTAATATCAACGAATTCCGTTGGAACGAAATCAACTCCGCAAAGCGTATCCATATAATATATAGGAACGAGCCTTGCCGGTTTATCCGTCTTTGGCGGATAGTTTGGTAAAGTTGCCGTAAAACTTGCGTCAAATACAAGTTTTGATACCGCCGTATGGTCGGGCATATAATCGTTTGGATTGTGAGTTATTATAAAATCGGGATTAACCTTTCTTATAACTTCAACAACCTTATCTCTTGCTTCTTTGTTTTCGGTATAAATATCAAGGTCGTTAAATCCACCGTAAATTACCTCTTTTACCCCTGCAAGACTTGCAGCCTTTTTCGCTTCGTTCGCTCTCATAACTTTAAGTTCTTCGGGCGGAATTACTACGTGACCTAAATCACCCGAACTTAAATGGCATACGTAAACTTCGTCGCCACGCTTAACGCATTTGGCAAGAGTTCCCGCACATGCAATTTCAATATCGTCCGGATGACAACCTATTGCTAATACTCTCATAGTTATACTCCTTATTTTTAGTATGGTTTTATTATATAAAATACGTGCTTATTTTTCAATAGATAAAATTACTCAAAAATAGCAAAATATTCCACAAATATTTTTACAATACTATTTGACAATAAAACAAAAATAAGTTACAATTTTACTATGAACTATTACAAATACAAAGTTGAAAATTTAATAACGATAAGCAAGATAATAACGGTGCATTATTTTGAATTTACAAGTGAATTTACTTCGGTAAAAGAATCGCACGATTTTTGCGAAATGGTTTACGTTGATAAGGGCAAAATAAACGTTTTTTCCTGTGAAAAGTCTATTGTTTTAAAGGAAGGGGAAGCGTTCGTTCACGCTCCTAACACCTTGCACCAAATAGTTGTAAACAAAAACGAAAACGCTAACGTTTTTATAATTTCGTTTGATACGAAAGCAACTTTTTCGGAACTTTTTAAAGACAGAATTATTAAAATAGACAGTGAAAACGTAAAATTCATATACCGAATTATAAGCGAAGCGAAAAACACTTTTGATATACCTTTTTCAAATCCGTTAATTAAAAAAATGCCGTTACTTTCAACGGCACCGCTCGGCGGACTTCAAGTAATTAAGAATTATCTTGAAATATTATTTATAAACGTTTTAAGAAAAGAAAGGGAGCAAAATTTAAAGAACAACGTTTTTATAGAGAGCGTAACTAACGACGATTTAGTTAAAAACGTTATTCAAACTCTTAACGAAAACGTAGAAAAAAGAATTACCGTTGACGAAATTATAGAAAAATCAAACTACTCAAAATCGCACGTATTTAAAGTATTTAAAGAGCAAACGGGAACTTCAATAATAGCCTATTTTAACGGACTTAAAATTGAAAGGGCGAAACTACTTTTAAAAGAGAACAAATACTCCGTTTCGCAAATTTCGGACTTACTTTCTTACGAAAGCCCGAACTATTTTATAAAAAGTTTTAAAAAAGCAACGGACTACACTCCCTTGCAATTTAAGAAAATTTATATGGACGCAAAACCGAGAAAAAGCAAGTAAATTTAAAAGGCTTGACATAATTATACGATAATACTATACTATAGTATAATATCGTAATATTTTATTTATTTTAAGGAGATTGGCTATATGCAAAAAAGTAAAAAAAAGATAGCAATTTTATTAGCCGTTACTATCGGCTTTTTCTTGCTGTTTGCCAATCTTTTTATTTTATTAGAAACGGGCCATGATTGCGTAGGCGAAAACTGTACCGTTTGCCACGTGCTTGACACTTGCAAGAAAGTACAAGATAATTTTGTAACGACGGCGACGGTAGAAACTGCTCTCGTTGCACTTTATTTTGTTTTCGTTGCCGTTCTTGAACTAAATAACAAAGTGTACGAGATTATTACGCTCGTCACTTTAAAAACAAAAATCTCTAATTAAGTCTAAATTATAAACAAGGGAGAAGACTACCCTTTTGATAGGCGTGGTCTATATAGCGTAAGGAAAAGTATGCTATACTTCCTTGTTTTTTTCGTGCTTTTTTTTAGAAAAATACACAATTAGACTATATAGGAGATTTTTTATTATGTTTAGAAAAAAAATATTATCGTTTATTTTATCGGTCGCATGTATTTTACCGTTTATTGGAAGTCTTGCGGCTTGTTCTAATACCAAAAGTACGGGCGAATTAAAAATCGTAGCAACCATTTTTCCGCAATACGATTGGACTAAAAATATAGTTGGCGATACGGAAAACGTTTCCGTTAAAATGCTTGTGAATAACGGAATAGATTTACACTCTTATCAACCTTCCGTAAAAGATATCGCCACGATATCCACTTGCGATTTATTTATTTACGTTGGCGGAGAATCGGACGAATGGGTAGAAGACGCACTCAAAAATGCAACTAACAAAAATATGAGAGTAATAAACCTTTTGGAAGTACTCGGCGAAGGTGCAAAAGAAGAAGAAATTATTGAAGGCATGGAAGGCGAAGAAGAAGGTGGAGAAAAAGGCGAAGAAGAAATTGAATACGACGAACACGTTTGGCTTTCTCTTAAAAATGCAAGCGTTTTTTGTGATGAAATAACAAACGTTCTTTGTGAAATTGATAAAGACCACGCTCAAAACTACATATCAAATTCTACCGCATACAAGCAAGAATTAAAAACTTTGGACGACGAATATTTATCGGCAGTTCAAAACGGCACGAAAAACACGTTGTTATTCGCCGACCGTTTTCCCTTCCGTTATCTCGTTGAAGATTACGGTTTAAAATATTATGCGGCGTTCGTAGGTTGCTCGGCAGAAACGGAAGCAAGTTTTAAAACGATAAAATTTCTTGCCGAAAAAGTTGATGAGTTATCACTTTCCGTTATATTAACGATTGAAGGAGCAAATCATAATATTGCTCAAACGGTAAAAAACAGCACTACTACGCAAAACCAACAAATTCTTTCTGTGAACTCTTTGCAATCGGTTACCGCAAACGACGTATCGCAAGGAACAACGTATTTGTCCGTTATGCAAAGCAATTTGGAAGTATTAAAGCAAGCAATCAATTAAGGAGATAAAACTATGTCACTCATCACTTGCCGAAACCTTTGTTTAGGTTACGACGGTAAAACTATTGTAAACAACTTAAATTTTGCCGTAGAAAACGGCGATTATTTGTGTATCGTTGGAGAAAACGGAGCAGGAAAAAGCACCCTAATGAAAACGCTTTTATCTTTACAAAAACCTATTTCCGGGGAAATAACGACAAGTGACGGGTTAAAACGCAACCAAATCGGCTACCTACCACAACAAACGGTGATACAAAAAGATTTCCCCGCATCCGTTTGGGAAGTCGTGCTTTCGGGCTGTATTAACCGTATAGGTTTAAAACCGTTTTACGGTAAAACGGAAAAGGAACTTGCAAAAACCAACATAGAAAAAATGGGACTTACCGGTTTTGAAAACCGTTCTTACCGTGAATTATCGGGAGGTCAACAACAACGTGTTTTACTTGCAAGAGCGTTATGCTCCACGCAAAAATTACTTTTACTTGACGAACCCGTTTCGGGTCTTGACCCCAAAGTTACGGCGGAAATGTACGAATTGATTAAAAATTTAAACAAGCAAGACGGCATTACGATTATTATGATTTCGCACGATATTTCTTCCGCTATAAAATACGCTAATAAAATTTTGCATATTTCAAGCAACTTATTTTTCGGCAATACGGAAGATTACTTAAAAACCGATTTAGGCAAAAGATTTACGGGAGAAAACGTATGACAAAATTATTTGAAACTTTATCGTTATATTTTCAATTTCCTTTCGTACGGTATGCTCTTATAGTAGGAATTTTAATTGCTCTTTGCTCGTCGTTACTTGGCGTTACGCTCGTTCTTAAACGTTTTTCGTTTATCGGCGACGGACTTTCTCACGTTGCGTTCGGCGTTATGGCGGTAGCAGGCGTGCTTGGACTTACGAACGATATGATTTTAGTTATACCCGTAACCGTACTTTGTGCAATATTACTACTTCACGCAGGACAAAACGCAAAAATAAAAGGCGACGCCGCTATCGCAATGATTTCGGTAGGAGCATTGGCAATCGGCTATCTTTTAATGAATTTGTTTTCTACGTCTTCTAACTTATCGGGCGACGTATGCAGTACGTTATTCGGCTCTACTTCTATTTTAACTTTAACTAAAACAGAAGTTTGGTTATGCGTAATACTTTCCGTAATAGTGTTAGTTACATTTATATTGTTCTACGATAAAATCTTTGCCATCACTTTTGACGAATCTTTTGCAAAAGCAACCGGCTTGAAAACGGAACTTTATAATCTGTTTATAGCCGTAATAATTGCCGTAGTAATCGTGCTTGCAATGAATTTAGTGGGTTCACTTTTAATTTCCGCACTCGTAATTTTCCCCGCTTTGTCGGCAATGCGTGTATTTAAAAACTTTAAAGCCGTTACGGTGTGTTCCGCCGTCTTATCCGTTTCTTGTTCAACGCTCGGCATTTTAATATCTATCGTAATGGGAACGCCCGTCGGTTGCACGATTGTAGCCGTAGATATAATTGCATTTTTTATATTTTGGCTTATTGGGACTTTTGTAGGAAGGGTAAAAAAATGAAACGGTTTATTTGTTTACTTTTACTAATTATTACAATTACGTTTGTAGGTTGTTCAAAAGAAAAATCGTATATTCTCAACGAAGACACTTTCTTTCTTGTTATGACAAATATACAATATTACCCCGAACAATACGAAAATGCAACCGTTGAATACGATTGTTTTACCTACGAATTAACGGACGTTGACGGCAACGAATACGTTTGCGGTGTTCGCAAATGTTCTTCGGGATTCGGTTGCACGTGCGGAAAAGATACTATAATCGGTTTTTTATTGGAGAGCAACGAAGAACTTCCGCCTGCAAGAAATCAAAGTGAAAACAACGGCGATAAAACGTGGGTGCATTTAAAAGGCAAACTCAAAAATTCGCAAAAAAAAGAAATAACCGTCTATTCTTATTTCCCCGACGGAACGGTAGATAAAAACAACACGGAAAAAATCGTATTTTTGATTTTTCAAGTGGAAACTTTTTCATTGATAGACGATTATTCCAACTTAAAATATTACGTTACAAAATAAGGAGATATATTATGGCTAACAAACGCACGACGCAAATGATTATAGAAAAACAAAAAATGAAAAAATTTCAATTAGCAATTAAAAATTTGAAATGGTTTACACTTTTAGGTTTTATTTTGAATATTATTACGCTTTTTACGTTTTTTATAAATTGGAGTAGCGTTTACAATACGACGATATCGGGTAACGAAGTAACGGTAAACGGATTTCAATATTTTTTAGCATGTATTTCGGGCGACTTTAAAAACCCTTCCTACGGAGATATTGCTATACCGTTTTATTACTATGCAAAAGATATTACGGAAACTTTGGGAATATTTACCGTTATTTCCGTATTCCTTTTAATTATTTCTATAATAAGTGCTTTATTCGTTTTTATTCGGAAAAAAACAATTCTTAACGTTATTCCGTCTGTTTTATCTATATTAACGGGAGCATTTACTATCGTATGCTTTGCTCTTGCCTTATCTATGAGCGGAACGAAAATACTTTCCACCTATTGCGGTGGAAATCCCGCTTGTTCTATTCGTTCGTATGCTATCGTACCTGCAATATTTTGCTTATTTGCAGGCGGTATATACGCTATAACTGCAATAAAATATTATCTTGCAAAGTTAGAATTTAAGCCCTACTCAAATGAAAAGAAAATTTAAAATACTAATTTTTATTTTATGTACAGGGTTTACACTGCTTGGTATTATGAAGTTCAACAATCTTCCGTTTTCAAACAAAAAAGATACCAACGTGGACTACGACCTTACGTTTATGAATAAGTCAATAGCGTATTCAACGCTCAATCACGTAAAAAACGAGCCACAATATTATTTAGGAAAAACCTTTAAAATAATCGGGCAATTTAGCAAATACCCCAACGCTCCAAAAGGGGAAAACCGCCCGTCCGTTTTGCTATACGACGAAAAAGGGTGTTGTTTTACTTATATGGAAATTCTTTTCAACGAAAAACCGTACCCGAATATCGGCACGCAAATTACGTTGATTGGCACATTAGAAGTCTATTATGAAAACTCACAAAAATATTATAGAATTGTGAGTTAAAACAAATTTAAAAGGCTAACGGAAAATTCCGTTAGCCTTTAATAATTTTAAAATTGAGTTTTAAATTATATTTCTTTAATTTTTGGCGTTTTCGTTATTATTATTTTCGTACAATTTAACTTGATATATTCTTTTAACAGTTGATTTTAACACTTCAAAAGTTAAGTTTTTATATTCTATTACTTTCCCTACGGGCGGTATTTCGCCTATTAGTTCTATTAAAAACCCGCTTATAGTCGTAGCGTCAAACTCTTCGTCGGTTTCAATATTGAACTTTTCAAATAATTCTTCTATGGGAGCATTACAATCTACTATATACGAATTTGGCGAAATTTGTTTAAAATAATTTACAACTTCGTCAAATTCGTCGTAAATCTCACCTACAAGTTCTTCAATGATATCTTCCAAAGTAACAAGCCCGAGAGTCCCGCCGTATTCGTCAAGCACGATTGCCATATGTATATTTTTCTTTTGCAACTGCTTAAATAAATTTGATATTTTTACGTGTTCCGTCGTATAATAAACGTCTTGCAAAATATCTTTTAAGTTTACAGTACCGTTAAAATAGTGCTTGTAAAATTCTTTATTATGTATTATTCCGACAATTTGGTCAATAGAGTCTTTATATACGGGCAATCTTGAAAATTCTTCTTTTTGAAATAAATTCAATATTTTATCATTAGCGTCGTCTATACTTACCGCCACAATATTGACACGTGGCACGTATATATCGCCTACTTCCAAATCGTCAAATTCAATTACCGAACGAATAAGATTCGTTTCTTCTTCTTTAATAGTACCGTCTTCTTCCGCTTCTTCAACAACGGTCATAATTTCTTCTTCGGTAACTATATCGTCCTTTTTTAATTTGAATAATTTTGTAATAAGCCATTTCCAACCGCTAAACAATAAGTTGAACGGATAAAGTATATAGTAAAACACTATTATAAACGGATAAAAAAACGTTACGAAAGATTCGGGAAAAGTCTTTGCTATAAACTTTGGCGTTATTTCACCAAAAATTAAAACCACTACGGTTAAAACAATAGTTGAAACAACGGGAGCATTATTTGAATTATTGAGCAAAACGCTAAAAAAAAGCGTTGAAACCGTTGCCGCCGTTAAGTTTACTATGTTATTACCAACAAGCACCGTGGTAATTAGCCTATCAAATTTTTCTTCTATCAAAAATAAGGCCTTTTGAGCCTTTTTATTTCCGTTATTTGCTAAAAGTTTAAGTTTTATGCGACTTGCACTTGAATACGCCGTTTCTATTGATGAGAAAAAAGCAGAAAAAAGTATGAGTAATATTAAAATTAACAATAAGGGCACCGAATCGTCCGGCATTATAAATCCTCCAAATTTATTGCATATTAAACTTTATTATACACTAAAACACGTAAAAAATCAATGAAAAAAATTATTTACAATTTGCAAACACTTTTAAAACAGTTGACCTTCAAGTTTTAACTTTTCTTTATAGGGAAAATGTTTATCAAATTCTTCTACGTCTTTATCGTCAATAAAATATTCGCTTGGCGTTTCGTACTCTCCCGTAACTCTGTTTAAGTAGCCTTTTATCAACTCTTTACATAAGAAGAACGAATCGTCTTCATCTTCGGGCAAGCCGTGATATTTTATATTAAAATTCCTTGCATAGTCAAATCCGCTCTTGACGTAAAAGTCAATATTACCTTCAAACATTACTGCTCCAAAACCTAATTCGGTGGCCTTTTCCAAGGAAAAATCAAGTAATTTCTTTCCGTAACCCTTGCGTTTTAAGTCGGGACTAATACATATAGGTCCCATGGTTAAAATAGGAATTTCTTTTCCGTTATCGCCTTTTAAAGTAGTTTTAACAAACACGTTTTGCCCTATTATTCTGCCGTCCTTTTCCATTACGAAGGAAAGTTCTTTTACAAAATTTTTACTGTCTCTCAACACGTGAATAAGATAATGTTCACAACACCCCGGTCGGTAAACGTTCCAAAACGATTCCCTTACAAGATTTTCTACTTCTTTATAATCTTTCTCTTCTTCTAAACGAATAATATAGTCGTTTTCCATTTTTAATTTACCCCTTTATTCGTATATTTTTTCATAATAAAGCATATCTAAATATCTACCGAATTTTTCACCTATTTTTTTGATAGTGCCACACTTTTCAAAACCTAAATTTTCAAAAGTTTTATAACTTAACACGTTTTCGGCACATATTACCGCTATAACAACCTTGATTCTTCTTTCTAAAACGTATTTTTCCGTTAGGTTATAAACGGTTTTGCCTATTCCGTTTCCGCAATAATTCGGGTGCAAATATATGGTATATTCGTAAGTGTTTTCGTACGCCTTTTTGCTACTGTTCCACGGTTTTAAAAGACTAAACCCTATTGTTTTCCCGTCAATAACCACCGCTTTTGATACGGTTTTTTCTTCACCGATTTTATAATAACTTAAAAACTCTTCTTCGGTTAATTCTTCCGTTCCGAAAGTTGCCGTTGAGTTTAAAACGTAGTAGTTATACACGCTTAAAATTTCTTTTATATTGTTTTTAGTAATTTCTTCTAAATAAATTTTCATATTTTTATCTCTTGTTTAATAATTTTAACACATATCTTATTACTTTTCAATAATTTTTACTATAAACTATTGATTGAAAGCACCTTGACAGTTTACTTATTCCACGAGCAGTTTATTTACATAATTCTTTCGGCTTTGTTTTTAATAGGCTCAACTAGCGTTTATTTGAACGTTATAATATGTTTTATTATTGCATACGCTCTATCTTTACTTGTTGCCGTAATATTACATAAAACAAACCCTACACGCTTTTTATTAGGCGAAAAACCTAAAACTTAAAAATAACAAAAATTCACGGGAATTCCCGTGAATTTTTTAATTTATCGTCTTATCAAAATATTCGTTTTTTATGAGTTTCATAATTAAAATCAAAATAAGTAATAAAAGCACTAAACCGATAAACAAGTAGAAAATATAATTCCAACCGAATTTATCTGCTATTAAGCCTAACGCATAAGTGCTTATCGTACTACCTATATAGCAACAGCCGTTTATAAATCCGCTTATAAACCCGTAATCAACTTTTCCTTTTAAAAGTATAGGAATATTACTTGAAAATACCGATTCTAATACGGTTAACGCCAAATACAATACGCACAAGAACGTTACCGTTAAAACTACCGATTTATTGTTTAAGAACAAAATTATAAGCACAAGTAGTGGCAATTCTACCAAATTCATAAGTAAAGTTTTCGGTAACATTTTTTTGATTTTACCGTTTATAAAACTTGTAATTACAGGTCCTATTATCGCAATTATAGGAAGTAAAATGGTAAGTAGTAAAGAAAGAGAGTCCGAAACGTTTAAACTTTCTTTTAATATGGTTGGCGTCCAAGAAGTCATACCTTCACGAATTAGTTGTAAAAATACGCACTCAAACGCAAAGAAACCTAAATATATGAATATTTTCGTATCAAATTGACTTTTTGTTTTTTCTTGTTTTTCGGTTTGAATTTCGTTAGTTGTTTCAACTTTGAATTTATCACTAATTAAAAACCAAATTACCGCCACCAAAGGAAGTAGAACGGACGCTATGTAAAATGACGTTTTAAACATACCGAGTTTAACCATTAAAGCACTTGTTCCGTAGGCAAGTAAAATGCCCGTGGGGGTTGACATACACATAACGTACATTGCTTTTTGTTTAAAACCGTCTTCAACGTTATTAAGTAAAAATCTTGAAATCGTAGGCCAAATTAAACCTAAACAAATACCGTTTAAACCCCATAAAAATTTAACGATAGGAAAATATTTTATAAAGGTAAGAGATAAATTTATTATTCCCGAAACGATTAAAACGAGTGAAACCGCATATTTTGCATTATATCTTTTAGACATTGCCCCGTGAAAGAATTGACCAAAGCCGTAAGTAAAGAAAAAGAAAGTGGCAACAAGCCCTGCGGAAGCGTGGTTCACTTCAAAATAACTCATTATTGAATTGATGTTTGAATTATAACTGTATTTACCGAAATACGTACACGCATACAAGATAAAACAAGTTATAAGCAACTTTTTAGATTTAGAATTTTCCATAAATTTACCGTTAATTTTATAATAGCAATACAATTATATTCTTCTAACGTCAATTTGTCAATTTTATAATATAGTTATAATTTAATTGTTTATATAACAAAAAAACCACGAATAGCCGTGGTTTTTTATTGTTTAATTGTTTTCGTTTATTTCAATTCCCTTTAAAATTTCTTCAACGGTTTCTTTATTTAAAACTCCTTCTCTTAATAAAGCGTCTTGCAAAATTTTAAGTTGATTTATATTTTTAGTTAAAATTTCTCTCGCTTTATTTAAACATTTCGTTTTGATTTCAAAGAATTTATCATTGAGTTTGTCGGTAAAATTTTGACTATAAGTCAAAATATCGTTTCTTTGATCATCGTAGTAATACTCTATACCTAAAAGTCCGTTATAGGACGCTTTAAACAACAAGTCTTCAATATTTGATAAGTCGTGATAAAGATGATTAAAGGAATGTCCGTAAACAATTTCTTCGGCAACCATACCTCCAAATAAAACTGTAATTAGATTTTCGTAGTCTTTGTAAGTATAGTAAGAATTTACTTCCGATGTTTCGTCTTCTTCGTCATCGTAATAATCATCGTCGTAGTCTTCTTCTTCGTCATCGTAATCGTCATCGTCTTCAACGGTTGATAAAAGTCCTTCAAAATATTTATTGCAAATATTACTGTCAAAGTTGATTAAATAATCGCCGTCATCAAACTCTTTTGCGACAAGAAAATGACCTAAATTATGACAACTTATTAGTTCTTTTTCGGCTTCGGACTTCTTTCTTTCAATGTCTTGATTATTTATTTCCCTTATTTTTTGGTACATTAAATCACTACTTACAACATTGTTTTTATTTGAATTTAAAACGCACTCGTTTACAAGTGTTTGAAGTCCTGCACAAGAAAATCCGTTAGTTGCTTCGGCTATATCTTTAAGGTTAATATTAAAAGTACAATTAGTTTTATTTATATAGTAATTTATAATATCTTTTCTTGAAGATAAATCCGGATTATTAAGCATAATTTTTTTATCAATTCTGCCAGGTCTTACCATTGTTTCGGGAATACAACCGTAATTATTGCAAGATGCAACAAAAAAGACATTACTGTTATTATCTATTCCGTCAATCAATGTTAAAAGTTGCGTTAAAATGATTTTTGAATGGTCGCTTATGTATTCCCTTGACATATCGGGTAATATTTTGTCAAGTTCGTCAATATAAACAATGCTTAATTTTTGGCTTTTCTTTGCTTTATCAAAAGCCTTTTTAATTTGTTTTAAAATTGAATTATCATTTACGGACTTTCCAAAATTGATAACGTTTAACGGTAAATTACACTCCATAGATAAAACTCTTGTAAATAAAGTTTTTCCTGTACCTGCACCACCGTAAAATATTAAACCTTTTGGCATTGTTGCACCTTTGTTTAAGTAATATTCTCTATTATTAAGAATATCACATATTTTTTTAAGTTCTTCCTTTTCTCTTTCGTATCCTGCAATTAAATCAAAGTTATTCATAAATTATTCTCCTTTTGTTTTCTAAATTAAGATATTTTATCACATATAAAAGAAATATTTGTTCCCCTAAATTCCACATAATACCTACCGTTTTGCATTTGTGAAATAATAAATGAGTTATTACGGGTAAAACAACAATACATTTCTAAATGCGTTATATTTTCAAACGTCAATGCCATACTATAAACATTTTCTTGATTTTTAAAGCAAAATTCCGCATTAAAATTTGATGTTCCATCGTAAAAAGTATTTACGCTAAAATTAATTAACCTAATTTTCATTTCGCCGTTTACGTTAGATAAAATATTGCTATAACCGTCAATAAAGTTAACATAATCGTTGTCTTTTCTATGAAACGTTTCCGATTCTTTCCCGAATTTGATAAGTAAGCAACCTTTTTCCTTTTTTATGGACGAAACATTAGAATAGTCGTAAGTGTAGCCGTTAAAACCGTTTTCAACGGGATCGTATTCCACATAAAAATCATAAGATTTATTCGTATAATTCAACGTAATACCCGTTAAATCTAACGGACTGATTTTCCCGTCTATTCTATTATTTAATTTGTAAGTATCAATATCGCCAAAACCACCTTTTGTTGTGTCAATATCTTTACCAATATCAAAACTGTTCCAAAAATCGCTTGTTGTTTCTAACGCTGATAAATCAAGAGATAAAAACCCACTCGCATTGTCAAACGAATATTTATCGTTATTGATTTGCCCCGCATTGATAGATAAATCTAAAATTTGCGATTTATCTATTGTAAAAACTTCGCAATTTTCCATAGTTAACTCTACGTTTATTAAATTGTTTATATTTTTGTTCGTTATTATCATTTTCTTCTCCTTATTTACAATTCTATTATATAACAAGGAAATGAAAAGATCTATTGAGCATTATTTGAGAATTTTTTGTACCCCTTATTTTAACTAGTATATTTTTATAAAAAAATGCTTGATTTTTGCCCCCTTTTAGTGTACACTTTTATATATAGGAGTTTTTAGTATGGACGAAAAAATTAAAATTAGTTTACCGAATAGCGTTTTAACAACCTTAAAAAACGATTGCAAAAACTTTAATATACTAAAAGCGGACGACACGCCGAACTTTAACGCTTTTATAAACACACTTATAATGAATTATTACGAAGATTTTACCGCCAACGAAGAAACTCTGCACGACGATATTAAAAAAACGCTTGAGTATATTCCCGAGCGTTATCAAAACAGTATTTTTAACGATATAGTGAAAATTATTGCGAAAAAAGACACTTCGGTTATTGACGGTAAAACGGTTACTTTTTCGTTTAAGCCTACGAAAGCAAGCGAAAAGGCAATAACTTTTATTCAAAACGTATTGCTAAAAAACGAATCGCTTTCTTCTTTTTACAGGCGTATGTTTATATCTTACGTTTCAAAAACACAACCGCAAAGAGAGATTATAATTTTTAAAGAAAACTATAATCTACTTCAAAAAGCAATAAAGAAGGAAAAGAAAGTTTGTATAGTAACAAAAGGCGGTAGTATAAAAAGTTCTTCGGTTTACGGAATATTTTCCGCAAAAGAAGAATTGTACAACTATCTTTTATCTACCGACGGGCAAACGCTTTTTACTATAAGACTTGCCAAAATAAAGGACGTTTCAATTTTGTCCGAAAAAGCGGTAGTTCCCGAAGATATTAAAGATATATTTGATAGACAAGTCCGCTCGGGTGTTCAATACCCTATTTATAAAGACGAAGATAAACTTATTAAAGTTAAGTTTACCGAAAAGGGTAAATATTTATTTAACAGAATTTACCTTTATAGACCTACCCCCGTTAGTATTGAAGAAAATATATATTCGTTTGATTGCTCTACAAACCAAGCGATGCATTATTTTAAAAGATTCGGAAACGACGCTATAATAATTGAACCGCAAAATATTGCCGAAATGATGCGAACTTTTTATGCAATTGCCACAAGAAAATACAACGGTATTTTAAAAAAATAAAAATAAAGACTAACGGCTTTCCGTTAGTCTTTTATATTTGTTTATACCGACTTTTACCGATAAAATAGGGGTTTATTCCCCGAAAAGATTACGCATTTTTTCGGAGGCTACTATGTTGATATTATTTCTTGAAGTGGGGCTTGTGATAATGAACGCACTACCACGGTCGTTACCTACAATTTGCTCTTGTTCAACCTTGTTTATTCTACCCGCTTTATCGTAAAGAGTGCAAAGATCGTCCATATCGTTGGGTGCTAAACTGAATATAAACGAGTATTGACAAGCGTTTATTATTGCAGTTGATTTTCTTATAATGTCCGCACTACCTACGAAGTCTTTAATGTTTTGCGTGATAACTATTTGCATACCGTTATATTTTCTTATACGCTTTGCAAGTTGATACATAAAGTCAAGTGCTACGGGGTATTTCGGGTCAATGAATACGTGAGCCTCGTCTATGGCAACTATAATTTTACGGTTAGTTCCGTGTTTTAAGTTGAAATCTCTGTTTTTGATAATTTCGTTATCAAGCCATTTCAAAACAAGTAACATTTGTGCGTTTGCAATAACTTCGTTTTTGTTTGCAAGCAAACTTTGGAAATTGAAAACGGTAAAGTTTTCTTTAACCGAAAGAGTACTTTCGCCGTTCCAAAGGTTAGCGTTTCTTCCCTTGCCTGCAAATTTTGAAACGTAGTTATGCAAAATTCTCAAATTCATTATATCGTATTCAATTTTTGCTTTTTCTAACTTTTCGTCAATTAACGCATACAAATCGTCAAATTTTGGATAGTCGACAGGCGTTAAAGTAGAAAAATCGGTAAGGTTATTTATATTTTTCTTTTCGTAAAGTTCTACGATAATATTGTTCAAATATTCCAAAGCGGAACTGTCTATACCCGGGAGTGCCACACGGAAAAATTCTTCCAAGAATTGAAGGTGTACCGCAAAGTTATCAACTTGACTTCCCGCTCCTTCTTCGTCCGATTCAAGCGTTGTGATAATATGGAAGGGGTTTATTCTTCCTTGCGAAGCCGTACCGACGTCAATAAGTCTTCCGCCTAAATTTTTAGCAAGGTCGTTGTATTCGTTTTCGGGGTCTAATATGAAAATTTTGCAATTTTCCGCAGATAAATGTCCTAAAATCGTTTTCGTTGCGTACGATTTACCCGAACCCGATTTACCCATAATAACCATATTTGAGTTAACACGCTCGTTATCTCTTTTGAAGAAATCTACGATAACGGGGAAACCGTTGTTCGTTCCTAAAATCAAGCCTTTATCGTCCATAACGGTAGATAAAACGAAGGGGAACACTGCCGATACAGAGCCTGAGTGAATTGCACGAACGTACTCTTTCATTGCCTCGTATCTTGAAACGTTAGAAGATATTACCGCACGGTTTTGTTGACAGAAATTGTTTGAAAGTTCAAATCCTTGTTCCGCTAAAACACGCTTGATAGTTTTAAGCAAGTTCTTTCTTACTTCCTTACCCGAACGGTCTTTATTGTAAATGGTGAAATGAACGGAAACTTTGAAAAGCGTTTCGTTATCGTTTTGCAACATTCTCAAAACGTCAACAAGCGTTTCAATATGCGTTTTTTTATCAATTAAAGACGATGCTCTAAACGACTGTTCCGTTTGCGACGCAAGTTCTTGAAGTGAACGGTCAATCATTTTTACGGCTTTTGCCTTTTCGTACGGTTCTAAATTCATAACGACTTTAGTACCGCTTATATTGAACATTTGGTAGCCCCAAGCGTTTAATACGGACAAAGGAAAATTTGATATAGTACAGTTAAAACACTCTACGCCGTCAACTATTGCCGAATTAGTTTTGAAAACAATTTCTTTCGGTGCAATCCATGGTAAAATTTCTTCTTCCGTTAATACGTTAATGTCCTTTTCGTTAAAATTCGTGGTGTAAGTGCCTTTTAAGAATACCGCAAGTTCTTTATCGTTTAAAACGTGAGAAGTCATACCTGCGTCTATAAACGATTTAACTGCATTTTCAAGAATTTCCGTAATAACCCCTTCGTTTTCGTCGTAAACGACTAAATAGTAGAAAGGCTTTTCTATCTTGGTTTTTTCGTCCAAATTTGCATAAGTTGCAATACGGTCTTCAATAATTTTACTTCTTGCGAACAATTCTTCTTGCGTTAAACTGCCCGTTTCGTAAATTTTCTTTAACTCGTCTATTTTTGCGTCTTCTAATTTTGCGTATTGTTCAAAAGTGACTTTTTTATCTATCTTTACCAAAGACGCTTTAGTTTTTCCGCTTATTGAACGGATTATACGGCCGAAGTAGTTATCAATAATTTGGTCTTGCTTATAACCCGACAAAAGTCTAAATTCTCTCGGGTCAATTTCCAAAACGCCCGCACTGTATTCGTTATATTTGATAAATCCGTTTTTGATATTTTTAAACGGAATAAAATACTCAATATTAGACGACGCTTTCGTATATTCTCTTGAATATTTTTTTACCGAAAACAAGTATTTCGCAAAATGTACGATAGCCATATAAAGGCGTTGCCCGTTGATAGGGAAAAACAACCCTACGAACACGCACAAAGTAAATACCATTAAAATAACCTTTGCAAAAACGGGCAATTCGGTAATGAACAATAAAAGTTCTATAAGTAATCCTAAAAGCCCGATAATCGTATCAACAATGGAAATATTTTTGAAAAATTCAATTTTAACTTTCGCTGTTTTAGGTATAATTCTCATTTCAAATCCTCGTCGTATATACTTTCTTCGTTTGTGTTCGTTTTTTCTACCACAGGGGACGCACTACCTTGCAAAATGGCGTTCGTTACCGCATTCGGCTTATCGTTTTGATTTTGCGAAACGGGAGCAGCGGACAAACGTTCACTGTTTCTTCCACCGTTAAAAATAACGTTTTCGGTAGTACTTCTACCCGTCGGGGCTTCCGCCGGATGATAGGTAGGCATAGCACTAAATCTGTTTTGATTATCGTTTTTTACGCTTTCGTTTGAAGAGTTAGCAGAATTCGTATTAGCAAGGTTGCCCATACGGAAATTCATACCTTGAAAACCTCTACCGGTTACAAGTTTTCCGCCTAAACCAATGCCTTTTGAAATTGCACCGCCAACGAATTTGCCCGTGCCTAAAAAATATCTTCCGAGTTCGCTGTTTGCAAGAGCAGAATCACGGAGTTCGTTAGAACCTGCTCCCGAAGCAACCAAGTTTCCGATTACCGCCATTATTTTTTTGAGTGAGAACGCACCGCCTACTACGATTGCTACCTTCATTAAACTGTTCAAGAACGAATTGCTTACGATAGGTAAGAACGGTGCTCCGCCCGTCGGGAAAAATACCACGCCGTTACCGACAACAAGTTTAATTACGATTGCGTAAATATTGAGTGCGATAATACACCCGTAACCCGTAACGAATTTAACGAGAACTTGGTCTCTCCAAAGTTTAAAGTGAGCCCCGTCGTCCAAAACGTTGGAAGAAATGGAGTATGGCGACACGATAAACAAAAGTACTATTGAAATCGCTCTATCTACGAACATTATAAGCATTGACGCTATCGGGAACAAAATAGCAATTCCCGCAAGGAAAGCAAGCATATAGTTAAACGATTTTAAATCAACGTAATTACATACGTCACCCATATTTGCGTAACTGCAAGTACCGTCAATAAATACGTCGGTAGGCTCACCTATCCACGCTCCTTCCGCACAAGTTGTGAAAAGGAAACTGCCAAGCGTTGCTTCGCCCGAACCCGTTAACGAATTGTTAATTACCAAAATAAATTCGTTACAAATCCACATAAAAGCAAGCATTACGGCAGGAACGAACAAAAAGATAAGCAACGTTTTGCCCGTTTGCACCAAAACGTGAGCGGGAGAAGTTTCTTGTTTGCGGTTCGTTATTGAACGTAAAATTGCAAACACCGCAAAAAACATAACTACCAAAATGCCGGACAAAGCCACTATTTTAAAAGTATTACTTACTTCGTTACTACGGAAAAGATAGGACAAAAGGTCCGTTTCTTCACCGTTTACTTCTATTGATTCTATACCGCAAAGTTTCTTTGAACCGTAAACCATTGCATCGGCAAGTTGGAACAAAGATTTTGCTAAGCCGTATAAAAATTCCCAAAACCAATTAAACATAATTTTACCTTAATAAGTTGCTCTCACCATAAAATTCGTCAAACAAAAAGCAACCTTTTTTAACCCTTTTTCTTTTCCGTAACAGGTATTGTTATCAAAGCGAATACAAAGTATGTCGCCTTCTTTTACACATTCTTTTCCGTTTTCGTCAACTTTTCCTATCTTATTCACGCTAAAACAGTCCCATATTCCGTTATTTAAGGAGTGTTTTGCGGTAGTTACTGGCGTTAGGAAAGGGTCACTTTCTTCAAGAACGGGAAGAGCGGAATCGTAAGACGGAACAACAGAAGGGAGCGCTTTTAAAATGAAGAAAGAATATTCCGCATTTACACTCGTTTCGGTTTTTTCGTACATGGCAAACTCGTGTATTTCCATATCTCTTAAAATTTCGATACAAAAGTACACGTAATTGTCTTGAGGAACGTTCGTCTTATTTTCAATCGTTTCTTCGTTGTAAAAATCCGATTTTAAATCGTAAGTAGAAGTCGTACCCGTTTCGTTATATAGAGTTATCGTTCCGAACGAATTGTAATAGTCTTCGTCCGTTTCAAAAGTTCCCATATCCATACAACCCGAAAATATGCTTAAAGATAAAAGCATAATTACGGACAATAAGAATATTTTAAACTTTTTAATATGCATAACTCTCCCACCAACCGGAGAATACGCTAATACCTACTTGCAAAGCAATAAGTAATACGAAGATAAGAACGAAACCGATAATTGCGTTCTTTAAGCCGTTTTTTGCTTTTTCGTGTTCTTGTGGATCGGTTGCTTGAGCGTACTTAACGCCAAGAGTGATACACCAAATTGCTCCTAATGCTCCAACAACCGTTAAGAGTACCGGAACGGCAACGCTACAAACTTCTAAAAGAGGTTGTACAACTTTTGCAAGATTGTCTTTTGTAATAGCCAACATATAATTTAACATAGTTTTTTCTCCTTTTATAAAACCATTTTTATTTTCTATTCTTTTGTTTTTTTATCTGTCTACTTTGATTTTCGTTCTGTAAACCATTCCTATAAACAAGGCTATGCTTGCAAGAGAAATAATCAAAATAATAAGAACGCTTCCTGCAATATTCGGGACATATTTCTTTACAAAATTCAATTCCGAAGTATTGCCTGCCCTACTTACGATAACCACTTTATAATTTCCGCTTTTTGAAATTACGGGAGATTCTTTGGAAGAATTTACCGTTATCGTATCTACTAATTTTCCGTCTTTATAAACGTAAACGGTATCGTATTCTTTCAAGCCTTTAAGAGAAACGTCGTCAAGAGTAATTCCGCTTTCTTCAACCCCTTGCAACACTGCCTTTGGCTTTTCGGTTTCTACCGTTATACCGAAGTTCAATACTTCTCCTACGATATTACTCATAACTACCGAATACACACCGGGTGCCGTAAAGACTATTCTTGAATAGTCCCCGTCTTCCGATACTATAACTTCGGAATTTAAATTTACTTTCGTATCGCCTACGGCGTGCCATACTTCGTCAATACTAAATCCGTAAGGCGTTCTGTAATCAAACGAATTGACTTCGTGATAAATCATATAGAAACAGAAATACGAACGGTTGCCGACTTCGTCCACAACTAAAAGTTCCCACTTTCCGTTTCCGGAAAAAGTATCCGTTGCGTCCGTTTCTTTACCGTTAAGCGTTGCTTTCAATACTTTTGCCGTATCGTCGTTTAACGCTTCAAATACCGCACGGTTCGTTCCTAAAACTTCTCCGTTTATACAAGCCCTACCGGATGAAACTTCCCTTATTTCGTATTCTACGAAAGTATCTTTTTTAACGATAGTTGAAGTTGTGTTGCCCGCTTTATCTACTATTGTAAACCTGTAAATTCCGTCCGCTTTGAGCGTAGTGCCGGAATTGTAAGGAACGGGAGTGCCGTCGTTTAACACGTAGTAGCCGTTTGCGTTTTCAAACGTTACGAATAAGTCTTTTTTAGTGGTTACAATATCGCCTACTTCCGTTACTTTTAACGATTCGGGAATTATAATTTCCATTTCTTTACGGAATAAATTTGCCGTGAAATTATATTCAAATCCGTATTCGTCAAGATAGTAAACGCTAAACGATTGTTCGCCGTCTTTCGTAGTTGAAGTAAATCTTCCTACGAAGGTCGTTCCGTCAACGGGTTTGCCGTTTACCGTAAAGGTTGCAAGTTGACTTCCTTTTATAGAGAATTGGTTGTTTGACCAAAGCCCGTTTGCAACCGCACTTTCCAGTGATATTTCTTCTTCGTTTACCGAAGTTCTCGTAACTCTTGTGAGCGATAAGGTTGAAGTTCCGCTATACTGTACGAATTTTGAAGTTTTGTTTCCGAAACAATCTCTAAACTCTATTTCGTACTCGCCGTCGCCAAATTCGCCTATAAGCGCCGTTAAATTATTCAAGTCCGTAACGGTGTTTTCTCTTAACAAGTCGTAAACGATTTTTTGTTGCTCGCTTTTTATTACCGCTATATATCTTACGCCGTTTAATTTTTCTTCGTTGATACTTAATAAAGTAGTGTTAGTGTAGCCGTTTTTTGCTTTTTCGTTATAACCTACTACAAGGTCGTTATCAACGCTAAAAGCGGTTTCGTTATTCCAACAATAACCTTGCCACAAGTTACCGCAACTGTCTTCAATTAAAACATTGTATTCGCCGTTTTTATCAATAATAACGTATGTATCTCCGTTTTCCGTTTGAACGGGAACTATATTGTAAAGTTCGTTTGAACGGTAAACCGTGAAGGTTACGTCTTTGGAATATGCAGTTATTTTGAACGAACCGGACGCTCCGTAACCGCCGAATTCGTTTTTGTAATTCATACTGTAAACGTTGGTCATACCGTACGAATCGTTAGACTCAACGGTTACAAGGAAGAAGTCGGACAAAACGAGATTATAGTTTAAAATATTGTGATATTTATTTTCTATAACTATTCTGTAACGGCCGTTTTCCGTGTAAAGTTTGTTTAAAACCAAATCTTGATAATTAGTAAACTCATTTGTGTTAGAGTAAGCGATTTTAACATTTAAAACGGAAGAAGGTAATTCTTTTACGGTAAATCCTTTATTTGAATTGATTGTAAGTTCTTGTTGGTTGGTAACAATCTCTCCGTCGTTTGAATTTAAAAGCGTAATATCCGTTTTTTGTCCACATAAGTATACGGATTTGTAAACGGGAAGAGAAATTACCGAACTCATTGCTCTTATTTCAATTTCGGTTTCGTCCGTTTCTTCGGAAGATAACACGTATTTAACGGTAATGCTACCGTCAAGATTTAGTTTAGCGTAAAATCCCTTTTCGTTAATAAGTACCCAAGTATCTTGTTTGGCTTTTTCCGAAACGAAAATAGGTTCGGAAACGGTAATGCCAAGGCTCATAATACCGCTTTCGTCCTTTTGAGAAACGTAATTCATTTCGTAAAGGTTAGAGCCGTCGTATTTGAATATAATAAAATCATTGTGTTTAACAAAAAATCTTACTTCCATAGCCTCGGTAAAGAGAACGGTGGCATTTTCGTGGCCGTAAACATCGTCCGTCCCGTCAACTTGCACTTTCGTGAAGTCGTGTTTGTCGTTTCTAAACGATAAGCGGGAAACGTTGTTTACTATATCGCACGCTTCTATCTCGTAATCGCCATAACGGTTCATAGAGAAGGTTAAATTGTCGGTAGGAGTTAAGGTGCGGAACACTTCGCCGTTATATTTGATTGTAATATATCTTATTCCCGTCGCTTCGGAGAAAGAGAAGTTAAGTTTGTCTGCAAATACGGTGCTACCGTTCAAAACGAATTTGGTTGTTTTTCCGTTTTCGGTATAACCGATATTCTCGGGAATAAAGCCGTTAGGCAAGTTTTCTATATTTTTAGTAAAATACGATTGTTCGTTGCCCGTATAGTTAATGCTCTGGTAAGATACTATTATACTTGGAGCGTTGTTATCAATTACGCAAGTATATATTGAAAATACGTTCGGGAATTCTTTGTAATAAATTTTCAACTTAAACGAAGATATACGTTTAAATTCCAAAACGTTGTTCATACCGCCTACGACCAAAGAAGAAACCGTGTAATCTCTACCCTCTTGATAGTCGTTTAAGAACTCTATTGCGTAGCCTGCGGAAGTCGGGTAAATAAGTTGAAGTTGTTTACTCGTGTAAATAGTATACTGTCCGTTATCTTCGGAAGTGATAGCAACCGCTTGATTGTCTTTCCCCGCAACGTATTCTTTTAACGTACCGTTATCGTAATAACGCCAAGTGATATTCGGTTCGTTACGGGTAAATTCAAACGCAACGCCGTTATCTTTCCAAGCATTGCCGTACTTATCAATAATTTTGAAAGTGTAAGTGCCCGATTGCGTGAACTTTTTGCTTTCTTCAAACGAAGAAGATACCAAAATGCCGTTTCTTCTAACCTCGTAAACTTCTATTTCGTAGTTGGAACGGTTTGCAACGGAGAAAGTAATTCCCGAATCTTCAACCGTTTTAACGTTTGCGGAAAGTTCAGTGTTATTTACGAATACTTCAAACGAAAAAGCATTTCCCGAACGGTCACGGATTTCAACGATATAACCGCCTTCCGAATAGCCGAATTCCAAAAAATCAATGTGTGAAGATTCAAGTTCCGCCATAAGTTTTGTAAGAACGTGCGTTCCGTTACGTTTGAAAACGGTTACGTACGAATACGTGGGGTCGGCAAAGTCGCTTAAAGAATTTACGTAAAATTCCGTTGCGTAAATAGATTGACCGTTGTGTTGTTCTTTATTGAGAGTTAAAGAATTGCTTTCGCCTATTCCTTCAACGTAACTTACGTCAATCGTGGGAGCAGTTCTGTCCACGAAGAATTTGTATTTATACAAACCGAATTCGCTATACTCTAAAATATCGTACGCTTCTCCACCGTCGGAAAGGTCCGATAAGGTTCTTCCGTTTAAAATTTTATACGTCGTTTCGTCCGTCTTTTTATATAAAAGAACGTTATTATCGGTATAAACAAATTCGTAATTAGTGGCAACGATATAATCAAAGCCGTCAAATTCAAGCGAATTATCGTAAATAGCCCTATCTCCGTCGTAGGTGGGACGGCTTTCTTCGTCGTAAGCGTCGCCTATTCTGTTTAAGGACGCATATTCGCCTTTTGAGTGTATTTGGTTTTGAGCAAAATACGGAGAACCGTATTCGTTCAAAGTTAAATCGTCGTTGGCACTTTGGTGTACATATTTATATGAACCGTATTGATTAACGATTCTCGTTGAAACTGCGTCAATGGCGTTTATTAAATCGGTGGGTAAAAGTTCTACCGATAATTTTGAATAGGAAGAACCGCTACCGTAATAGTAATAAACCCAAGAAGAAGTAGAATTTCTTTCCCAAGTGGAACGCTTGTAAGCAATCCAGTAATCTCCTTCTTCCGCTTTTCTTTGAGAAGTTTCCGCTTTTATATAGCCGACTTGACTGTTGAAAGACGCTATATTTAAAGAATTTATGGGAATAAGTTTTAAATCTTGCATTTCAACGAATTTAACGTACTTTATAGCCATTGTTTCGCTTGAAAATACCGTTTCCAAACCTATTTTGTTTTCCCCGTTTTTAGAAGAATAATAAACTTCTTGCGTTGTTCCGTCAATATCTTTATAAACAAACCGTGCTTCAGAACTTAAAGCAAAATAATTAGTGATAAGTCCGTAAGAAGTTGATGCATTTATATAGTTTTCCGAAGGTAAATCGTTATTTGAATATACGTAAACGAAAGTTTTACAAATTCTTAAATCGTCAATATTTTGGAACTTTGCCCTAAACGTGAAAACGTATGCACCGCTTTCCGTTAAATTAGCCGTTCCGCTCGTAACGGTTATCGGGTCACGGTTTGTTTCCGAAGGATATTTTGCATTTTGCAAAATGTATCTGTCCACTTCGGAATCGCTTGTTTTAAGTTTATAAATGCTTTCCAAATAGAATTTTTCGGGAGTCATTAACGCCGAAGGTAATTCGTAAGTGAAAGTAAAACTTGAACCGTTAGTTATATCTTTTATAAATCTGTTATCACTTATTTTTACAAGGTCGTCCGTTTTCACTTCAAACGAAGTTGAAGAAGAAAATTTTATGGGCGAACTTAACGGGTAATATTCACTTATATTAAGCGAATTGTCAACTGCGTAAAATCCTACGAAAAGAGATTTCGTTTCGCCGTTTCCTACGCCGACTTCTTGGTAACTTATTGTAGTCGTGCTAAATACGCCGTTTGATTTCGTTCCGGCAATTTTAAACACTTGACCGTTAAAGTTGCTTTTATCCGTCCACGCTTCGGAAGAATACAAGAAATACACTTCTTTTAAGTCGGAAGTTTCTTCGGTGTAATCAAAAGTAAAGGTGTGAATTTCCGTACCGCCGTCGTCCGCTAAATTTGAAAGTACGGGAGCAACGTTATCAAAAATAATATTTTTGTAAATTGTTAAATTGTCCGAAATTCTACCTATGCCCGATTGTGCAAATACAATCAAACTGTAATTTCCGTTAAGGTTGGACGCCGTTACGGAAACGCTCGGTTTAGTTCCGCCGATAATATCAACACTTTCAAAATCGGCGTCAATCGCACCTATCGGAGCGGTAGCCGTATTTTTAAAAGCGTCGGGTAACTGTTCGGTTGGAATAAACGCATACATAAGTTTTGCCCCGTCGGAACAGTTTTTAAGCGATATGCTTATTGAGTGCGAATATGCGGGAGCGTTGGTTTCGGGAACAATCTTATCTACGGACGGAATACGGTTATCGTACAAGCAGTTTACCGTATTGTTTTTACTAACCGCAGAAACGGGTGAATAACCGCTACAAGAAAAGTCGGAAATGTTTTCCGCTCCTAATATTTCGGATATTTTAAGATTAGTTATATTGATATTTTCTTCAATAGTGTTTTTATCTAAACGGAAAGTGAGCGTATCGGTAAACGAACCGTTGCTATCGCCGTTGGAAGTTGAAAAATTGTAAAGTGGTGCATAAACGTATTTATTGCCGTCACCGTTAAGCAAACATTTGATTTTTATAGAACTTAAATTGTTGTTTTTGATATAAACGGGTTCTTTAAATCTAACGCTTATTAAAGTATCTTTTTCTCTGTCGGTAGAATAAACGCCCGACACTTCGGGAACTTTGGTATCTTGCAACAAGTAATAGAACGTCAAGCCTTCGTACGCCGTATCGGCGCTGGCTTTCGTTTCCGCCTTCATACAAATATCAAGGCTTCCGCTTGGAATTTTATAGTAAAGTCTGTCAGGGAACAAAAATTCAAAACCGCTTTGAACCGCTTCGTTGAGTGCCTTTTCCCAAGAATATTCGTTCTTCATCAACGAATTATCGGGAACTTTGGTAGCAACTTCTTCCATCATTGCGTCTACCGCAAACATTATATAAGTTGCGAAATCCTCTCTCTTTACGTAATCGTGTTTTACAACGTTTGCGTCAACGATTTGCGAAATTAAATTGCTCGTGTTAACATAACCGTTCCTTTCGCCTGTTTTCGTGTCTTGCAAATTGAAGTTGAAACCGCCTAAACGTCTATCAAATAATTGATATTCGCCACAGCCGTCGCTGTATACAATTTGTCGACCGGTATAATAACCGGGATTGTATTTTAATCCGGGAGCGTGGCTCATTTCGACTAAAAACGTTTTAACGGCTTCTCTTATAACCGTTTCGTATTCAAAATAGGAATACTCGTAACCAGTGTAGTTCATAGCACGGACAAACAAGTTCGCCATATCTTCGTAAGTTACGCCAAGCATTGCTTTCGGTTGATAATTATTATCAAACGTATCGTAAGAACTATTAGGGTAAATC
>JAZRVG010000155.1:0-3136 GCA_045599025.1 Christensenellaceae bacterium | reverse complement strand
AGATGTTAATATTTTTACAGGAATTTGTATTACAACTGTTTTTATGGCTACTAAAACTAATAGACGGAATAATGGAAATATTTTCTGCCATTTCGGGTGTAACCGACGTAACGTATCAAGGCGAGCGAGTAAATTTAATTGAATATCTTGTAGGGGATTCAACGGTAGGAACGATTTTTTGGTGCATATTTATTTTAGCAATAGGACTTACTTGTATTTTTACAATAGTCGCACTTATTAAAAACATGGTAACAAATCAAAAGAACGTTTCAACTATAATTGGTAAATTTATGCTTGCATTACTTGGAACGATGTGTATGTTAGTCGTTGTGTTTTTAGCGATTCTTATATCAAATGCTTTGTTAGTATTGATTTCCGAAATCTTTGAAATATCGAATACGACGAAACTTTCCAACTCGTTGTTTAATGCTGTAGCGGGTGAATGGTTAAACGGATATTCTATTTCGGAATTTGATGTAAATACATGTCGAGTAAAAGATATATTCGGTAGTTATTCTTCGGGCTTTATTTTTCCCGATGAATGGAATAATAACGGTATGGTAAAACCGGATGATTTCTTATATTTACCGTCACTTGTGGCAGGAATTGCACTTGTGGTAGCTTTAATTTCAGCAATTATCAATTTAGCAAAAAGAATATACGAAATTGTATTTATGTATTTAGTAATGCCTATGAGTATGTCAACGTTACCTCTTGACGACGGAGCAAGATTTAAGAATTGGAGAGAAAGTTTTATTACAAAAATTGTACTAGCCTACGGGACAGTATTTTCTGTAAATATATTCATACTTATTCTCCCGTTGATTACAAAAATGCGAGTAGAAGGAATAAGCGGTTTTGGAAATTCAATGTTCTTAATCTTCATGATAATCGGCGGTGCATTTGTTATTCCGGCAGGACAAAATATGTTTGCAAGACTTTTCGGACAAGCGGATGATATGCATGTCGGTGGAAACTTTATGAGGTCGGCGTTCTATGCAAGTAGAATTGTAAGCGGAGCAACGTTTGGTGCTGCAAGACGACTTATAAGAGGTGGCGTAGGAATTAGTAAGATGATAAAAAACGGTAAAGGAAGAGATAACAATAAAGGTAGCGGAGACGATGATTTCTCGGATAAATTTTCCGAAAATCAAACGCAATTAGAGACTCAAAATGGTATGGATGAAAATAAAAATTAAAAGGAAAAATAAAATCCCTCAAAAAAATTGAGGGAAATAATTATAGGTTTTTAGTTATTAAATCTAAAAATTGTTTTGGAGTGTAAACCTGTACGGAAGACTTGGTATAATCTTTTTCATTTCTTGTTACAATGCAGTCAATTTCGCTTCTTTGAGCGGACTCAATCATAACGGCATCTTCATAATCTGAAGTGGTAGATAAAACGGCTTTTTTGCAATCAATTCCTTGTGTGTCTAAAACATCGAACAATGTAAACAGCTTATTGATTATTTCTTTTGTTTTAGCATTGTTGTGAGTGGAACGATGAACGATATAATAAATATCCGTAACAGATTTTGCCGTTATGTATCCGTTGAATATATTGTTTGCAGCAAGAAGAAATATTTTTTCCGTATCTTCATAAAAGGGTTCACGTTTTTGTAATGTGTCTATGATAACACAAGTGTCAAGTAAGACTCTCATAAAAGTTTAGTCCTCTCATCTTTTGCTTCTTCAAGGGTAATAGAGTTTGGAATTGAACCGAATAACGATTTTGCAACATCAATTTTTTCTTGAAACGGATTAGTAAGTTTAGAAATTACTTTGCCGTTTTTGGTGATAAAAATATCTTGCGTGAGAGAAAGTAATAAATATTTGCTTAAATTTTCTTTCAATTCAGTTGCTGTTATAGACATAAACAAACCTCCTTTATTATTTGTACTATTATTATATATTATATGTACGAAAATGTCAATATATTCGTACGAAATTTATTAAAAATAAAACAGCGAGGGTTATAATGAGAATAATACCAAAAAAAATAAACGTAAAAAATACGGTTTGGAAATGCTATTCTATGAAAGATATTATTGTGGCGTTGGTAGTATTTGCAACAATATTTATAGCAATTACTTCCGATAAGTTTGTGTTTGCATTTATTATGGGACTTCTTGCCGTAGTAATGTTTATGCCGACGCAAGACGGTATCTTTTATACTTGTATTTTTGAGAACGTAAAATTTATCTTTGCTAAAAAAGTATATACGGACAATGCGAGCAAGGATAAAGAAAAAATAGACGCATTGTTCAATTTAAAAGAAATTAAAGAGAACGGTTTGTTGGAATATCAAAACGGATACTATGGAAGAGTAATTAAAGTGGGACAAAAAAACTTCGGAATTGAAGATATTGTTCAGCAAAATATCGATATAAATTACTTTGCAAATGCATTAAAGTTTTTAGACGGAACGCAATGTGCGGATATTGTAAAGATAGATAGACCGGTAAATCTTGACAATTTTGCACAAGACTTGTTTACAAGACTTGAAGACATAAAAGAAAGTATTGATGAAAAAAAGATAAAAGGTATTAAAGGCGAAATTTTACAAGAGAGAATAGACCGTATCGATAGAATGAATAACGTTAGAAAACAATATCTTTCGGATTATTACATAGTTGTATATGGGAGAAATGAAATAGACCTTGAAAATACGACTATCAATATCGCATCGGAAATCAATAAATGCGGGATCAATACAAAATTGTTAGGACAAAAAGAAACGGCAGTATTTTTGAAATACAGTTTTTCAAGAAACTTTGATGAAAGAGAAGTACAAAATATACCACAAGACGAATTATTGAAATGGGCAAAACCTAAAAAGGTTGAGTTTAGAAGTAACAGTTATGTTATTGACGGAACGGAAGCAGGAATATTTGCAATAGCGGATTATCCTTTACGAGTAAGAAATGCTTGGGGTGCAGATTTATATAATATTCCAAATACGAAAGTGGTAATGCACGTTAAACCGGTAGATAAGTTTAAGGCAATTAGAAGAATAGATAAATGTATCGGCGAAATGGAAACGAAACAAATTCTTTCGGAAAAAGCAAGTGAAGCAAATAGTGCAGAAACCCACAGAGAAACTATGCATACTTTACTTGACAGTTTACAAACGGAA
>JAZRVG010000154.1:0-18286 GCA_045599025.1 Christensenellaceae bacterium | reverse complement strand
TGTAAACCATATCTTTCTTGAACGGCCTACGGTTATGAACTTATCAAATTTATCTATCTTCGGCATATTACCGAATTCGTCCATTATAAAGTAAACGTTTCTCGGAAGAGTAAGTTCTTCCGTTGCACTCGCTACTTTAATAAGAGTTTTATATATATTCAATATGAATATTGCAGCCAAATTGTGTCTCGTGTCTTTTTCATCGGGTATTTTAAGGAAAAGTGCCGTTGGGCGTTCCGCCAAGCCTTTTGCCGAAAAATCCGACGCCGAAGTCAACGCACAAATACCTGCGTCGTTAAACATTGTGAGTTTATCGTACAATACCGACATATAAGAAGACCTTGTAGTATCGGCTGCGTTACATACTTGTTTGGAAAGTGCAAGTGCTTTTGAAAGCACGTTTCTTCCTGCAAAGTAGTTGCGTAAATCAAAATAGTTGTTGGAAGAATTTTGCAAAATCTTCGTCATATTGAAGAAATTGAATTTTTCCTTCGTCATATGGAGTTCGGGGTTTTCGCTGTCTTCAAGCATAGCAAGTAAAACGGCAAGCGTAATACTTCTTGCTCCTTTTTCCCACATTGGGTCTTTTTCGTTTTCTACGGGAATTAAAACGGAAACAAGGTCGTTTAAATCTTCGTAAACTTCGTCAAAAATCTTTTTCTTTTCTATATTGATAGCGTTAAGTAACTTTTCGTAAGAAGGAAAAGCATAACCGTTATACTCAAACCAATCTCCGATAAATTCCGATTCGGGAAAAGTTATTTTAAGTCCGCTTGTTTTAACACTGTCGTTATGTTTAAACGCACCTTTTGAAACGTTGATATATTTTTGGTACAAGTCCCAAATATCGTCAAGCGGATTCCAACGGTAAGAAGAGTAAGTATCACGAAGGTCAATAACCTTAACGTCGTAACCCCTATCCTTTAAAAATTTGGAGTGCATTGAGAAAAGTTCGCCTTTCGGGTCGGTTACTATCATAGAAGAACCTGCGTTCGTTGCGCCTATAAGTTGAATCATCGGGGAAACGAAAGTGGTCGTTTTACCACTACCGGTTGAACCGATTATTATTGAGTGACAGGGCGAATTGAAAGCAACTTCCATATCGTTATTCTTTGCGTTGATTTTCGCCCAAACGGGAATACCGTCTTTTTCCACTTTGTTGAGTTCGGAAAATTTATAAGATTTGAATAAGGTTTTCTTTTCTTTTTCGTTAAGCCATCTTGAATTTTCAAGGTTGGTTTCAACTTGATTGAGTTTGCCTTTTCCTTTCAAAACACCACGGTCAAAAAAGTTTAAAATTTTCCTGTCTACAACCGTTGCGTAGAACAAAACGAAAAGTACAAAAACAACAAAAACGGTTATATAATAAGATATATCAAAATGAACTACGTTATATAAAAATTGAATCCAGTCCAAATGAGCAAATTTGTATCCGCTTTTTGAAACGGCGTAAAAGATAAATCCGAACATATCGGAAATTAATAACGAACCGGATAAAAAGAACAATACTTCTTGCCCCTTTCCTTGTAAAAATACGTGGGAAAGCAAAACATTGAACAAAAGCATTGTAACTACGAACGAAAATATTCCGTAAGCCAAAACTTCCGAAAGGGAGAATTGGTTCGTAAGTTTTAACACCAACGCCGAACCGCCAAACGACAGAATTAACCCTATTAAAATGACTATTCCGAGTTTTCCTATCTTTTTCATTTCTTCTCCTTTCTTTAATCTACGTCTTCGTATTGCGATTCAATTCTAACCGCACAATATTTCGTGCTTGTTACCGTATTTCTTTTTATTGAATTTTCTTCGTTCGGCAAATCTCCGTAAAATACCTTTTGTTCGCCTGCTCCGTTAGTTACGGTAAACACGAAATAGAACGCACCGACGCCGACTTCGCTGTCGTTGGTTTTATAATATTCTTTAAGTGTTCCGTCGCTGTTTCTTTCCCAACTTCCGTAATAACCACCTCTATAACTACCGCACAATCTTGACCAATAGATTTTATAGGTAATCGTTATATCGCGATTAGAATAAGATTCGGTCGTAAATATTCCTGTCTCGGGATTAAAATGCATTGAACTCGTCTCTATACCGCCTATTATCATACGGTTCGGTATTGCGTAATCGTTTTTCCCGTAAACGTACCAGTCCGTAGGATTGTCAAAATATACGTATAGAGTGAATTTATCTAAATCAACGTGTCTAATTTCCCAAGTCGTTTCTGCAGTAACGTTATAATGTTCCGATTGGAAATTCAACACCAAAGTATAAAGACCGACTTCAACGGGTTTTGCAAGCGTTTCTCCGTCCGAATTTATAGCATAATAATCGTTGTTATATACAATTTCTTTTTTAGAACCTTTACTGCCGATATTTTCGTTTAAGAATTCGGATATTTTAATTGACGGATTACTGTTTCTTACTTCCGACCAGTTTCTTTGCTCAACAGTACCTTTAAGGCTAATATACTCGCCGAGCGTATAGTCCACGCCGTCCACCAAAGTAATATCCGCTTTCGTTACCGTGAATTTTACTTTTTCGCCGTCGTATTTAACGTAACCCGTTTCACTCGGGTTTACAAACGAATACACAAAATTGATTTCGTATTCGCCTACTTCGTATATATTTTCAATAGGTTCGTTAGACCCTTTTTTGTAATATTCCAAATTAACTTTAACGGGAATATCCGCCCCGTTTACACCATAGTAGTAAAGTCCTTCGGGTTTTTCGTCGTTACGGGTAATACGCTTTGCACTAAATATTTTATTTTCGTATTCGCTAAAATCAATGGGGTTACCGTCGTTATACGGAACACTTGCGTTTATAATTCCCGAATAGTAATCGTTTAAATTTATGTTATCGTAAATAATTGCGTTGTTAATAATAAGTTTTGCGGTTTTTACAACCGTAGCATAATTTTCTCTGCTAAACGTTAAACTTACGTCATAACTGCCTATTTCCAACGGCAAAGAATCTCTACCTACATATTCAACCGATACCGAAATATCTTCCGACGGAGTCGTAGCGGGATACTCTTTTTCCTCTCCCGTATATTCAAATGCTACTTCTTTAAAATAAATATCGGGAATAACCATCGTCGCATTGGTAATTTCCAAATAATATTCGCAAGAATCGGGAACGTCGTTATAGTTTTTGATATTTAAAAAACTTACCGTATAGGTGTAATAACCCACGTTTACAGGGTGTTCTACGGTTTCTCCGTTAGAATCTTTTAAGATGTATTCGTATCTTAAACAATCGGGAATAAACGAAAAATCAAAGCCGAATTCTTCACCCGTGTAAACTTCTCTTTTAATTTTGGAATCTGTAATATCTCCGTAACCAGATTTAATCGGTAAAACGGTTAAAGTTGCTTCACGAACGACTTCTTCAAACTCGTAGTTAGAGTCTTCGGGTATGGTTGCTTTAAAGTTATAAGTGCCAACGTCGGTAAATTCCGTTTTCGTTTGACCTTCTACTTCGTAAATAATTGAAAGCCCGTCAATATGTTCGCCCGTAACGGTTATAGTATGCGGAGTTCCGTTGTAGAACACTTCTTTGTTATCAAAATAAATGTTGTTGCTTATTATAAGTTGTTTTCTTATAACGAATTTTTCCGAATACGAATAACAACTTAAAGCGTGGTTTTCTTCGTCGGTTGAGGTAAGATTTATTTTTACGGTATATTCGCCGGCGTTAATCATTTCGGTGACTTTTTCGCCGTTGCTTGCGTAATATTCTATTATCGCAGACGATACGCCCGTGGGTAATTGTTTTTTATAAACAATTCCGTGCGACTTGCCGTTGTATTCCACACCGCCTTCAACTAATGTTTTAAATTCTTCGCCTATTTCTTCCGTAGAAATTACCTTTTTATTGATTTTTAAAGTTGTGCTTATAGGCTCAATCGGGTTATAGTTCGGGTCGTTACTGTGAAAATTTGCAATAACCGTGTAAGAATTTGCGTTTACCGCACCATTTCCGTTAATTCCGTTTATCGTGTAAGAAACGGTAACGCCTTTCGGTAATTCTCCTTTTACGGTAACGGTTTTATTTTTTCCGTCGTAGTCGTAAACGTACTCGTCTTCAAAACAAACTCCGCTCATATCGTAGTCAACGGGCGTAATAGTTACCACGCATTGTAAATATTTAGTTACGTAACCTTCACAAGTTAAAATAGCGTAACACTCGTAAGACCCTACGTTCGTAAAAGAATTTCCGTTAGAATACGTAATTTTTGCACCCGAAGGTAAAACACCTTCAACACACGCCGAATACGGCTCACCCGAATAAGGAGCCGTAACGTCGTTTAACACAATCTCTTCCGAAAAACTATGCCTTAACACGTTAAGAGTAAACGAACATTCTCTCATATGAGCCTTTACAAGAATTTCGTGCGTGCCTTCGGAATAGAGTAGCATTTGATATTCAGTTGGTATGTATTCTTCTTTAAGTTCTTCTTCGGTTGAAGTTCCGTCGTCGTAATTTATTACCACGGTGTAATCGGAAAACTCAAACTTACCTACTTCAACGGTAATTTCTTGTTGACCTTCCTTCATTTCAACGGACGTTACGCTAACTAACTTTTCACAACCGGAAAAGATTCCTACTAAAAAGAACACACTCAATAATGCCGTAAAAAGCATTATCAAACGAATAGTTTTTCTTCTCATTGATTTAACTTCTATCTAAATTTTTACTTACGGTCGTTTCACTTTCCAAAAACGGACTGTATTCGTTTTCCGTTTCGTTTAATTCTATTTGTATAGGAACTCTACTTTCCGTTTTTTCAACTTCCGACGGATATTCGTTTAAAAGATTCCTATAATTTTCACGTGCGTCAACGTCCGTTCCTTTTCTGTTTTTTTCGCTTTCGTCCAAACGGTTATAAAACTCCGTATCGTTATTTCGTTGGCTCACGATATCTTTATTCAATTCTTTAATGATTTCTTTTGCCTGCGGTGTGTTTTCCGTTTGAAGTACCCGAATCATTTCGTTTCGTACGCTTCTTGTAGACATTAAGTACTGTATTCCCGAAGAATACGAAAAATCAAAAGTTATAAGTTTCATTGAGTTTTCCTTACCCGTGGTAAGTCTATGCGTTAAATCAAATAACCCTTGATTTTTGTTTTTCGTGTAACTTTCTTCTATAAGTAATGCGTCATGCTTTATATCCGCTCTATACTTCTTACTCTCACTGTACCGCTCCGGACTAAAACTGAAATGCATATATTGTATTCCCTCGGTTCCGTTTGGTAATTACTGTGTTTATTCAAGGTTGACGTCGTCGCCAAGAACGACTTCTACGTCTTTATTCATTTCAATGAACTGCTCGCTTTCTACGGGAGCGTCAACTTCCATACTTTTCTCAACTTCATCGTCAACAGGCCATTTACTTTTTGTTTCTTCTGCGTTAAGCGTACTTCTTGAATCAAATTCTTCAACTTGTTCTACGTTATTTAAGTTTACGGAATCAATATCCGCTTTACCGTTAATAAAATCTTCAAGTTGACCTTTATCAATACCGTTTTGCGTAAGAAATTCCTTCGTTTCGCTAATATCTTTTCTCATTTCACGAACGCTGTCCTTGAAAGGATTGATATAACTCAACGCTCTACGGAATAAGTTGATTTTATTATATTCCGTCGTTTTATTCTTAACGTCGTTTAATAAAGTCTTAACGCTCTTTCCGTTTACTTCTCTTTCGCTTGAAAATTCCATACCGAACGAATTTTCTGCGATTTCTTTTTGGTTTTCGGCGATTTCCGCTTCGGAAAATTCTACTCCGATATTGATCTTGCTACTGGGAGCCGATATTTGACCGTGCAACATCGTATAGTGAATATAGAACTCGTCTTTTTCTAATTGCTTTTCGGAATATAAACCTAATTTTTCGTTCACTTCTTCAACGCTATCTCCGAAGGCATTGAAAACGTCGTTCACGATTTGACCTCTCGTCATGTTCACCGTTGAAATTTTATCAGTCTTTAAGGCTTTGAAACTCAACGTTACTTCTTCGTCGTTTGCGTTCAAATAGGTAACCGTATCTTTTTTACCGGTACACAAATCGAAAAACGCACGTGATTTCGAGTCGGAATTTTTGCCTTCCATGACGCTGTTGACAAATCCCATAAAATCTTTCAATTCTTTTTGTGCTGCTTTTTTATATGCAGGATCTTTTAATAATGTTTCGTTAACGTGTAATCCCATATTTCGCTCTCCTGATTTTTTTAATTATTCACGGTTGAGTTGGTCTTTACGAACAGGTGCTTCTTCGTCAATAAATTGTTCGCTTTCTGCGGGAGCGTCTACTTCCATACTTTTCTCAACTTCGTCGTCAACAGGCCATTTACCCGTATTTTCGTCGTTAACTAATTCAACGCCTTTAATATCTGCGATTTTTTGCATACTTGCTTTTAAATCGTATTCTTCGCCGTATTCGTGCGAAAGCATATCTTCAAGTTCAATTCCGTGTACTTTAAGGTGTTCCAAACCTTCTTTGTAGTTGGCACTGTTTACAACGCCGTTTACTTGTCTAAATATGTTTGCAGATGCGTTTAAAGCCGTTTCGTAAGGTCCGTTTTCCGGCACTTTAACGTCGTTTACAATTGCTTTTCCGTCCAAGAAGGCGTCAAGTTCCTTCATATTAAGATTCTTTTCTTTAAGAATTTCTTTTGCGTCGTTAATTTCGTTTCTCAAATCACGAACGGCGTCTTTGCCAGGATTGATATAACTTAACGCTCTACGGAACCAGTTTATTTTTTTGTATTCGTCGCTTTTCGCTTTTACGTCCGCTAAAATAGGTCTAATATTGTTTTCGTCAATATCTTTACCGTCTTGAGATTCAACAATCAATCTTCCCATAGCGTAAGATGCGTCGTTAAAGTGAACGGTACCTTCGGACATTTCGTAATATTTTACGCACTCGTCTATCGTGGCTTTGTTTTGTACGCAGTCAAGCCAATCTTCCGGATTTCTTGCACCAAGGTGTTTTAAAATTTTATCGGAAAGAGTAAGATTTTCGGTCTTTGCGTAAATATCGCTCGTGGCATAATAGCCGAATTTGTTATTTTCAATTTCATTTTTATTTTTTTCAATTTCTTCTTTTTCAAAATTTACAGGTTCAGCGCTTATTAAGTCCGATTGATATAGATACGCTATTTTGTTAATATCAATATCGGTAAATAAGTTTGCGTATTCGCTTTGAACACCGTCACCACCCACTTGATTTTTAGCGTCGTTGATTTGAGATATTAAGCCGTGCAAATAATAGTATATATTTGCGCCGACAGTTCCTTCTAAATGTTCTTCAAAATCGTCCATATCGTCTTCGTCGCCTTCAAGTTTAAGGTCAACATCGTCGTCATCGTCAACAACGACTTTGCTTGCGACGAAAGTATCTTTATTTATTTTATCAAATTTCAACGCTTCAAAGTGTAAAGTGTTTTCTTCGTTTTTGTAAGTTCCGTAGTTAACGTTTTCAACACCGCTCAACAAGTTGTAAAGTTCTTGTGCGTGGCTCGGGTCGTAATATTCGGCAATTTCTTTAAGGTAGTCTTCTAATTTTTTCAAGTCGTTCTTTACCGATTGCCTATAATTTGCGTTATTTAAAAGTTTTTGGTTAATATGTAATCCCATTTTTTGCTCCTTTTTAGGGTATTTTCATTTTACACTAACATTATACGATTGCACTGTGAAACAAAAGTGGTACAAAAAACGTGGTTTTTAAAAAAAATAAAAAAAAGCGAAATTTTTTTTCGCTTTTTCCTTATTATATATAATTTAGTTGTTTTTAGTAGAAATATATCCTGCCGTAACTTCCGCCCAAGAATATTCGTTCATATACTCGCCGTGGAAACTGTTTACCGCTTCGGAGTCGCCTTTTAAGAATTGATAAATATCACACTCCACTTTGTCCATATCAATCATAAACCTTCCGCCGAGTGAAAGCAGAATTTTATCCGCACCGAATTCCGATAAACTTTTTTTAAGTGCTTTTATATACACGTTTAGTTCAAATTGACGTTCTCTGTCGTAAACGCCGTCTTCCCAAAGAATACCCGCTATTTCGGGACGGGTTGCACCCGTTCCCATACGGTCTACGATATATGCAAGAATTTCTCTTGACTTGCTACGCTTAAAGATTACGGGTTTATCACCCACTAAAACTTCAAAATTCCCAAAAGTACGAATTTTTATTTTATCGTTCGTAGACGGCAACTCACGGTATATTTCAAGTTGCTGTAAAACTTTGATAATATCTTCCTTTTTTATAGGTTTTAACAGATAGCCGAGTGCTAAAATTTTATATGCGTCAAGTGCGTATTGAATAAACGCAGTGGTAAAAATTACGGCAGTTTTCGGCGAACGCTCTTTTATTGCTTTTGCTAAATCTATTCCGTTAATTATAGGCATATCTATATCTAATAAAGCAAGGTCAACGTCGTTGCCCTCTTCAACGTATTGCAACGCATCTTTGCTTTTTGTAAAACCATTAACGCTATCAAATTTTTCAATTTCTCCGCATTGTTTAACTAAACGGTTTAAAAGCAATATTTCGTCGTCAACGCAAATTACTTTCATAATTCCTCCTTTTGGGCGGGAATTGAAATAATAACTTTCGTTCCTATATCAATTTTACTTATGATACACAAATTGCCGTTTACCATTTTTTCAAGCCTTGACTTAACGTTCTCTATGCCGATATGTCCCCTTCCGTCTTGCTTTTTAGGTGCGTTTACGTCAAAACCGCAACCGTTGTCTTCTATCTCAACGTAGTGAGTTTTATCTTGATAGTAACTTGAAATTTTTATTTTGCCTTCAACACGCATACGAACACCGTAGCGTATGGCGTTTTCTACCATAGGTTGAATAGTTAAGTTAGGTATAAGAAAATCTTTATCTTGAATATCGTATTCAACTTCAATTTGCGGAAAACGGAGCATTTCTATCTCAACGTAATGTCCTACGTGTTCAAGTTCTCTTTCAAACTTAACGGTTTCAACTTTCGTTAAAGTATCTACGTTAGTTCTCAAATAACTTGAAAAATTGTGAACGGTTTTTACCGCAAGTTGCGGATCGGTTTCACACAAACACTCTATCGTTGATAAGGTGTTATATATAAAGTGCGGATTTATTTGAGAAATCATTATTTGTTGCTCTTGTTTGACTAAATCCATAGATTGACGGGCTATCATTTCGTTTTTAATGGCAATTTCTTTGCCACGGTTTGCTTGTATGGAGCCGTAAATTAAAAGAATTATCACGGCGAACACGAAAAACGTGTAAGAATAACTTGCGTCCGTAAACACGTTGCTTATCAAAATCAACAAAACGGCGACTATAAGAAGAATACCCGTTTTCTTTTGCTCAAACCCTAAAATATGTTTTGATACGAACATACTTGAAATTGTGGAAATTGCAGGGTAAAGCAAGAAAACCATACGGTATTTACCCGATACGTAACTTCCGTTTTCGTCAATGTAAAATACAAAGCCGAAGAAATTGTTCGCAATATATAACAAAACGTTAAAAACGCAAAGAATAAACATTGCGAGTATGTATTTATCTATTTTGGAATTTTTCTTTTCAAGCAAAGCGTATTGATAGCAACAAAACGAAAAACAAGATACGGGAGCACACAAACAGCATAAAAAAGTGAAAATTTTATTCAATTCAACGTACTTCGCTTTCCCGTCAAAAAGCAAACTGGTTGCGTCCGTAAACATACCGAAAAATACGCTTATAAACATAATAAAAAACCAAAACGTACTTTGGTCGGCAGGCGAGGTGTCCAACGTGAAAGATACGCTTAACACAAGAAAAATTATCATACCGCTAAAATTCAATACGAAACTGAACACTTGGCTTGAAAGCATAGTTTTTTCGTGAATAGTCACGTAAAGACAAACCGTTAAAACGATACAAGCAAGCATTACTACCGCCGAAATAATGCAAACGAATAAAGGAACGCCGTTTTTAGTTAAAAGACTAAAAAACCCGTTATTCAATTTTGCATTGGTGTTTTTTGCGCTTTTAATCATTTCGTTACCACCCCTTATACCGTTATACAGATTTAATTATAACAAGTAAACTTAAAAAAATCAATAGTATGACCGTTTATTTTCGTAAACGCATATAACAACCGTAACTTTTATAAATTCAATAAAACAACCGAGATTATACTTACTATAAAACCTACATACTCCGTTAAGGAATATTTTTCTTTAAAAGCAAGTACGCCCGTTATAAAAGTAAAAATCAAACTTATTCCCGATAAAACGGGGAAAACGAGCGATGCGTTAATAAGCCCTACGCTAAACATTACTCCTAAATTTAATAAGCCGTTAAACACGCCCGACAAACTTGCAAATTTTAAAGCGGATACTCCGCCTTCTTTAATTTTATTCTTTTCGGTAATTAGCGAAACTACAAGAAAAATTATTGCAGATAAAGTAAGTGCAATAATCATAAGTTCGCTTTTATACGCTCCGTCAAAAGCCTTTTGTTCGGCTGTTTGAAAAATAGAGCAAAAACCGTTTCCTATAAATGCTACTATCAAAAATACTAACCATAAGAAATTTCTTTTTTTAGGCTTTTCTTCTTGTGACTTTTTCGGCATATTTATTACGTATATAGAAATAAACAATAATGCAAGTCCTATATAGAAAAAGGCGTTTACTTTTTCTTTTAAAACGGTTAAACCGTACAACGTAGGAAGAATAAGTGAATAGGAAGTTACTAACCCTACGATAGAAAAATTACCTATTTTATACGCTTTTAAAGAAAAGAAAACGCAAGAAGAATAACTTACTGCGAAAAGTATTGCGTAAGGTAAAATTTTTGCGTTAAAATCAAATTTGAAACCGGATGCAAAAATAAATACCAAATCGGCAAACACACAACATAAAAAAGTGTAAAATATAACGCAGTCTTTTTTGAAAGTTTTTTTAAAGGTGTTAGAAAGCACCAAAAACAATGCACTAATCACCGTTAAAAACAATCCTAAAATCAAATTAGACATAAAAATTTTCCTTTTTTTGAATATAATAAAATATGTTTTAAGTGTAGCACACTAATTCAAAAATGTCCACGCTATACACAAAGCAGTTGACTTTTTTATATTATGATATTAAAATTGTATATGCTACATAATATAATATTAAAATTATATACTACACAAGTAGTTTTTAAGAGGGAATTATGCCAACTTTTGAAGAAGCAGAAAAATTGCTTTTAAAAGAATATAACGATTATAAAAAACTATCCGCACTTAAACAAGCGGGTGCATTACCTATGGACGCAGTTATTCATAAATGCAGTCAAGAAAATTATCCTAAAAAATATCTTCAACAATTTATGGATAAGCATTTTTCAAAAGGGGAAAAGGACTTTTATTCTCTTATAGAAAAAGGTATTATCATTAGGGCGGACGACAGTACGTCTCCTACCCCTACTACGCCTAATTCTTATAAGTTTGACTCGTTAACATTCACATCTTACGCTATTTATGAATTAAGCAAAAATAGAGAGTATTTATACTCCCCTTCCGCCAACAGAAATATTTACGAAGAACTTCAAAATCTCGTTAACGGTATTTTTTCAAATTGCGGTGCGGTAATGGACTATAACCTTACCACTAATTTAACTAAAAAAACGGGGTTAATTTATAACGAGTGTTTAAAAGAAGATAACAAAACCGCTCTTAAAAAAGCCATTTACGAAAAATTTAATTCTCAAACGGAAATGGAAAAACTTAACGCTCTTATAACTTCCGCCGACGAAAACGGTAAGCAAACGGACAGAACTAAAAAGGCGGAAAGTTGCAAAGATTTAATGAAACAACTTGACTACGCTATGATAGGTCATAAAAAGCGTGGGTTTTGGTCAATGGTTTTCCACCCCGTAACTTATTACAGAGAGTATAAAGCGATAGAAACGGCTAAAACTACTTTGGTTGAAAAATACAATCTTAAACAAGATTTCGTTGATAAATATACGAAGTATTTAAACGACGTTATTGAAACCGATTTAGAGTACGGCAAGACTAAAAGAGCAGTAAACGTAGAAATTAATCTCGGCGACAAAATAGAAACAAAAGTAAAAGGTTTTTCCGCCGATTTTAGCGACAGAATAGACTGTCTTGATAAGGCAAACGAAACGATTAAAGTAGGTATGAAAAATATTGAGGGTTTAGTTGGTGAAAAGGCTTGGGCAAAATTAACCGATATGCAAAAGGGAGTTTTGGAAAAGAATTGGAACGAATTATCTAACAATATTTTAGGTGAAGGAAATAAGGACAAAGTGATTGACGGAACGGTTATGGATAAACTCGTTGAAAAATATTACGGACTTACTCCCGACCGCCAAAACGAAGAAGATTATCAACACAAAAAACTCGTTATAATGAACGGATTTCTCCGTGATAACGGTTACGAAGGTATTCCTTATTTAGATATTTCCGAAGACGAAAATATTTTGAGCGTTAGACAAAATCAATCAAACGACTTTGACAGCCGTAACGACGATATAGATTTGGACGACAGATTTGAAGAATATAACAGTATTGATTACAGTAACTTTGACAGATCTAATACTTCCGTAACGGAAGCAGTTAAATTCGTTCACGAAGAAGCGTCTATACAAAATCTTGTTGACAACGAACCCGATTTGGAAGATATTGAAAACGATACAATGTTAGCCGAACAAAAAAAAGTAAATATTAACAACGAACCGATTAGTTCTAACGATAAACAAGTTGATTTTGAACAAGTATTATAAAACGGTTTGTATTAAAAAAATTAAAAGCGGTAGTTATTTTTGATAACTACCGCAAATTTTTTAAACTGTTTGTTTATTCTTCAACGGGAACTCCGTCTTCCTTAACCGATTGCTGTTTTTCTACTTGTTCATTATTTTCGGGAACTTCCAAGTCTACGGGATTTTCACTTTTTACAATATCTTCTTGAAGTCGTTTGGTAAAAGGCTCTTCAATTTCAACATCGTCGTTCATAAGCAACTCGTCAATTTCTTTATCGGAAAATTCAACGTCTTTGCTTAAATCTTCAAATTTCAAATCTAAAAGAAGATTTCTTACCGCTCTTGCCTTAACAAGGTCGTTTTTATCACGTAAGTAACTGTCTTCTAATTTAGTGTTCTCCACGAATTCTTCCACTTTATTTCTATCGGCACCAAGTCTAACCAAAGCGTTTTTAGCGTCGGTTATACTCTTGCTTTCACGGTAGTATTTTATAGGGTGGAATATCACATAAAACGGAGAGTGACCACGGTGAACGATTACTTCCGTTTTCAATTCGTCTATAAGAACGTCTCCGATATTCTTTTTGCTTATTTTGTTGGAATCATTAATTAATTCCGGAAACTTATCTATTCCGTTCAAAGTTTCGTTGAGTTTTTGCGTATGCTTTACGGAATCAATATTATTTCGGTTTGTTTTTTCAATTTCGTAATCAAACCCATTACTTTTTTGGTATGCATTGTGCGTGCTAACTTGATACGTTTTGATAAAATCGTACGACAATTCTTTTTTCAAATTATTAAAATATTCTTCTAACCCTTCAATTTCGCCGTACTTCAACAAGTTGCCCTTTATGTTTGACATAACAGTATCGTAATCTAATTCCAAATCGGTATTTCTTTTCAACTGCTCGTTAACGTATTTTTGAAATAAATTTTTACAAGCGGAATTTTCCGTATCAATACTGTAAGTATATTTTTTGTTAAGCGCTTCTTCCGGCGCTACTTCTATTTCGTCGGCGTCGCTATCTAATTCTTCCCCGTATTCAACGTATGTTTGGCGATCGCTTTTAAGCATTACGTCTTGGGTGGTAATTTTCATTACACCCTTTTTCAAACAATCAAAAAGCATTACGTCCGCATCGTCAAATGAGCTGTTTTTGCCTTGCATATACGTTCTAAAATGCCCGTCGGATACGCCTTTTTCTCTACAAATATCTAAAAGTCTGTGCCATCTCATTTGAGAAGGGTGTTCGGTATTGTTTAAAATCTCGGCAGACCTTATTATTTTTTCGTCAGTTCTATATAAAAACGACATTTTATTTCTCCTAACAGTACCACGAATTTTAAATGATTAATTATAAAACGTTAGATTGTTCTTTTGCGTTTTCCAAAACGATAGCGTCCTTTCCGTTTTCTTTGATTGTATCGTTTTTTTGTTTGCTACCTATATCGTTAGCAACTTGTCTCTCAAAGTCAACTTCGGAAGAAACCTTTTCTTTTCCCGTTGATAAAGATTGAATTTCTTTATTCAATATTTCGTTCTTTACAGATAAATCTTTTGCGGAAACTTCTTCAAAAGAAGGAACTTCAAGTTGCGGTTTTTCGGTTGACTTACCGTAAACGTAGTTAGTTATGTCTTTTTTATTTATATCCGTGTTGGAAGAAAGTTCGTTTATCATATTTGAAATATGATTTCTTGCTTCACGGTATTTATTCGGGAACGGGTTGATATAACTGAAAAATCTTCCCACACCGCTCATTGTTTTATAACTGTCTTGTGCGTTTTTGATAACCGTTACGGCTTTATCAATAAAGTTATTGTCAACGCCCATTTTTTCGGCAACGGATAAACCTTTTGCGTAATTTGCGTTTGCAGTTTTTCCGTTTTCGTAAGTAGCATAAATTTTATCAACGTTCTTTTGAGTTTCTTCGTTAAATTTTGCTCTCAAGTCCTCAATATCTTTGTTGGCACCTTGTTTTTGTAATTCTTCCGCTCTTTTTAAAATAGTTTCTTTTTCTTGTTCAAGAAGTTCTCTAACGGTTATAGTACCTTTCCCCAACATATTTTTGTCTAAACCTTCCGCCATTAACATTTCCGGAAAATTCTTTTTAACGTTGCTAACGGTGTCTGAACCTAACGGATTGTAAGCATAAGACCTAACAACGCCGGGAATTCTGTCGTCTTCTTTAACGTTCCCGAAAATTTGGTGGATTTTTTCGTCAAGTTTTTCGGAAAGATAAGTTTTATAATCTAAACCGGGAATTCTGTCAAAAAATTCCTTCATATCGCCCTTGTTCATGCAATTTTCAAAAAGTTTTGCATTTGTTGAAAGAGTGTTTTCAAGTTCTTTTTCTTTTTCGCTTTCTTGTTTGTTTAAGTTTTCGGTGCGTTCGGTTTTATATTTGTCTACTTCGTCTTGTGCTTCTTTACGGGATTCTTCAATAAGATTTAAATAATTTTTGTAGGCTTCTTGCGATTCGTCGCCAAATTCACTTAAATATTGAACGTTCATTTCTTCTTTGAGTTCATCAAGAGAAGAAACGGTTGAAACGTCAACATTTTTTCTGTCTTCCAACTTTCCGTTTCTGTAATCAATATTGTTTTGTTTTTCTATTTCTCTTGAACCCTCGGGAGTGCTTGGGAAAGTTTTTGCAACTTCCTTATCTATTTCTTCTTCGGTTAAGAAATCGTCTTTTATATCACGGTAATTTAACCCCGGATACATACCCTCAAAACCTACGGTTTTTACGGTTACGTCACTAATTTTATCAACGTCAAGCGGAATATAACGGTTAACTTCGTAAAGGTCGCTTGCTAATTGAGAACTGTACTTCCTTATACCCGTTACCGATTTTCCTGCGTTAAACTTTAATGCTTTAAATTCGTATTCTATTCCGTCAACTTTGAATTTATTTTTACCGAGCATTAAATTCATAGCAAACTCATAGTTGTTATTTGCAAATTGTTCTTTTATGATTTTTACTTCTTGCTTTGCTAATTTGTTATATTCTAAATTGTTTTTAAATGCTGTCCTTGAAAAAATAGGCATTTTCATTCCCCTTTTTTTAAAAAAATTAGTTATTTTTGATTAACTACCAATATATTAACACGCCAATCGTCACAAAAGCGTCACAAATTTTAAAAATTTTTAACATTATTTAATAAAACACCCGTACGGCATTTTGCTATACGGGTGATACGATAACCGATTAAAATTTCTTTTGGAAAAAATTATTTAAAGTTTTTACTTGTTTTCTTCTTTTATTTCTTCGGTAGAAGTTTCTTCCTTCTTTTTGAATAATAAATTATCAATCGCTTTATAAGAAGGTACTAAAATATGAAGTAAAACTATATCTTTCTTTTTCCAAAGGTAGAAAGATACGCAGTATAAAATTATAAGCAAAAGAATAAGTAAAAGAATAATTAACCAAATAAAGCATTTACCTGCTTTTTTACCCATAGGAACGTAAGTGTTAATTCGTGACGTTTCTTCTTGCCATTCTCCGTCGCCGTGTTTAACCATTGACTTTACTTCTACAACGTTGCCGTATTTATCCGTTTTGCTTTGAATTTGTTTTCTTGAAGATTGATAGTCCCAGTCCGAACCGTTATAAGTATAATAAGAAGAGAATTCTTCTCCGTCGTACGAATATTCTTCTTTTTCTACGAATTGACTATTACCGCCGACGTATTCACTGATTATCATAGCGGTTAATCTATTATTTGTATCGTAGGAATAAGTAGTAACGTCGTTTAATTGTTTATAACTGTAAAACTTTTGTTGAGTTTTATTACCGTTTGCGTCATATTCATAAGTATATTTACTGTCTTCATTCCATTCGTCGCCGAGCCACCAATACGAACTGCTTTCCGTAACCCTACCGTTACCGTCGTAAACGTTTTCGGTTTTTGAACGGTTTTCGTATTTTTGGTTATCTTTGTCCCAAGTGTAAAACGTGGTATTAAGAATATTACCTTGTGCGGTATAAATAGTGGCTTGTTTGTCCGAATTAACCCACTCTCCGTTTTCATAACTTATTCTTTCTATAGAAGTAGTATCCCCTAAACTGTCATAAGTGTATAAAGTTTTTCTGTTGAATACGAATTTGCTTTCGTCCTTGTTCCAATCTTCTTCAATAAGGACTGTAATTTGATTATTTTTGTCACGAGTATAAGAATTACGCCTTTTACTACCGTCGGAAAAATTGTTAGTTTGGCTTAACAAATTTCCCTTTTTATCGTATTCAAATTCAACGGTTGTTACAAGTGTGTATTTTTGTTCTCCCGCATCGTACGTGTATTGTTTGCTTTTTGTAGGATTACAATTTTTATCAAACTCATACTCCGTCATAAAACTTGGAGAACCGTATTCCAAGACTTCGGTTTTAGTTAAAACAGTATTCTTTTCGCCTTTAAGATTTACGCTAATTTCTGCCGTATATGCTTTAGCAAAAGAAACCGCAATAAACGACGGAAACGCCATAACAACGAAAAGTAATACTAAAACTTTTTTAAGGTTTTTATAGATTTTTGTTGATACCCTTCCCATATTAAACTCCTTTTTTACAAAACCGCTAACTTATTATATAAATAAATCCATATAATTATAATAGGTTAAATTAAATAAATCAACCGAATTATCACTTTTAATAAAAACTCTTATTTATAAGTTATGCAAGGACTTTCAAAAATTGACTGTAAAAATCATAAAGTTACGGTTGACAAAGAAAACATTTACGACAAACTATAATAAAAGCACTCTTAAAAATTTAATAAAACAAGAAAAAAAGTCCACGGGTGAACCCGTGGTTTTCTTAAACGATAAAAAACGACTTTAAGGTTAGCATAACTTTAAAGCCGTTTTATTTTATATTAAGTTTTGTCTTTTAATAATATAACGTGTTATTTGAATTCCGCATAAAACGCCAACCGTTACGGTTAAAATCCAAAAAAATAAATCTTGAAAATTGCCGTAACCTAACGTTGGAATTAGCATTCCACCAAAATCAAATAAAGAGTGAATAGAAACGTTTATCCATATATTTTTCGTTTTATCGTAAACAATGGTAAACATTGCTCCTAATAGGAAAGTATATACAACTTGCAATAAAGTATCTGTTATTCCTGCCCCACCTATTAAATTTAACAAATGAGAAAGAGAAAACACGGTTGCGGATACGATAACGTATTTAAAAAAATTTTTATCTCCGTCTAGTTTTGAATATAAAAAATTATTTATAATAATTCTAAATAAAAGTTCTTCAACTACGCCGATGAGAACGCATTTAAAAAACAAAATAGAAATAAGGTTGTAATCGTTAATTACCGCATTTTTACTTATTAAAGCGTAAAAAGGAAAATTAACAACACCAACTAAAAAAGGTAAAATAAGCCATTTTTTATTAGAAATACTTGTAAATTTTAATTCGTTTTTAAAATTAGGAAGAGTAATAAACAATATAAACAAAGTTAAAATCAAATAGTTTACAGTTTCCAATATTAACGATAATAAACTGCTTAATT
>JAZRVG010000153.1:0-6821 GCA_045599025.1 Christensenellaceae bacterium | reverse complement strand
GGACGCATAGCGAAAACTTCTTTGTCCTTTTCTTCGTCGCCTATAACGAACATACCGTCTTTATAGTGGTCCCAGTGTCCCGAAATTTTGTAGAAGTCACTCTTTGCCATAAGCGGAGTTTTGGTTAAGATATAACCTTTCTTTTGTTCGTAATCTTCAACGAAACGTTGCAAAACTTGAATAGTTTTAGAACCCTTTTCAAGCATAACGGGTAAACCTTGACCTAACGTATCAACCGTTGTGAAGTAGCCGAGTTCTCTACCTATTTTATTATGGTCACGGAGTTTGGCTTGTGCAACTTGCTCTAAATATTCGTCAAGTTGGCTCTTTTTTTCAAAAGCCGTTCCGTAAATACGGGTAAGCATTTTATTCTTACTGTCGCCACGCCAGTATGCACCCGTTAAAGAAGTTAATTTGAAGGCTTTGATTTTACCCGTTGAAGGAAGATGCGGTCCACGACATAAATCGGTAAACGCTCCTTGCTTATAGAAAGATATGGTTTCGCCGTCCGGTAAATCTTCTATGAGTTGAACTTTGTAAGGCTCGTCAAAATTCTTCATAAGTTTAATTGCGTCCTTTCTTTCAAGTTCAAAACGCTCAATAGGTAAATCACTTTTAATGATTTTTCTCATTTCTTCTTCAATTTTTTCCAAATCGTCCTTTGAGATAGGCGTTTTGAAGTCTATATCGTAGTAGAAACCGTTTTCAACTACCGGTCCTATTGCTAAATTGCAAGTTGGGAATATAGTTTTTACGGCTTGTGCTAATACGTGTGAACAAGTGTGGCGGTAGATTTTTAAACCTTCTTCGTCACGCATCGTTACTATTTGAACGGTATCGCCGTCTTTTACTTTGCAAGATAAATCTTTAAGTTCGCCGTTTACTTTGCCGGCTATTGCGTTTCTTTGAAGACCTTCACTTATTTTGCCTGCAACTTCAAATACCGTTGCATTTTCCAAAACTTCAAGTTCTTCACCGTTTAATAAAAATACTTTCATAAATACTCCTTTTGCGATTTCTCGCACTTTTGATAATGAGCAGTAGGTCAAAAAAAAAGACCTTAAACTGCAAAGAGTTTAAGGACGGATTTATTCCGTGGTTCCACCTTAATTGCCTATTTTTAATAGACCGCTTAATTTTACGCAGAAACGCTGCGAATCGTGGACTATCGGGTGGTTTCACTTGTTTTAAACGGTATTGCCTTGCACCGAACGGCAACTCTCTGTAATCGTTTTAAAACGCTACTTATCCCGAAACTTCCAAATAAGTTAGATATATTATATATCTACTACACCTATTTGTCAACTGTTTTGTAAATTTATTAAAGTTAATTATTTTGATTATAATACCCTTTATCAAAAGTTATTCTGTCGCCGAAAAATATTTTTAAATATTTTTCTTCTTCTACGGGGAGCGGAGAACCTAACTTTATAACCCCCGCTCCCGATAAAAGTATCTCTTTTACCACCGAACACTCTCCGCCGTCGCTTGATAAAAGTTTTCTTCTTTTTAATAAATTGTAACGCCTGTCGTAAACTTCGCCGTTATCTACGTAAACTTGTTTGTTCTTTTTGTCTTTTATAAGATAAGTTATAAAATTAGTAACGTCGCTTGCCGTAAAAGTCGGCGGTATATACCCTGCTATTTCGTTCCATTTTTCCTTTAAAGGTTTCATACGGAAATTAAAAATTCCGTCTATTGCAAAATCTTTAAACCCTTCAAGTTTTTTAAAAACGTACTTTTTATCTTCTTCTACGTCGGCGGAAATGAGTGCCGTTAGCAAAAGTTCTTTTTCCACCGCCGTAAGTCCGGTAGTTTTTACGTACTTTTTGAAAAATGCGTTCTTATAATTTACCGATATTACGTCGGCAATTTTATCTTTTATTTCTTCGTAAAATATATCGGTATATTCGTTTGGAACGTCCGCTATATATTCGCACCTACTATTGTCAACTTTTATTTCGTGCTTTGCAAACATTTGCGACACCAAATCGCAAAGAGTATCGTATACGTAATGAATATTTTCCTTTCTTATAATGCTTTCTGTAATTTTAATTTCGCTCATAATTTAAGTTTATGCTATTTTTTACTTTTAATTAAAGTATTTGAGTTTATTTTAATAAATTTTTTGGTTCTTTTGAAAATTCTATACGATAATTTGGCGAATTCGCTTATTAAAATTATGCTAAACGCCGTTATTATTACCTTTAACCAACCGAATACGCTTAACGGAACGGTGTTGAATACTCCGCCCAAAAATTGTGAGAATATTATTTGCAGTACCATAGTTACGGTAAAAACTATAAGCATAAATTTATTGCTTTTGAAATTTTTAACTATACTAACGCTACCGAGTTCCCGTGAATTGAACGCATTGAAAAGTTGCAAGAACATAAAAATATTGAAAATTGCCGTTTCTATTTCGTACCTTTGGAAATTTAAGAAATTGTATTTATATTCCAAAACCAAAACCGAAGTACAAAATACCGCCGTAAACATTATTTTTACGAACATTTTTTTAGTTACTATGTTATTACTTCTTTTTACGGGTGAATTTTTCATAAGTTCAAAACCCCTTTCTTCAAGTCCCAACGATAGAGCCGGTGGTCCGTCCATAATAATATTTATCCAAAGAAGTTCCAAACTCGTAAAAGGATTATCCAGTTTTAAAATAAGCGACGCTATTATGAAAGTTACCGCCGTTAGGTTTACCGAAAGTTGAAAAGTTAAAAACCTTTGAAAATTTTGATAAATGTTTCGCCCGAAAGATATTGCCTTTATTATGGTTGAAAAGGAATTGTCAAGCAAAACTATATCGCTTGCCTCTTTCGTTATTTGAGAGCCACCGCCCATGGCTATACCTATGTCGGCGTTCTTTATGGCGGGTGCGTCGTTCACTCCGTCGCCGGTTACGGCAACAACTTCCCCCATTTCTTTTAAAAGAGTAACTATTTTAAGTTTCGTTTTTGGCGTTGAACGGGCAACTACCGTTACGGTTTTTAAAAGTTCTTTTATTCTTTCTTCCGAAATATCTTCAAGTTCCGACGCTAAAATAACTTGATTTTCACTATTTGCTATTTTTAATTCTTTCGCTATTGAATAAGCGGTGTTTTTATCGTCACCCGTTAGCATTTTAACGTTTATTCCCGCATTTTGACACTCTAAAACAGAAGAATATACGTCCTTTCTTATTGAGTCGGCAATAACCGCATAACCGTCAAAATACGTTATATTTTCCACCCTTCTTGCAAAGGCAATTACCCTTTTTGAACGTGATTGTTCGTAAGTTATTTCGTTTAAAATATAACGTTTTTTGCTCTCTAAAAGATTAGAATTTTTTATGATAATTTCGGGTGCACCTTTTATATAAGTTATCTCTTTTCCGTTAGTTAAAACGGTGGTTTCCATATACTTTTTTTCGGACGAAAAAGGCACTCTGTTTATTACGTTTGCCTCTTCTCTTATTTTCTTGTATTCGGCGTTATAATTATTGCAAAAATGGACCAATAGAGCGGTTTCCGTAGGTTGACCGATAAAATCTTGCTTTCCGTTTACCTGCGTTTTATCCGCCGTTGAATTGATTGCAATATTAGCAAAAACTCCGTCTTTTTCCCCGTAAATTTTAAGGTCCGTAACCTTCATTTTATTCTCGGTTAAAGTACCCGTTTTGTCTGAACAAATAACGCTTACGCACCCTACCGTTTCGGTAGCAACTAACTTCTTTATAAGTGCGTTTGATTTATACAGTTTAACCACGTTTAATGAAAGTGCTATCGCAACGGTGGTAGGCAAGCCTTCGGGTACGGACGCAACTATTAAAATGATAGAATTTAAAAATGCGTCTTCAATCGTAAAAAAGGTCACTTGATTATTTACGAACAGTTGCGTTACCGATAAAATAAGCACGAAAACGGATGCTATTCCACCTAAAACAGCAACTAATTTACCTAATCTATTTAACTTTTCTTGAAGGGGTGCGGAAACGGGATTATTGTTTTCAATATCGCTTGCTATAACGCCTATTTCGGCACTGTCGCCAACCGCCGTAACTATCATTTCGCCGTCCCCTTGCGAAACGTAAGTTCCCGAATAAACACAGTTTACCCTTTCGGCAAGCGGTGTTTTAGGGTTTAAAACTTTATCGGCGTTCTTTTTTACGGGGTTACTTTCACCCGTTAGCATTGATTCGTCCGTTTCTAAATTATTTGATAAAATAAGTCTTCCGTCCGCAACGATTTTATCTCCGCTTTGAAGTAAAATTATATCGCCGACTACTATTTCGCTTTGGCTAACGACGGTTATTTCTCCGTTTCTTTTAACTTTAACGAAAATATTTTCGCTTGCACGCTCCAAAAGTTCAAACGCTTTTTGCGATTTTCCTTCCATTAAAACGGTAAGAAAAACGCTTATTATTACCGCAAAAAGTATGCCGAAACACTCGTAAAAATCTCCACCCGTTCCACCGAATTCTTTACCTAAATTCACCCCGAAAGTGATAACGCACGCTATCTCTAATATGATTAGCATAGGGTCTAAACACGCTTCTATAATACGCTTAAAAAGAGTTTTTCTTTTAGGCTTTTTTAAAGTATTTACGCCGTATTTTTGCTTTGATAAATTAACTTCGTTTTGAGTAAGTCCGTTGATACTTCCTAAATTTTTAATTACGTCTTTTACGCTTTGAGAGTAGTATTTCATAGTTCACCTTATATAATGTATTAAAAATATCTCCGTAAAATGTAAAAAACCTAAAAAAACAATTTACAATATTTTTTTAATGTGCTAAAATAGTTAGGTTGAAATAAACTTTTGAGGTGCACTATGGAAAAAGTTTTAAAATTGAACATAAAAGGCTACAATGCCGAACTTCCTATTTTACCGCTTCCTTCCGGAATTAAAATCGCTTTCTTTAACCTTCACGGCAACACGGATATGACGGAACACTGCGGTATTCATCTTGCAAAACTTTTAACTGATTGCGACGTACTTATTACCGCCGAATCAAAAGGTTTACAACTTACACACGTTTGTGCTCGTGAACTTAAACAACCCTACTACGCAGTAGCAAGAAAGTCTAAAAAACTCTATATGCAAGACGGAATTGAAGTAGATATTGAATCTTCAATCACTACGGGCAAAGAGCAAAAATTATATTTAAGCAAGCACGACGTTGACCTTATAAAAGGCAAAAAAGTAGGTATCGTGGACGACGTTGTATCTACCGGAGCATCCTTATTAGGTCTTGAAAAACTCGTTGAAAAAGCAGGCGGTATTATAACCAAAAAAGCCTTTGTTTTAGCCGAGGGCGACGCTGCTAAAAGAGAAGATATAGTTTATTTGGAACAAATTCCTATAATAAACGACTAATTTAAAGCGGTTGACTACACTCAACCGCTTTTCTATTTTTAAAATTTTAATTTATATAAGGAGAAACGTTATGGATTTTGACGTAATTATTATCGGTGCAGGCCCGGGCGGTATATTTGCTGCTTACGAATTTTTAAACAGTGGTAAAAAAGTTGCCGTTTTTGAATCGGGAAACGAACTCAAAAAGCGTAAATGCCCTATTGACGGAGATAAAATCAAATCTTGCATAGGTTGCAAACATTGTTCAATTATGTCTGGTTTTGGCGGAGCAGGTGCTTTTTCGGACGGAAAATACAACATTACAAACGAATTTGGCGGAACTTTACACGAACACATCGGCAAAAAAACCGCTCTTGAACTTATGGAATACGTTGATAAAATCAATTTAGAATACGGCGGAGAAGGTACTAAACTCTACTCCACTGCCCAAACTAAATTTACGAAATTATGTTTACAAAACAAACTTTCTCTTTTAAACGCCAAAGTTCGCCATTTAGGTACGGACATAAATTACGAAGTTTTAACCAACCTATACGATAGGTTAAAAGAAGAAATCACTTTCTTTTTTGACACTCCCGTTGAAACCATTAAAAAAATTGACGACGGCTACGAAATTATTGCCGATAAAGTTTACACGAGTAAGTATTGCATAGTTTCGGTAGGTCGTAGCGGTAGCAAATGGATGGAAAAGATATGCAACGAATTATCTATTCCAACCCTTTCAAACCGTGTAGATATAGGTGTTCGTGTTGAATTAGACGCAGAGATTTTTGAACACTTAACAAGTGAATTATACGAAAGCAAAATAGTTTACCGTACCGAAAAATTTGAAGACTACGTTAGAACGTTTTGTATGAATCCGCATGGCATGGTAGTAAACGAAAACACCAACGGAATAATAACTGTAAACGGACACAGTTTTGAAGGCGACGACAAGAAAACGGACAACACGAACTTTGCACTTCTCGTTTCAAAACATTTTACTAAACCGTTTAGAGACAGCAACGGCTACGGCGAAAGCATTGCAAGGCTTTCAAATATGCTTGGCGGTGGCGTTATAGTTCAACGTTTCGGCGATTTAATTCGTGGAAGAAGAAGTACTGACAAGAGAATAGAAGAAAACACCGTAGTTCCCACCTTAAAAGCAACCCCGGGAGATTTGAGTTTGGTACTTCCAAAGCGTATATTAGACGGCATTATTGAAATGATTTACGCATTAGACAACGTTGCAAAAGGAACGGCAAACGACGATACTTTACTTTACGGTGTAGAAGTAAAATTCTACAATATGGAAGTAGAAACGGACGAAAATTTGGAAACGAATTACAAAGGCTTATACATTATAGGCGACGGAAGTGGCGTTACGCACTCTTTATCGCACGCATCGGCAAGCGGTGTTTACGTTGCAAGAAAAATATTAGAAAAATAAAAACAATATTAAAAGGACTTACGCT
>JAZRVG010000152.1:0-13472 GCA_045599025.1 Christensenellaceae bacterium | reverse complement strand
ATAAATAAAGTAGTAGTCTTTCGTTTCTTTAATTTTGTTTATATAAGAAGTGTATTTACAACTTTTTGTTTTTTAAATTATAAAGTAAGCCCCCATAGGCAGGGCTTCGTTTTTTATAATTTTATTGTTCCCAAGAATACTCCCGGGAACAATGTTATTTATTGATTTGTCTTACGCTTGAGTATAATTTGCCGATGCAGTAACTGTAACTTTCGGTTGAAGTGCTCCAACTTTACTTGCAAAAGTATTATAATCTGTAACACTTGTGAACGCACCCGTGCACGATACGCTAATTGCCGTACTAGGTACGGTTACTGTTATAGTTCCTGCCGTAGGATCATTCACTACGTCAACCTTTGTACTATCAAAAGAAACTACTACGCCAACGTTGCCGTTTTCAGGATTTTTAGCAATCGTAAGATCGGAAGTATTTAATGAAGAAGTAATTGCAATGTTATTTACCAAATTCTTATCATAACCTTCACTAACCGTATAAGTGTAAACGATAGATCCACTAACAGTTCCTTTTACATTATAACCGTAACCATTCGCATTCGGATTTTCAAACACAATTTTAAGGGTCTTACTCGTTACGCTCCATGTTCCTAAATTTTCAACCGATACTTCTTGTTCTGCATTTGTTACTACTTCAGCAACTTGTTCCTTTGAATTACTTTCTTTAATGAAAGTCCAATCATATGTGGTTGCAGCAAATACTGTTCCAATTACGCAAATCATGGCTATTAAAGCCAAAAATCTAAATTTTTTCATTTTAATTTTCTCCTATATTTTATTTCCTTTTTTTACAGGTAAACGCCTACAAATTTTCCCATAAAATCTAGAAATTTTTATCTTTTTTAAACAAGGAAAAGTACATTTATTGTGATAATAAATGTACTTTTTGAATTTTGATAAACTTTCAAAAAAATAATTAAATTTTTAGAATTATTGCATAAAAATGATTGACAGTAATTTTTTTTAATGTTAAAATGTTAGCATAAAAAGGGAGCAAAAACACACGCTTTTACTTGAAAAAATCAAGGAAAACCCGCATATTTTGTAAAAAAAGTTCATTTATTATCACAATAAATGAACTTATTTTTTATACATTTTTCCAAGTTTATTCATCATATCTTTTTTATGCTCTAAAAGTGAGTGCGTGTACCTATTTAGCGTTGTGGTTGCCGATTTATGCCCTAATATTTCCGATAACGTTTTTACGTCCATTCCGCACTCTATCGCTCTCGTTGCAAAGGTGTGCCTTAACGAGTGAAAACCCCTATGTGCTATATTTAATCTTTTTAGCAAACTTTCAAACGTTTTTTGATACGACCTTACAAGTATTCGCTTATCTCCGTTTGATACAACATACTTCAAATTGCCCGTTTTCTTTCTCTCTTTCAATTCGTTTAGTATTTGTTTAGGTATCGGTACTATTCTGTTTGACGATTCTGTCTTCGGCGTGCCGACCTTTCTTACCGTTTTGAATTCTTCGTCCGTTTCGTCAAAACAAGTTTTATTTACAATTAAATACCCTTTCTTAAAATTGATATCGCTCCACTCTAATGCAAGCACTTCACCTATTCTCAACCCCGTATATAAACTAATAAATATTCCTATCATTTTATCTTGTTTTGAATTTATTACCGCTTTTTCTATTTTCCTTTGCTCCGCCACCGTAAAACATTTTATTACTTTCTCTTTTAATTTCGGCCGTCTTATCTTTTCTTCAATATTCTCTTTGATTATTCCTAATTTGTAGGCGTCGCTTAACGAACCTTGTACTATTTGTATTATCGCATTTACCGAATTCGCCGATAAACCTTTCCCCGTCTTTCGGTTTCCTTTATTTAACAGTTCCGTTATATACCTTTGTATTTGATACGCCTTTATTTCACTAACTTCATATTCCCCTAATTTTGGTATTATATGATTTTTTGATATTCCTAAATAATACTTGTACGTCCTTTCTTTTACCGTAGGCCCTTTATAGTTTGTCAACCACTCGTTTAACCATTGTTTATATTCCATAACTCCTCTCCTTTCCGTATGAAAAAAGTGGAGCATAACGCTCCACTTATCGTGCTAAATATTTTACTATATTTTAAATCTATTACCCCTATTTTTAAACGGTTTATGACTACTTACCGTAAAGTATTTTCGTTTAGTATTTCTTCCCCTTATTTTAATATTTTATATGCTCTACGCCTTTTTTATCACTCTTTCTATATAATACTATTTTATGGCCTATCGTACATACGACTTCCGCAGATAATTTTTCCGCTAATTCTTCACTGAAAGATTTTGCGTCTTGTTCCGCATTGTTAAGTACCGTTACTTTTATAAGTTCCCTTTTATCAAGGGCTTGCGATAACGTTTCTACTAAATTTTCCGTTATTCCACCTTTTCCTATTTGCGTTACCGGTTCTATCGTTTGCGCTAAACTTCTTAATACACTTCTTTGCTTTGAAGTAAACATATTCTCTCCTTTAATCAACAAAGTCAAACTCTACGTCGCCTATAACTACAACGTCGCCGTCCTTTGCTCCCATTTCTCTTAATTTTTTAACTACGCCTTTATCTCGTAACGTTTTTTGTAAATAAGCCATACTGTCTATATCGTCTAACACAACGTTTCTCTCTAAAAGTTTTACCAAATCGCCTATTACGATAAACGCTCCGTCTTCGTCTCGCTCTATTTCAAATCTGTTATCACTCGGCAAGTCGTAACAAAATCCGCTGTCTTGCATAGGAAGATTTAAAGGAATTTCTTTAAGTTCTTCCGTTAAAACTTTTATTATTTCGTCCGTCCCTTCACCTATTATCGCAGAAGTTTCAAGTATTTTGTATTTTCTAAAATGCTTTTTGAACTCTTTGATATTTTCTTCCGCTCCGTCCATATCGCATTTATTGAGTACCACTATTTGTTTTACTTTCGCAAGTTCTTTACTGTACGATTTTAACTCGTTGTTTATCGTTTTGAAATCTTCTACGGGATTCCTTCCTTCCGACCCGCTTATATCAACAACGTGGCAAAGTAATCTCGTTCTTTCAATATGCCTTAAAAAGTCGTGACCAAGTCCTACGCCTTGCGACGCTCCTTCTATAAGCCCCGGAATATCGGCACAAACAAAACTGTCGTCGTAATACTTAACAACGCCTAAATTCGGTGACAACGTGGTAAAGTGATAGTTTGCTATTTTCGGGCGTGCCATTGATATTTGACCTAATATCGTTGATTTTCCTACGTTAGGGAAACCGATTAAGCCTACGTCCGCTATAACTTTAAGTTCCATACCTACTCTTTTTATTTCCGTTCTTTCGCCCTTTTGAGAAAAATGCGGACAATGTCTTCTTGACGTTGTGAACCTTGCGTTTCCTTTTCCGCCACGACCGCCTCGCATTATCAAACGCTTTTGACCGTCTTCGTAAATATCGCAAATAAATTCGCCCGTTTCCACGTCCGTTATAACCGTTCCGAGCGGAACGCTAATATATAAGTCTTGTCCGTTTCTTCCGTGACAGTTTTTAGCGTCGCCTTTCGCACCGTCTTCCGCTATAAACTTATGCTTGTACATAAAGTCAATAAGGCTCGTTTTATGCCTATCGCCTATGAAATATACCGAACCGCCGTCACCACCGTCGCCACCGTCCGGTCCACCGTCGCTAACGCCTTTATAACGGATAAACGAAGTTGCCCCGTCGCCACCGTTACCGGATTTTATTAAAATGCTTTCTTTGTCTAAAAAATTTTCGTTTAACATATTATACCGCTTATTTGTTTTTATAGTATTTGCAACTTTCTTTTATTATACAATTTTCACACTTCGGGTTTTGTGATTTGCATATATTTCTTCCGTGAAAAATTAAATAATGATGCACTTTTGCCCAACTTTCTTCGGGTAAAATCTTCATAAGTTGCATTTCTACGCCGTATGGCGTTTTTGATTTTGCTAAACCTATTCTGTTTGAAACTCTAAAAACGTGAGTGTCTACCGCTATGGCGTTTTTCTCAAACGCTACCGCTAAAACAACGTCCGCCGTTTTTCTTCCAACCCCGTCCAAACTCAAAAGTTCTTCCATAGTATCGGGAACTCTGCCTTGAAATTTTTCAAGTATTGACTTGCTTGCGGAAAGTATGTGTTCGGCTTTTGAGTTCATAAGTCCGCACGGTTTTATAATATTTGCAAGTTGCTCTTTGTTTAAAGTTACCATAGTTTCGGGAGTATTATGCTCTTTAAACAAGTTTTCCGTTACACTGTTTACCCTTTCGTCCTTACACTGTGCGGAAAGTATTACCGCCACCAAAAGTTCGTAAGGCGAATTAAATTTAAGCATTGGCCTTGCGTTCGGGTACTCGTTTTTGAGTTTTTCAATTATTTCTTCTACGGTTTGCTTTTTCATAATTAAAGGCGAACAAATTTCTTGCTCGCCTTATAATTTTAACATATAAGTAATATTATTACAACTATATTTTACTAAATTCTAACTATGGAACTTTTCCCGTTTACTTTATCTATTAAGAAAAATCCGTAAAAAGCGTTGTAATTCTTTCTTCGTAAAACGGCTTTCGCCCTATTTATATCGTAATAATTTATTTCAACGCTAACACCGCAACCGACGTGTGCTTCCCGTGGGGTAGATACTATTTCGGCGTAAATTCCGAATTTTTGCAGTTCTTCGTAATAAGCGTAGGTTTGCGTGCGTGATTTGAATACCGCTATGCATCTTTTCATAAAAATTTCCTCCTTTGTGGCATATTCTATTAAGAAAAAAAATAAAATTAAGAGTAATAATACTCTCATTATTATTGTATTTATATTTTTTCAAATAGGTTATTATTTAAGGAGATTTTATGATTTATTTAGACAATGCCGCAACGGGCGGTTTTAAACCTAACTCGGTTATAGAAAAAACGGTAAACGTTATTAAATATTTAAACGCAAATGCAGGAAGAAGTGGGCATAGGCTTTCAAAAACGGCGGGCGAACTCGTTTTTTCTTGCAGAAAAACTTTATCTTCTTTTTTCAACAACGGAGACGTTTGCCGTGTTATTTTTACAAAAAATTGCACCGAAGCGTTAAACATTTCAATTTTAGGAACTTACGAAAAAGGCTCTCGTATTTTAACTACTTGTTTTGAGCATAACAGCGTATTAAGACCGCTTTTTACTTTGGAAGAAAAAGGGGAAATTTCTCTTACCGTAATTTACCCCGAAAACAACGAATACATAACCGAAAAAGATATAGAGAAAAATTTTTCAAACGACGTTAAAACGGTTATTGTAAACTACGCAAGCAACGTTACGGGAACGGTAAACGATATTAAAAAAATAGGCGATTTTTTACGTGATAAAAACGTTACTTTTATAGTTGACGGAGCACAAGCAGGCGGTCATATAGATATTGATTTACTTCGTGACGGAATAGATATTTTATGCTTGGCAGGTCACAAGGGTTTATACGGAATACAAGGCTCCGGAGCGATTATCTTCAATAAAAGAACGGAAATACGCCCTACTTTTTCGGGCGGAACGGGAACGGAAAGTTTTAATAAATTTCAACCCGATTGCTACCCCGAAAAACTTGAAGCGGGAACGCTTAACCTTCCTGCAATTTGCTCGCTTGAAGAAGGCGTTTTATATCTTAAAAACTCTCTTGAATATACGCAAAAACAGTTATATCTAACTACCGAATATTTAATAAACGAACTAACCCTTATAAACGGTGTTAAAGTTTACTCAAAACCGAACCCCGTAGGTATAGTTTCCTTTACCGTTGACGGCTATTCTACCGACGAAGTGAGTGATATTTTGTCCGAAAAATTTAATATTTGCGTTCGTAGCGGTTTTCATTGTGCTCCGCTTATGCATAAATTTTTACATACGGAAAACGACGGGCTTATAAGAGCGTCCATTTCGGTAAACAATTATAAGCGTGATTTGATTTCTTTAATTTCCGCCGTAAAAACTCTTGCAAAATAATCTAAAAAATAAACCGCTTTTAAGCGGTTTTTCTATATGTTTTTTATTTTTTTGATTATCATTTCAAGTTGTTTCTTTTGGTTAGCGTTAAGCATCGGTGAAAGCATATTTGCAAAATTATCTATATCTTTATTTGATAAAGTACCCTTTTTCTTGCCGTTTTCCGCCTCTTTTACGATTGCGGAAATTAAGTCGTTTTCGCTTGCACCTTCGTATTTGCTTGCAAAATTTTTGAGCATATCCATCGCTTGATTATTAGTATTTGCTCCGTTTTTTTGCTTTTCTTCACCCTTATAATCGTTAAAATTTCTCATATAAACTCCTTTTATTAAAATTTTTTGTTATTTTATAAACAAAATCGCTACATTTTAATAGTATGCTTACATAAAATATAATGTTAAAGGGTAAAAAATATGAATTATTTAATTATATTACTTTTGGGATTTTTATTGCTCTCAAAAAAGTCGCCGAGCGTTAGCAATATTTTAAACGGAATAGACCTTGAAAATATTTCTCCCGTTTTGGAAACTTTCGGCGTAAATTCCGATTTATTAAACGCAATAAATTCTCCGCAAATTAAAGACTACCTTTCCGGTAACGGCAATATTAAAGATTTACTACCGCTTTTAATTCCCATTTTAAAAGAATTTTTAAACAAAAAAAATTCTTCTTTTTCGGGGGAAAACGTGCAAGATTTTACGCCTAAAAGCGAATATTTATCCCCTATAAAAGATATTGCCGACGAGTCGGTTTTAACAACTCTCGGCAATTACTTTAATTAGTTATTTTCTATGATTTGCAAGGCTTTTTCAAGGGAATTTCCACTTTCCGAAAACACTTTGTTTGAAGTTTCTTCCGTTATTCCAACGCCGTGAATAGAAATATTTGACAGTGGAAAATAAATTTTTGCGGTGGTAAGTTTTACCGCAGAACCGTCCCCGTTAGTATAGGTCGTTTGCATTATTCCTTTACCGTAAGTTCTATATTCCGTTTCGCCGTTTACGTTTGACGGGGAAACAAGAACTTTAACTATTCCCTTTTTATCGTAATCTAACACCGCACCTATAAACGCTTCCGACGCCGACGCCGTATTTCTGTTACATAAAATTATTATATTTTTAAAATTATAATCGTTATAATCAACGGTTTTGCTTTTAAAATATTCAATTTTTCCGTTTTTATCTATCGCTTTTGAGATAACGGGGTTTCTTATATCGTTTGCGTCTATAAAATGCGAAACGACTTTCGTTAATATATCCATATAACCGCCACCGTTATTTCGTAAATCAATAATTACGGAATCTTTATTTTCGTTTTTGAACTTTTTAAGTACTTCTTCAAACTGCCCTGCCGAACCCGACGTTCCTTTTAGCGTTCCGTCAAAATTTTCGTAAACGATATACCCTACGTTATCTAAATAAACGGGCGTGCCGTTGGAAATTTTGTTTAACTCTATTTTATCTTTACCCGTAAAAGAATATAGCCCCGTATTATCGTAATATTTAACGAAAGTTCTCGTATAATGCTCTTTTTTTACCGTAAAACTTTTTTCCGTTCCCGAATAATCTACCGTTATAGTCAACTCGTCGTTTTCGTTGGCGTTATCTACGAAAGTAGTAAAATCTTCGTGGTTTACGAAGTTAAGAATTTCTCCGCCGTTTTTTCTACCCGAAACAAGCGTTCCGCCGTCGGTCATACCCGCCCTTTCACAAGGAGAATTGCCTACTATTCTAAAAATTTTAAGGCTATCGTTATAAACGCTTATCCCTACGCCCGCCATTGAGCCTTTTGCCGTACGTTTTATTTCGGCATATTCGTCTTTATCGTAGTAGCAAGAATATTCGTCTAAAAGTGCTTTTTCTAAATCGTCAAGCAAATTTCCGTCGTCAAAATAGTAGTATTTTTTATATTTTTCAAGAAAGGTATAACTTTCTTTCAAATCTTTTGGAAGAAACCACCACCGTGAGAAAAAACCAAGGAAAAACGAGCCTATAACGCAAAAAACAGTTATTATCCATAATAAAATTTTGTTTGTTAATTTATTCATTTTAATTCCTTTATTACTTTATAAGTTTATAAAAAACGGTTAAAAGTCTAAAACTCAAAGCGTCGGAAAATTCTCTTAAATTAAGCCCCGTAATTTTTTGAATTTTATCAAGCCTATATATCAAAGTGTTTCTGTGTAGGTGCATTACTCTTGCCGTTTCCGATAAGTTCAAACCGTTCTTAAAAAGAGCGTCCGCCGTTTCCGTAAGTTCAAAATCGTTCAAAACTTCTTCGGCGTTTTTTCCGTTTAAAGCAGTGTATAACTCTAAAATTTTATTGCTTGGAAGTTCTTCCGCCATTTTGAAAAGTACGAAATCTTTATATGAATTCACACTGTTTTCCGCCGAAAATACCTTGCAATACCTTTCCGTTTCAAGTGCTTGCCTATACGATTTTGACGCTTCCGCCAAACCGTTTACGCTACCCCCTACGAAAACTTTTATTCTTATACCTAATTCTTCGTAAAGTGAACGCACGATATATTTTATAAATTCGTCGGTTGATGTGTATTCTGCTAAATATTCCGTTTCGGCAAACTTTAAAAAAGCAACCGTGCTATCGTCAATTACTACGGCGTTATCTTTTCCGTTTAAAGAATAGTCGCATAAAAATTCGCAAATTTCTTCACTTCTTTTTTCTTCGCTTTTGAAAACCGAACAAAAACACTCCCCGTCTTTTACCGAATATTTTTGCATAAAGTTTAACGTTCTCGTTTTTGTGCTTTCGCCCGTTATTATTTGCAAAAACTGTTCGTCATAACCTAAAATTTCCGTTTTCGGTTCGCTACGCTCTATATATTCCGAAATAAAAGTTGCGTAGTTTTTACTAACTTCGTCCGCACCCTTTATCGCTCCTAAAAATTTTAAACCCGAATATTCAAACTTAAAATAAGTTAAACAGTTTTCTTTATCTATAAAAGTTTCCGTTTTAAAGTCCTTATTAAAATCAACGCCAAAGTAGTCTTTAAAACTGCTTGCCTCTACCGTTTTATCGGTTGACAGTGCCGTAACGCAAATTCCCGTTTTATCTCTAATAACGCCTAAAATTCTCGTAAGTTCCTTTTGCATTTTATTTTCCGCCTTAATTTTTATGCAATTTGCACAATTTTTTTAATTATACATTATTTTTTTTGATTTTTCAAGCCAAATCGCATATATTTATGCACGAATTTTGTCAAAAAAAATAACCACTGCTCTAAAAACAGTGGTTATCGTTTATTTTAGTTATTAGTCTTTTTTTGCTTTCTTTGCTTCTTTAGCGGCCTTTTCTGCTTCTCTTTCGGCAATTCTTGCAAGTTCAACTTCGGGAACGTACGCTTTAGTTCCTTCACCTTCTAATATAGAAAGTTCTGTTTCTTTATCAAATAAGTGAGTGTGAATAATATCAACGCCAAGTTTGATTTTTTGTTCTGCTTGAGTGTTAGAACGAGAATCAACTTTTGCAATCATAGTGGTGCTGTTTTCAACCAAACTCTTGATTTGACCTTCTTCAAGCGTTTCTTCGTTTTCTTCGCCTACTACGCAGTAAAGTAAAGTTTCTGCACCGAGTCTTTCAACAACGTCAACTTTAACTTCAACGGTGGTTTCGGGAGCGTTATTTACGAACACTTCGTCATCGTGGAAATCTTCCGGACGGATACCGATAACAACGGTTTTGCCGGTGTTAAGATAATCGTCAAGATTGATAATGCTTGCGGCTTTGGTCTTCGGGTAAAGAAGTTTTTGACCTTCAAATTCTACGTAAACTTTATCTTTAGTTCCCGTTAATACGGCGTCAAAGAAGTTCATTTGCGGAGTTCCTATGAAACCTGCAACGAACATATTTGCCGGATAATCGTAAAGTTTTTGAGGAGCGTCAACTTGTTGAATTAAACCGTCTTTCATAACAACGATACGAGTACCCATTGTCATTGCTTCAATTTGGTCGTGCGTTACGTAAATGAAAGTGGTAGCAAGTCTGTGGTGAAGTTTTGTAATTTCGGTACGCATTTGAGTACGGAGTTTAGCGTCCAAGTTAGAAAGTGGTTCGTCAAGAAGGAATACTTTCGGTTCACGAACGATAGCACGGCCTAATGCAACCCTTTGTCTTTGACCACCTGAAAGAGCCTTCGGCTTTCTTTGAAGGTAAGGTTCAAGACCTAAAATACGAGCGGCTTCTTTAACTCTTGCGTCAATTTCCGCACGTGGCATTTTTCTTAATTTTAAACCGAACGACATATTGTCGTAAACGGTCATGTGAGGATATAATGCGTAGTTTTGGAAAACCATCGCAATATCTCTGTCTTTCGGTAAAATATCGTTTACACGTTTGTCATCAATATATAAATCGCCGTCCGAAATTTCTTCAAGACCTGCAATCATACGTAAAGTTGTAGATTTACCACAACCGGAAGGACCTACGAATACGATAAATTCTTTATCTTCAATGTCCATAGTAAAGTCCGTAACTGCTTGTACGCCAGACGGATATACTTTGTAAATGTGTTCAAGTTTTAAACTTGCCATATTTAATACCTCCTAAATTTTTCTATACTATTTTAACACTATTTAAAAATATAATCAATAGTCATTTTACACAAATTTTAACCTTTAATTACGGTATTTTGCACAATTTTCATTTTCTCTTTACAAAATGCTATCTTTATTATATAATATTTGTAATTATGGATATAAATAAAACTACTTTTGTAAATAATATTGAAGTCAATAAACTTTTATCGTTAAAACAACTCTCTCCCGAAAGTATTGCAAGCGTTATTTTAAACGCCCGTGAAAAACGTGATATGCGTTTGGTTCACGAAAAATCTAAAAAACTTGAAAACACTTACGTCTTACTTTTAACGAAATCAAGTTTACCAAGAAGTTCCACTACTTGCAGTATCGCAATAAAAGAACTTTCGGGCGAACCGCTTAAAACCTCCTTTTCGGGCGAAAAGTTGGAAAACGCTTTAAAAGATAAAAATTACCTAAACGCAATATCGTCCTTCGGTATTTCGGCGGTTATAGTTTGCACGAGTAAACCAAACGACGCACAAGCGTTTGACGGGTTGAGCGTTCCGCTTATTAACGCTACCGCTTTATTCGGACCTTGCGAAGCACTTGCTTCCGCTATGACCGTTGCCGATATAAACGCCAACTTTACGCATTTGAAAATAACGGTGGTTGGAAACGGAACTTCCGTTCCCGAATTCATAACGGTTTTCCAAAAGTTAGGAGCGGACGTTACTTTACTTCCTACCGATAATATAGAAGAATACGACGAAACTTTGCGTTATATAAGCCAATTCGGCGAAGTTAAAATAGAGAAGGAAAAATCTCTTGCGTTTAAAGACGCAGATTTTATCTACTTTGCGAATAGCGACGATAAAACGGACTTTTGCGAAGAAGATTTTTCTTTAAACTTTAAAAATTATAAAATTTTAAGCGCAACGCCTATATGCGAAAACTTGCTTTCTAATATAGAATTAGACGAAAACAATTCTTTAATTTTAAAGCAAGCGGAAAATTTACTTCATATAATCAAGTCGTTACTTGATATGCTAACCAAATAAAATTTTAGAAAAATCGTAAAAAACAGTTGACATATTAAAAACGGACTGTTATAATTTAGTTAAATTTAGATAAACCGTTGATACAGAATAGTAGGTTTAACTCGTGGATTTATAGAGAGTTTCGGGGTGGTGAAACGAAACGTCCAAGTTAAAGTGAATGGGCTGTTGAGGGCAACCGAAAGCATTTTTGCAAGTAGTAGTTGACGGAACTGTAACCGTAAAATAACAGCGTGTATGTTAGTACACAGTAAGTGGGCGTAGCAATACGTCAATTCGGGTGGCACCACGATTTTAGTTATCGTCCCGAGAACAGTTTTTTGCTGTTCTCGGGTTTTTTATTTTATTTTTTGTGAGGAAAAGAAAATGTTATACAGACGATGGTGATTTTATAATTATTATTTTATTTCAAAATTTCAAAAAAATTATAAAATCAAAAAAAAATTAGGAGATTATCATTATGAAAAAATTATTATCGTTATTTTTAACCGTTGCTTTAACATTAGCATTAACACTTTCTTTAACCGCTTGCGGTAAAGGTAAAAAAATTATCGGCATTATGCAATTCGGCACTCACGAATCTTTAAACAACTGCTACGAAGGTATTTTGAAAGGTCTTAAAGAACAAGATATTACCGATAAAGACTACGAATTCGTTTATCTTAACGACAACTTTGACCCTACTACTTCCGCAAGCCACGCATCTTCTTTGAAAAACCAAGGTGCAAGTATTATTTTAGGTATTGCAACTCCTTCGGCTATCGCCGCTGCCGACGCTGTTGACGGCGAAATCCCCGTAGTATTTTGTGCGGTAACCGACGGTTCTATTTTCAAAACCAACTACACAAACGTTTGCGGTTCTTCCGATATGCCTAACTACGAAAAAACTTTGGAATTAGTTACTGCAACTATGGGAAAACAAAACCTTAAAATAGGCGTTATTTCTCACACTTCCGAATCAAGCGACGCAGTTATGATTGACTCATTAAAAGAATCGGCAAAAGCGTACGACGGTATGGAAATTGACGTTAAATATATTTCCGAAATTTCCACTATTTCCACCACCGTAAACACTTTAATTAGCGAAGGCGTTGACTGTTTACTTAACCTTTTAGACAATACCGTTGTAGGTCAATTAGAAACTATTTTAGATATTACAAATGCAAACAATATTCCCGTTTTCGGTAGCGAAGTTGAACAAGCCGTTTCGGGTTGCGTTGCCGCATCTTCCATTGACTATATTGAAATAGGTAGAATTTCCGGTGAAATGGCAGGCAAAATTTTAAAAGGTACGGACACCGCAAGTAAACTCGGAACTCAAATTATTTCTAATCCTACTCCTTATTACAATCCAACCGTTATTACCGCTTTGGGTTTAACCGTACCGAATTTGGAAGGTATTGTTTCCACTGCAAATTACAATAAATAATTTTTTATTAGAGGCGTTATGTTATTTTTAAACACTGCTATTGACGGGTTAAGATTCGGGCTTTGTTTTTCCGTTCTTGCCATAGCACTTTACATTTCTTATACGATTTTGGACTTCCCCGATTTGTCCGTTGACGGAATTTTTCCTTTCGGTGCGATTTTAGGCACTATCGCAATGTACAACTTGGGTTTGAACCCTATTCTTGCTATACTCCTATCGTTTATAGGCGGTATGGGTGCAGGGTTTATTACGGGTATTTTACACGTTAAGTTTAATATCTCAAAACTTCTTTGCGGTATTATCGTTATGACGGCGTTTATTTCCGTTACACTTGCTCTTACTTGCTTATTGAGTAAATCGGGGTTACCTATTACACTTTTCCCCTACAAATCTAATAACGTAGTAGGCTTATTCAACGCTAAATATATGCAAGGTATGACTTCTATTCAAAAAAATCTTATAAGTAT
>JAZRVG010000151.1:0-9431 GCA_045599025.1 Christensenellaceae bacterium | reverse complement strand
TGAGTGAGAGAAATAAATTCCGTCTTTTCCTTGGCAAATAGCAATTCCGTCGTATTCTTCGCAGTTGGGAGTGTTTTTGTGTGAACAGAAATGTTCAACCGTTCTGTTGAAATACGGTTTTTCAAGATAAGCAAGGGCTTTTCCGCCGTTTAAAGAAACTTTTTCGCTTTTTGCGTAAGTAAGGTATGCGGTGTCGCCTGCCGTTTCGTATTCAAAAAGAGGACGTAAATAAGACGGGTCGTGTTTGCTTTCGCCTTCGTATTTAACACCGAAATCAAATGCAAATTCGTCTTTATCAATTTTCAAGCCCGATTTACCGGTTGCAAGAATTTTACCGCCGTTTTTAACGTACGCTTTAAGGCGTTTAATCATTTCTTCGTTGCATTTTACTTCGTCCGGTAAAATAATAACTTTGTATTTAGAGAAGTCGGACTCCATATCTAAAACGTCAAATAAATATTTGCCTTCAAGCATAATACGAACTACGCCTGCGTCCGAAGAAGTGTAGGTGTCGGTTATATCGTTTATACCAAGGAATTCCCTTGCTGCTTCAAGTGATAAAACGCCTACGTCGGCAACGGAAGAAACGTTGTCAAGCCACGGTTCTATTTTTTCAATTTCCGCATACGCTTCGCCTATGGTTTTATAAGTAACCATATCCATTTTTCCCGAAGGGTGACATTGGTCGCCAACGGAACATTTAGCACCGTTTGCAACGGACAAAGCACACTCGTAGCGTAAAGCGTTAGGGTGTTTGAAACCACCGAATTCGCCCCATGCACCGTGGAATTTACCCGTCATACCCAAGTAGTCCATACCGAGTTGTTGAACGTATCTTGCGGAAAGCGGGAAGTGGTCGTAACCCCATCCGCCCGTCGGAAGTGATTCAAGTTCCAAATGAGAGTTCATAAAGGCAATATCTCTTCTGCCCCTACGGATATGTCCGCCATTGTGGAAAACGTGAATAGAAGGGTCAATTTCATCAACCGCCTCACGAATTCTACGGGTGTAATTTGCGTAAACTTTTTCGGCAAATTCCATATTGTCTTTTTCATTGTAGGGGTTCTTGCCTTCCTTCATCATATCAAGGCAACATTTTTGACAGTAGCAAGGTCTAACGCCTACTATATCAAAAAATAGTCCGTCTATACCCAAATCTTTAAAAGTATTGCAAACTTCTTTCGTTTGAGCAACAACTTCGTCAACGTAAGCGTTGTTCAAGCAGTAAATATGATAACCGGGAACGTCAAAAGTTTCCGCCCAAGTGGTTTTTTCGTTTCTGTCACGAATAAGCCATTCGGGGTGAAGACGTGCAAGTTTTTCGTCAATACCAACCGAAATATAGATAGGTGCTTTAACGCCTATTTCGTGAGCCGCTTTTATTTGTTCACGCAAAAGTTCAAAATCTTTCGGCATACCGGGATGTCTAACGTTAGCGGAACTGTTAAAGTAAGCGAAACCGTGGTGGCATTTAGCAAATACCGTAATGGAATTCACGTGGCCTACCTTCAAAGCGTTTTGAAATTGCTTTTTGTCAAATTTTGCTCCAACTCCGTCAATAGCACCGGAAGTGTGGAAGTCAAGGTGTACTTGTCTAAAATTCATAAATTTCTCCTTTTTATATACGTAGTTTTAGTTTAACATTTTACAAATAAATAATCAAGTGTTTGTATAAAATTAGCATAGTAAAATGCTATATATAATCATTGATTTTAAAAGATAAAAATGGTATAATGTAATAGGATTAAACCGTAAAATAATTCGGAGGGAAAAATGGCAGACTTTTTTGGTCAAATTGCAGCGAATAATATCGCTATAAGAGAAAATATGATAGAGCCTACGCCCGAAAAGTTCATTGAAAAAAAGATAGAACTTTCAAGTGAAACGACCGCTCCTATCGTATATGAAAAGAAAATAAGCACGAAGGAAGAACTTCAAAATCTTTTAAAAACCGAGCGTGAAAAATATGCAAAATTTTTAAAAGAATTTTCTCCTAAAATGCAAAATTTAAGAGAGAAAATAAGTTTAAAAAACTTTATTTTAAACGGAGAAAAAGAAATAACAATTCCGTATTACGGCGGGCCGTCAGGTGTTAACAGGCAAGTTTACGAAACGGAATTTTCCCTTGAAAAAGTTGATGAAAACAAGGCGTATAATATATGTTTTAAAGGCGTTGACTATATAGCCGTAGTTTACGTTAACGGAGAGTTCGTAGGAAGACACGAAGGCTTTTTCTCCCCGTTTTTCTTTGATATAAGTTCGGCAGTTAAAACGGGTGTTAACAAATTAAAAATAGAAGTTGATAACGACTACGTTTTTATGGGTAACGACCACGATTACGACGGAATTGCAAGAAAAGAAGGCGATAAACTTTACGCAGCCACCGGTCTTGGTTGGGACGATCCTAAAATAGGTTGGCACCACTGTCCACCGGGTATGGGAATATACAACGAAGTTTACGTTGAAATAACAAATAAACTTTTCATTACCGACGTTTTCGTAAGACCGCTTATTCACGAAAGCAAAGCGGAAGTTTGGGTAGAAACTAACAATACTTTCCCTACCACTTTGTTTATGCCAACCTTATCTATAAGCGTTTACGGTAAAAATTTTGAAGAAACGGTATTTGAAAACCTTGAATTTGAAACGACTTCCGATAGGCTTAAAGAAGGGGGCTATTTAAACGAAAAGGGCAAAACGGGTAAAACCAAACTTTATATGAAAAAGGGAATAAACGTATATAAAATGATAGTTGATATTCCTAACTTTAAACTTTGGAGTTTAACCGAGCCTAATTTGTACGAAGTTCAAGTTTCACTCAAAAACGAAGATAAAATAGAAGATACTTTCAAAAGACAATTCGGTATGCGTTCTTTCATTCAAGATTACGTTTCCAAAAAGAAAGGTATGTTCTATTTAAACGGAAACCCTATAAGACTTCGTGGGGCAAACACGATGGGCTTTGAGCAACAAGAAGTAAAGGACGGCAATATAAATCAACTAATTGACGATATTTTATACGCCAAAATATGTAATATGAACTTTTTACGCTTAACGCAACGCCCCGTTCAAGACGAAATTTACGAGTACGCAGATAAGTTAGGATTAATGACGCAAACGGACTTACCGCTTTTTGCGTGTATGCGTTTAACCAAGTTCGCAGAAGGCGTTCGCCAAGCGGAAGAGATGGAAAAACTTGTCCGTTCACACCCGTGTAACGTTATAATTTCATATATAAACGAGCCGTCGCCTTACGCTTATAACGAACCGCAACGCCATTTAATGAGACCCGATTTGGAGAACTTTTTCAAGGCTTGCGACGCAGTAGTTAAACTTAATAACCCCGATAGAGTTATAAAGTACGTTGACGGCGATTACGATCCGCCAAGTGATATGATGCCCGATAACCATTGTTATAATATGTGGTACATAGGTCATAATATTGACTTCGGCAAAATGTTAAAAGGTTACTGGTGTCCTGTAAAACCTAACTGGTATTACGGTTGCGGAGAGTTCGGCGTAGAAGGTTTAGACTACGTTGACCTTATGAAAAGACGCTACCCGAAAGAGTGGCTTAAAGAACCGTTTAACCCGCAAAACATAGTAAGGGCTCAATCGGGCAACTTCTATCAATTCTTCTACAATAAACCCGAAACGCTTGAAGAATGGGTGAGCGTTTCTCAAAATTATCAAGCCTCTTCAATGAAGACTATGACGGAAGTTTTCCGTAGAAATAACGATATGGTAACTTTTGCTATTCACCTTTTCATTGACGCTTGGCCGAGCGGTTGGATGAAAACCATTATGGACTGTGAACGCACGCCAAAGCCTGCGTATTTTGTTTACCGTAATGCGTTAGCACCCCTTATGATTTCTTTTAGAACGGATAGGTACACTTATTATTTGGACGAAGAAGTTAAACTTGAAACTTACCTTTCAAACGATACTTTAACCGAAAAAACTTACGGCATAAGATACGAAGTTTATAACTCAAAGGGTGAACTTGTAAAAGAAAAACAAGTAAAAGCAAAGTCCAAAAAGAATAAAACAGTGTATATCGGTTCGCCGTCTTTCAAAATTGACAAAGTAAACGATAGAGAAAAATTCAATATTAAAGTATTTTTAATTGATAACGGAAAGGTTATTGACTATAACGAAGAAACTGTTGAAATTTTTGAAAGAACGAAAACCGTTCCACAAAGTGACAAAATAGTTTGGCTTGAAAATTTACCCGAAGGGGAAAATACCGTTGCAGGCGAAACGTTTACCGTTATTAACTACTGGCGTTCAATTTTCTTTGCAAGAGTGAACAAAAACGACGACGTGGTAAATAAATTTGATAAAAACGATTTTTATAACTGGTACGATAAAAAGGAAGACTGTATTATGCCGGTTAGCGACCAAAAATATCAAGTAACAACCGACGGGTTTAAGCCTATTTTGTACGGTGCAAGCGGTGGTTGGGGCGGACTTGACAATTCGCTTAAAGAATACGCCGTAATGTATAAAGAATACGAAGGAAAAGTTTATATTGTAAACGGTATGAATTTGAGGGAAGAAAACCCGATAGCAAAGCGTTTTAAAGACTACTTGAACGAACGCTTTAAATAATAAATAAAAGCAAATCAAAAAGCACTATCGTTACGATAGTGCTTTTTAAGTCGGCTTTCCGACAAATATATGGAGTTTTTATAGAATTAGTTTTCTTCAAAATTTTTAACGCTGTCAAAAAGGTCAATAACTTCTTTGTCTTCTTGTTTAGTTAAAAGTGAAACTACGAAAGCAACGATAATTCCTACGATAAATCCGGGAACAATTTCGTAAACGCCCGTGTTGTAAATTAAACTTTCGGGTAAGAAATTAAGTCCGTAATATTCTGCGTTGAAACAAATAAGCCACAATACCGAAACGGCAAAGCCTGCAACAATACCCGAAACGCAACCTTTATAATTGAACTTTCTAAAATAAAGTGAAAGTAAAACCGCAGGGCCGAAAGCCGCACCGAAAATTGACCAAGCCGCAGATACGAGCGACATAATATCACTTGTTCCGAAGATAGCAATTAAGATAGCGCAAACGGTAATGAACACGATAGAAATTCTTGACATCCAAGTAATTTGTTTTTGGTTAGCATCCTTATTGATAGCCGTTTTGTAGAAGTCGCTTACGAGAGCGGAAGAAGACGCTAAAAGTTGACTGTCCGCCGTTGACATAGACGCAGCAACTACCGCAGATAAAAGTACGCCTCCAATCAAAGCCCAACCGCCGTGACGGAAAATTTCTTTAACTATAGTAATGAATACGAGAGATTTATTATCTTCAACCGCACCGCCTAAATATTTTCTTGCAACCAACGCTAAAACAACGGTCATAGCAAGAATTAAACCCGTCCAAACAGAGCCGTAAATTTGAGATTTTTTCATTTCTTTTTCCGACTTAATGGACATATAACGAACTAAAATATGTGGCATACCGAAGTAACCGAGTCCCCAACCGAGTCCGGTAATAATATCGGAGAAAGGAACACCACTAAAAAGAGAATAATAATTATCGCCAACCGTAGTATTTGCTACGAAAGTTGAAGAAACGCCGGTAGCGTTGTAAACGAATAAGGTAACGATAGGAACGAGCATTAAAGCACCGAGCATAAGCATACCTTGAATAAGGTCGGTGTAGCAAACTGCGTTGAAACCGCCAAGCATAGTGTAAGCAACGATAATTAAACCTACAACTATCATAATAATAGCCTTGTAGTCCGCACTAATACCGAACACTTGTTGTGCAAGCGTTACGCAAGCGGAAACGGAAGACGCAGCGTATATGCAGTAAGCAATAACGAAAATTATAGCCGAAACTATTTTTAAAGATTTACCTTCTTTTTTAAAACGGTTAGCCAAGAATTGCGGTAAAGTAATACTGTCGTTCGCTTTTATTACGTAACGGCGAAGTTTAGGAGCAACGAAAATCCATGCAAGGACCGTTCCTATAAATAAGCCGATAGCAATCCAAGTTTGTCCCATACCGCCAAGGTAAATAGCACCTGGAAGTCCCATAAGCGACCAAGCGCTCATATCGGACGCACCTGCGGAAACGGCGGCAACTAAACCGTTCATTTGCCTACCGCCTAAAAAGTAGTCCTTTTCGCCACCGCTTTTTGACTTTCTGAAAAAGTAAACGCCTATGCCTACCATAAGCAAAAAGTAGAGTATAAATGAAATAACTTCAAATACGTTCATACAATCTCCTTTTTATATGAAGAAAATTCATAATAAATATTTTCAAATTCAAATAATGAAAGAATTATATACTATTTTTTTATAAAAATCAACTGTTTTTTATATATGATATGAAATTTCTTGCTATTTTTTTACTAAAGTGATAAAATATTATTAAATTTATTCATAATAAAACAAAAAGGAAGAAAAAAATGACTTTAAAGCAAATAAAAGCGTTTTGTTATGCGGTAGAAGAAGGAACGCTCACAAAAGGAGCCGAAAAATTAGAAGTAACGCAGTCAAATCTTACCCATTTAATACTTGATTTAGAAGAAGAATTAGGTTTTAAAATAATGGTAAGAAACAAAGCGGGCGTTAGTTTAACTGAAGAAGGGCGAAGAATTTTTCCTATCGTAAAAGAACTTTTGGAAAGGGAAAAAGAACTTAATAAAGTAGCGTTAAAGATAAAAGGGGAAAGCAGTAGCAAAATAAACGTAGGAACTTTTACTTCGGTAGCGGTAAACTGGCTACCGCAAATAATGAAGGAATTTAAAAAACAATTCCCCGAAGTTGAATTTTCTCTTACGGACGGTGGTTACGGAGATATTTTGTCCGGTATAGAAACGGGCAGTATTGATATAGGTTTCGTGTGTTTACCTATAAAAAGCAAGGTAAAATGCTATCCTTTATATAAAGACAGAATTTTGGCGGTACTACCCAAAGGGCATAAGTATGCAAATTTAGATAGAGTTCCCGTAGAGATATTTAGTGAAGAAAGCGTTATATCGCTTGGCGAAAAAACCGACCTTGACAGTAGAAACGTTTTTGAAACCGCAGGAATAATTCCCAACATAAAATACAGAACTACGGACGACTACGCTATGATTTCAATGGTAGAAAACGGTTTAGGTATATGTTTAGAGCCGGAACTCTTACTTTTAAATCATACGCAAGACGTAGTTATAAAGGAAACCGTTCCGCCTTCGTTTAGAACGATAGCAATAGCCGTTCCCTACGAAAAGCAAGCAAATCCCTACGTTATAAAGTTTGCGGAATTTATAGAAAACTGGATAAAAGAAACTTACGGAGAAATAAAATAAAAAGGTGATAAATATGGAAAAAGAACAAAAGAAAGGGCTAAACATAAATGCAAAATCGTTCATTACGGCAATACTCGTAATTTTCGTTTTAATGGTAGTATCTTACGTGCTTACTTTTATAATAAAGGGCGGAAGTTACGAAAGATTTGAAGACGGCACTATAAATCCTAATATATACGAAACGGTAAAGGGTGGTTTGCCTTTTTGGAAATGGTTACTTTCCCCCGTACTCGTTTTAGGTGCGGACGGCAGTAGTACTTTAATAGCAGTAATAATCTTTTTAATAGTAATAGGCGGAGTGTTCAACAGTTTAAATTCTTGCGGACTTATGGAATATATGGTAAACAGATTGTCGGCAAGATTTTACACCAAAAGATATATTTTAATGGCAGTAATAATGCTTTTCTTTATGTCGTTAGGTTCGCTTATCGGTTCGTTTGAAGAGTGCGTTCCGCTCGTACCTATCGTAGTGGCACTTGCAATAAATTTAGGGTTTGACGCTTTAACGGGCGTTGCCATGAGTTTGCTTGCGGTAGGTTGCGGATTTGCTGCCGGCGTTTTAAATCCGTTTACGGTAGGGGTTGCTCAACAACTTGCAGGACTTCAAATGTTTTCGGGAGCGTGGCTTAGACTCGTTGCGTTCGTTATCATATACGGCGTGCTTTTTGCTTTCGTATATTTGCACGCTAAAAGGATAGCAAAACCCGTAAATATAGAAAACTTTACTTTTGAAGAAAGTAATAAAAAATTAAGAAACGGAACGGTATGTTTCGGTGGTATTTTAGGCGTAGGCATACTTATAGTACTACTTTCTTCGGTAATTTCCGCACTTCAAGATTACACTATGATAATAGTTGCCGTAATGTTTTTAGTTGCGGGAATTGTAGCGTCGTTAGTTTCTGGTATGAAGATAAAAACCCTACTTAAAACGTTTTTATCGGGTATAATTTCAATGCTTCCGGCAGTGTTAATGATTTTAATGGCGTCGTCAATTAAGTTCATTTTGCAAGAAGCAAACGTAATGGATTCAATGCTCCACGGAGCGGTAAGCGTTGCGGAAAAATTGCCAAAATGGGTTGTAATATTATTTATATATTTGATAGTTTTGGTAATGAACTTCTTTATTGCGTCGGGCTCTGCGAAAGCGTTTATGTTAATACCGCTTATCGTTCCACTTGCAGGAATGTTCCAAATACCAAGCCAACTTTGTATAATGGCGTTTGCGTTCGGCGACGGATTTTCAAACGTGTTCTATCCGACCAACCCCGTACTTTTAATAAGTTTGGGAGTAGCGGAAATAGATTACGGCAAATGGTTTAAATGGACTTGGAAATTCCAACTTATAAACTTTGTAATTACAAGTTTAATACTTTTATTCGGTTTAGCCGTCGGCTACGGAATTTGATAAATATAACGGAAACGAAAATATGGAAAGACTAATTGATTATTTTAATGAACAATTAAATAATAATATGGAAATGAGGTTTTATTATAATAATATAAATTATCATTTAGATTATGATAGTGATAATAATTCCCAGTGTTATGTTTTTAACGAAAATACAGGTACAATTTATTATGAAGGTAATAAAGAAGATATTTTAGATAATTTTGTTATAAACGGAAAAACTTTTAGGTCGTCGCTTTTAAGTGAAGTATTTGAATTGTATATTTAGACTTATGGTATAACATAACAATTAAATTTTTTACGCAAAAATCAATATTTTACGCAAAAATTGCGTAAGAAAATTATAGAGTACGCAAAAATTGCGTAAAGAATTTTTACAACACGCAAAAATATAGTAAATGAAAAAATGCTTTTTAATAATAAAAATCAACAACGGTTGCGATAGCAAGCATATCACTCCGCTATATGCGGAATATCACTTTGCCGTTAGGCAAAATATAACTCACCGTGAGGTGAATAACACAAATTTACTTGCAAATTTAATTACCGCCCTTCCCAACGGGAAGAGCGGTAATTTGCTACTCTTTTGTTTTACTTTATTTTAAAAATTCTAATATATCGTTTATAACTTGTTCTTTTTTATCGTCGTTTAAAATTTCGTGCCTGCAATTTTCGTATAGTTTTAGGGTGGCGGTTTTTCCGTTTTTA
>JAZRVG010000150.1:0-3783 GCA_045599025.1 Christensenellaceae bacterium | reverse complement strand
ATGAGAAAAGAATTTAAAAGCAATAAAAACGTAACGATACAAAACACTTTTATAAATTTTGACACGGCAGAATTACTTTCCCCCGTAATAACACCGAATTTTCAAATTATTCAAATAGCCGATTCTTACTATGCAAGCAATTTTGCAATAGAAAAACATAACCAACTTTGCGATTTGGAATTAACTTTCGTTTTATACGGAACGGTTACGGTGAACGTTAACGGCAAAATTTCCGTTTTAAAAAAAGGCGACGTTCAAATATCGTTCAAAAACGAACCGCACGAAGTTTCAATACACAACGTATGCCGATTTCAAACGGTTGCTTTTAACTTTTTAAACAATGAAAAAGTGTTAAAAATCTTTGAAAAAGTTAAGCAAAATTACAGTTTTAAACGAATTATAAACGCTTTAGAATTAGACGTTATTTTTTCGGATATTCTTACGGAATTTCCTATAAAAGCAAACGGAGAAAGCGAAATTATTTTAGACAGTTTGATAACTCAACTTTTAATTAAACTTATAAGAATAAACGATTTAAAAAACGAAAACAAACTTAAAATTGATATTGTTAAACTACCTTCTTTATTAACGGAATACATTGACGCAAATTTCAAAAAAATAAATTCTTTAATAGAACTTTCAAACCATTTCGGTTACTCGCATAATTATTTATGCAAAATTTTCAAACAAGAATACGATACGACCATGAACGCTTATTTGCTTTCTAAAAAAATGGAATATGCCAAAGAAAAATTAAAAAAAGGCGTGGAAGTAACTAAAATAGCCGAAACACTTTCTTACAGTAACCCGTACAATTTTAGTAGAGCGTATAAAAATTATTTCGGTTATTCCCCAACGAAACAAATTTAAGTTGAAGTAATTATTTTAAAAATTTTTTTTATTTTTAAAAGGTTAGTTCTTATTCAACTCCGCCACACATACTTAATTAAAGCAAAAAGGAAGGGTAATCATACCCTTCCTTTTTGTTTTGGTGGAGATGGGCGGAGTTGAACCGCCGTCTTGCCTGTTTCCTTTGCGCTTTCTTCGTACACAGTCCGTTTTTAATCTTGAAAGTACGGTTCAACGAACAAACCCGCAATTTCTATGATAAGTTTAATTCTTTTTTAATAGTACTATCAAACGTTTTAAAAAAGTTCCGTCTAAAATGATGCCCTTTATAAACCGACGGCGTTTTTATATTGGACAGCCACTATAAATTAAGCAGCGAATGCGAAAGATTTATTTTCAGCATTTAAATTTAAACTCCCGTTTTAACGAAGCCTCGGGAAACTTCGGTACGCTTACGACAACACCCACAAACAATCAAATCCGGTACATCCCCGTATTTTAATAATTTTTGAGTTCTCTTTCAACCGTTCTCGTTAAATCTTTTTCTTTAATACTTTGCTTTTTATCGTAGGTATGCTTACCTTTGCAAAGCCCTACCGTTACCTTTACCAAACTTCCTTCAAAAAACATATTTAGTGGAATTAATGTTACACCTTTTTCGTTAACTTTTCCTACTATTTTGTTTATTTCGGCACGGTTAAGCAGGAGTTTTCTATCACGCTTACTGTCACGTGTGTTGAACGCTCCCGACTTATCGTATATGGAAATATGTGCGTTTTTTAAAAATACTTCGCCTTGATATACGGAGCAAAAACTGTCCTTTAAATTGACGTTGTTTTGCCTTACCGATTTTACTTCTCCACCTTCTAATACTATACCTGCGGTGTAAGTTTCTTCAACGAAATATTCAAAACGTGCTTGTTTGTTTTCGGTAATTATTTTCATAGTTATTATATTGTATCAACTTTTTTATTATTTTACAACTGTTTAGTCGTAAATTCCCAAAAGACCGAATTCAACTCTTCTGTCTTCCGTATTTGCTCCTAAAACTTCAATCAAAACTTTTTGTCCTAACGAAAGTGTTAGTTTTTTAGAAGTTAAAGTAAACGTTTCTTTTATAAATTCGTAATTTCCCCTTGGTAAAGTTTCTATTTTTATAAGTCCTTCAACGGTATTTTCAAGTTCTACGAACACGCCGAAATTAGTAACTCCGCTAATAATTCCCGTATACTGCTTTCCTATATGAGAACGCATATAACGGCATTTATAATAATCGTCCATTGTCCTTTCAACTTCAACCGCTTTTTTCTCGTTTTCGGAAGATATATCACTAACCGTATATACGAAATCGGAATAAGAATTTTCTATATCTTTTCCGTGTAATATTCCCTTTATAATTGCGTGAACGGTTAAATCGGGGTACCTTCTTATAGGCGAAGTAAAGTGACAGTAACAATTACTTGACAAGCCGAAATGCCCAAGATTTTCTGGTGAATATTTGGCTTTTTGCATAGAACGGAGCATAACTTTATTAACAACGCCGTATATTTCTTCCCCTTTTATACTTTCAAGCAAGGTTTGAAAATCTTTGGGGTGACAAGTGTTTTCACTCCATTTTACGTTTATTCCAAGCACCTTTAAAAAGGCTATAAACGAACTCAATTTTTCGCCATCCGGCTTTTCATGAATACGGTAAACGAAAGGTAAATTCATATAATAAACGTACTCGGCAACCGTTTCGTTGGCTAAAATCATAAACTCTTCTATAATTTTATATGCGTCAAGGTCTGTTCTCGGTTCAACGTGTATTTTTTTATTTTCGTCAACGTAAATATGGCTCTCGTCAACGGTTAAATCAATATTGCCTTGCTTACGCCTTTTGTTTGACAATATTTCCTTTAACTCGTTTGCGTTTTTAATCATATTAACAAGTTGTTTATTGCTTGATATGTCCGTTTTTTCGCCGTCTAAAACCTTTTGAACGGTTGAATACGTTAAACGTTTTTTAGAATTTATTACTCCTTCAAAAATTTCACTATCAACAACTTCGCCCTTGTTATTTATTTTCATTATAACGGACAAAGTAAGCCTGTCAACCCCTTCGTTTAACGAGCAAATACCGTTGGAAAGTTTTTTGGGGAGCATAGGTATTACACGCTCGGGAAAATACACGCTTAACGAACGGGAAAGAGCCTCTTTATCAAGAGCGGTGTTACGCTTTACGTAATGAGAAACGTCGGCTATATGAACGCCCAAAGTGAAAGTTCCGTCTTCGTTTTTCTCTACGCATACTGCGTCGTCAAAATCTCTTGAATCGTCCCCGTCTATCGTAACGGTTAAGTCTTTTCTAAAATCTTTTCTGTTTTTAAGTTCGGACTTTAAAACTTCGTTTGGAATTTTTTCAACTTCTTCTATAACTTCTTTTGGAAATTCAAGCGGTAAACCTGCGTTTATAATAATGCTCATTTCTTCGGCTTTTAAGTCAAAACGCTTGCCTAAAATTTGCAAAATTTTACCTTCGGGATTTTTCTTGTTTTCGGGATACGATATAATTTTAACTTGAACTTTATCGCCCGTTTTTGCTCCCCTTGAATTTTTTTGAGAAACGTATATATCAACCGAAAAACTACCGCTATCGGGAATAACGAAACCGAAACCGTTTTGCTCGTGATAAGTTCCTACAAGTTCGTTTACGCCACGCTTTACTATACTTTTAACTTCAACTTCATCGGTAGAGCCACACTTTCCGTCAACTTTTTCGGCTATAACTTCGTCGCCGTCAAGAGCCCCGTGTAAAGACTTCGGCGGAACGAAAAAGTCTCCGTTTTCGGTAATTAGAAAAGCAAAACCACGCACGTTTCCTTTGATTTTTCCCTTTAAAAGTCCACTGTTTTCAAATAAAACGTATCTTCCGTCCTTGTAAACAATAACCCC
>JAZRVG010000149.1:0-11971 GCA_045599025.1 Christensenellaceae bacterium | reverse complement strand
AAATATATAAAAAGTTTACAAAAGTTAACCAAAATTTAACCATTTGGTATCATAATTATTATAATGCCGATATAGGCTAATAATATTGATATAACTTTTTGATAAAACGGAGATATATGATTAACGAAAAAATAGACGGGCTTAAACTAAAAAATATGCTTTTAGGCGGAATAGTAGCCCTTAAAAATAATGCAGATACGATAAACGATTTAAACGTTTTCCCCGTTCCAGACGGAGATACCGGTTATAATATGTTAAAAACTTTGGAAGGCGGTGTAAACGAACTTGCAAAACAAGAAGTTGAAACGGCGTTTGAAGTAATGAACGCTTTTTCCAAAGGAGCGTTGCTTGGTGCAAGAGGAAATTCGGGTGTAATTTTATCTCAAATTGTAAAGGGTTGGCAAGAAGGTTTAGAAAATCAAACCGAAGTAACACTTGAAAATTTAAAAAAAGCCTTTGAAAAAGGTGTTGAAACGTCTTATAAGGCGGTTGAAAAACCCGTTGAAGGTACTATTTTAACCGTTTATAGAGAAGCAACCGAATATGCGGTTTCCAAAATAACTAATGATACGACTATTGAAGAGTTTTTAAAAAATCACTATGAACAAGCGTTAAAAACTCTTGCAAAAACAAAAGAAATTTTACCCGTTTTAGCTGAAGCGGACGTTATTGATAGCGGTGGTGCAGGTTATACGTACTTTATTGAAGGTGTTTTAAAAGCGTTAACGGGTGAAGAAGTTTCACTTACAGTTGACGATTTCGGTACTTCTAAACAAGAAGAAATCAATTTGGACTTATTTACACGTGACAGTGAAATGGTTTACGGCTATTGTACCGAATTTATTTTGCGTTTACAAACTAAAAAAGTAAACGTTGAAGAATTTGATATTGCGGTTATTACCGATTATTTGAAATCAATAGGCGGAAATTCAATAGTCGCATATAAAACGAGCGACGTAGTTAAAGTACACGTTCACACTTTAACACCGGGGTTAATTCTTACAAAATGCCAAGAATACGGCGAATTTTTAACCTTAAAAATTGAAAATATGACTCTTCAACATAACGAAGTGAACGAAAAAAAGATTGAGAAAAAACACAAAAAAGTTGCAGTCGTTGCCGTTGTTAGCGGAAGCGGTATGAAACAAATTTTTGAAGAATTAGGTGCGGACGCAGTTATTGACGGCGGTCAAACTTCAAATCCTTCTTCGGGTGATTTCGTAAAAGCGTTTGAAAGTTTAAACGCCGATAATATTATAGTTTTGCCAAACAATTCAAACGTATTTTTATCGGCAAAACAAGCGCAAGATATATATAAAGACGCTAAAATTTACGTAGTACATACTAAAACTATGCAACAAGGCTACGTTGCTATGTCCGTTTTTAACGAAAACGAAGACGTTGAAATGCAGTTAAACGATATAAACGGAGCAATTAGCGGAGTTGACAGTATTGAAGTTACGTATGCAATAAGAAATGCAACGGTAAACGGAGTAACCGTTCAAAAGGACGAATTTATGGCAATTTGCGACGGCGAACTTTCCGCAACGGGTAAAAATGCGGTTGAAGCGGTTGTAAATGCACTTAAAAATCACGAAGATATAGAGAATAAAGAACTTTTAACTTTGTTTACGGGGGAAGACGCTAAACAAGAAGAAATTGACGAACTTTTAGATATTTTAGAAGAAGAATTCCCCGATTTAGAATGTGTAACTTACGAAGGCGGACAAAAAGTTTATAAATTCTTAATTTCACTTGAATAAAAAGGAGATAATTATGCAAGAAAAAAGATTAGTTGCGTGTACTTCAACGGGTTGTATTGAATATGCACCCGAGCGTTACCGTAATTACGGTATAGAAATTATAAGAGTTCATATCGTTTTTAACGGAAAAGAGCGTTTGGAAGGTTTAGACCTTGACCCCGTAGAATTCTACGATTATTTGGAAACCGTTAAAAATCCGAAAGACAATTTGCCTTATACGGCTATGCCTACCACCGAAGAAATTCACGCATTTTACGATAAAGCGGTAGCAAACGGTTATACCGAAGTGTTTGTTATTGCTATAAGTTCGGGACTTGGCGGAACGTATAATTTAATAAGACTTATCGGCGAAGAATATAAAGATAAACTTAAAATAAACGTAATTGATTCAAGAATTACATGTTTCGGCGAAGGTTTAATGGCTATAAAAGTAGCAAAACTCGTTCAAGAAGGCGTTTCAACCGAACAAATTTTAAAAGAAGTTGACTGGATAAAGGCTCATCAAGAATTTTTGGGTGTTGACGGAAAACTTGACTATTTAATTTATAACGGAAGACTTAAAGGTGGTAAGGCTTTTATGGGTAAAATGATGAATATTTGTCCGCTTATCCATTTTAGTAAAGAAGGCGAAATAGTTTCTATTGCAAGCGTTAGAACGCCTAAAAAAGCACTTCATAAAACTTGTGAAGAACTTTTAAAAATTATAGGCGATAGAGACGAAAAAGATTATATTTTATTCAAAGTGTTCACAGGTCCGTCACTCGTTGCCGAACTTGACGAAATAGAAAAAGAATACGGAATAAAATGTAATCACGAACCCGTTATAATGTCGCCGGTTAGCGGTTGCCACAACGGTCCGTGGCTTGCGGGTTACGGTTATTTCCCTATTCGTAGAGAAGACGAACCGCTTGATTGATTTAAAAAATATAAGGAGTCTTACAAATTGAAAAGGAAGGTCGTTTGTACTTCAACGGGTTGTTTAGATTACGCTCCCGAAAGATACAAAAAATACGATATAGATATTTTGCGTTTAAGCGTTACTTTTAAAGGAAAAGATTATACCGAAGGTTACGATATAGTTCCCGAAGAATTTTATAAAGAACTTGAAACTTTAAAAGACGCTAAAAACAATTTACCGAGAACGAGTATGCCAACGCTAAACGTTATCAAAAAGGTGTTTGAAAACGCTGTTTTTGAAGGTGTTGACGAACTTTTCGTGGTAAGTTTAAGTGCATATTTAAGCGGAACTTACAACGCTTTGGTTTCCGTTTCAAAAGAGTACGAAAACAGATTGAAAATTCACGTTATTGACAGTAAAATTTGTTCTTTTAACGAAGGTTTAATGGCTATAAAAATAGCCGAAATGATAGAAAATAACCTTTCTACCGAAGAAATTTTAAAGGAAGTTGACTGGATAAAGTCGCACCAAGAATTTATTGCGGTTGACGGAAAACTTGACTACTTAATTTATAACGGAAGGCTTAAAGGCGGAAAGGCTTTGATAGGTAAAATGATGTGTATTTGCCCTGTAGTCGGTTTTAATCACGACGGGGAACTCGGCTCAATAACAAGCGTTAGAACGGTAAAAAAGGCACTTCAAAAGCAAGTTGAAATGAAAAAAGAAAACATAGGCACGAGAGATGAAAAAGACTATGTTTTATGGCACGTTTATACGGGAGATACTCTTTTGCCCGAACTTGAACGGATTGAAAAAGAGTACGGAATAAAGTGTAATCACGAACCTATGATAATGGCACCCGTTTGCGGTTGCAGTAACGGACCGTGGCTTGCAGGCTACGGCTATATGCCTATTCGTAAAAAAGAAGAACAAGTTTAAATAAAAATTCAAAAAACACTCGTTTTACGGGTGTTTTTTAATATTATTAAAAATTTCAACTTGACTTAATTTGTAATATATATTAAAATAAATACGTATGCGAATTTTAGGTATTGACCCCGGTTTGGCTACCGTCGGCTGGGGAGTAATAGACGTTATAAACGGCAAACCGAAGGTAATATCTTACGGCGTAATTTTAACACCTAAAGAAAATAAGTTGCCCGAGCGTTTGCAAATAATAGAAAACGACTTAAAAAGCCTTATCGCCCGTTTTTCGCCCGAAGAAATTGCTCTTGAAGAATTATTCTTCAATAACAACGTTACAACGGCAATAAACGTTGCACAGGCTCGTGGAGTTATTCTTTTAACTTGCGTTAAAAATTGCAAGGCTTTGTATGAATATACGCCACTTCAAATTAAACAGGCGTTGACGGGCTACGGTAGAGCCGAAAAGAAACAAATTCAAGAAATGGTTAAAACTTTTTTAAGCCTAAAAGCAATTCCAAAGCCGGACGATGCGGCGGATGCTTTGGCGGTTGCTTTAACTCACTCTCAAACGAACAGATTCGGTAAAGAATTTTCCATTAAATAAGGAGTTTTATGATAGGATATTTAGAAGGGGAAGTTTTATCTCTTGCGGAAGGTTCCGTAATTTTAAAAGTTGGTGGCGTAGGTTACGAAATTACTTGTTCTTCGTCGCTTTTTGAACGCTTATCTTACGAAAAAAAGGGTAGTTGTTACACCTACCTTAACGTTAGAGAAGACGGATTTTATTTGTACGGTTTTATCTCTCCCGAAGAAAAAAGTATGTTCTTAAAACTTATTTCCGTTTCGGGTGTAGGTCCTAAAATGGGAATAGCGATTTTATCTTCAATGCCACTTAAAGATTTGGCACTTATAATTGCGTCGGCGGACAGTAAAATGCTTTCAAAAGTAAAAGGCGTTGGCAAAAAAACCGCCGAAAGAATTATTTTGGAACTTCGTGAAAATATTTCCGTTCTTGACTTGCCCGAAGGAACAAAAACTACTCCTAAAACCGTTATAAAAGACCAACTTGAAGAAGACGGCATTATCGCTCTTATGAGTTTGGGCTTTACCCGTTTGGAAAGCGAAAAGGCAGTTCAAGTGGCAAAAGAGCGTGGGGCGGACACTATTGAATCAATAATTACCGTAGCACTTCAAATTATTAGATAAGGAACTGAAAAAATGATTGACGAACACGACGTATTCGGTATTGAAGAAACCGAACGCATGGTAACGGTTGAAAAAACCGATTACGACGAAATAGAAAATATTCTCCGTCCTAAATCAATGGACGGCTACGTAGGTCAAGAAAAAGTTAAAGATAATTTAACCGTTTTTATGAAGGCCGCCAAACTCCGTGGCGAAGCGTTAGACCACGTGTTACTTTACGGTCCACCGGGTTTAGGTAAAACTACTCTTGCTCACATAATCGCAGGGGAAATGGGTTCTTCCATAAAAGTAACTTCCGGACCGGCAATAGATAAAGCAGGGGATTTAGCCGCCATTTTAACGAACTTAAACGAAGGCGACGTGCTTTTTATTGACGAAATTCACAGGCTTAATCACAATATTGAAGAAGTATTGTATCCCGCTATGGAAGATTATTCACTTGATATAATTTTAGGCAAAGGACCTTCGGCAAGAAGTGTTCAAATACCGCTTAAAAGATTTACTCTTATAGGTGCGACAACCAAGGCGGGTATGCTTTCTTCTCCGCTCCGTGACCGTTTTGGAGTTATATGCCGTTTGGAACTTTATACGACGGAAGAACTTTCAAAAATCGTAACGCTTTCCGCCGAAAAATTAGGTGCTAAAATAGAAAAAGCGGGTGCGGACGAAATTGCAAAACGCAGTCGTGGTACGCCGAGAATTGTTAACAGACTTTTAAAAAGGGTTAGAGATTTCTCTTCCGTTTTAGGTCACGACGAAATAACCGAAAGCGACGCTAAACTTGCATTAAACAAACTTGATATAGACGAACTCGGTCTTGACGGTACGGATAACGCTTTGCTTTCCGCTATGATAGATAAATTCAACGGTGGTCCTGTTGGGCTTGAAACTTTGTGTGCGACCATAAACGAAGACGTTAACACGTTAGAAGACGTTTACGAACCTTATCTTTTGCAATTAGGTTTTATTCAACGCACTTCAAGGGGAAGACAATGTACCGTAAAAGCCTACGAACATTTAGGTAGGCAAATTCCAAAAAAACTACAAACTCAAACTTCAATGTTTGACGAAGAATAATAATTATGTTAAAAACAAGCGATTTTAAATACGATTTACCCGAAGAACTTATTGCTCAAACACCCGTTTATCCACGAGACAGTTCTCGTCTTTTGATTTACGACAGAAAGACTAATGAACATAAAGACGGAGTGTTTACCGATATATTAAATATTTTGCAAAAAGGCGACTTGCTTGTAGTAAACAATACGAAAGTTTTACCTGCAAGAATGTTTGCTTACACGAAAAACGGCGGAAAAGTTGAGGTTTTACTTTTAAAACGCCAAAATCTTACCGATTGGGAAGTCCTTGTAAAACCGGGTAAAAAAGCCAAAGAAGGCGTTACTTTAACCGTAAACGAAGAACTTTCCTTAACCGTTTTATCAAGAACGGACGTTGGTGGTAGAATAGTTAAATTCCGTTTTGACGGAATTTTTGAAGATATAATTTCCAGAGTAGGGGAAATGCCACTTCCGCCGTATATTCACGAAAAATTAAAAGACCAAGACAGGTATCAAACGGTTTACGCAAATCATTTAGGAAGTGCCGCCGCTCCAACCGCAGGCTTGCATTTTACTACCGAACTTATAGAAAATTTAAAGAAAAAAGGCGTTGAATTTGCAACCGTTGAATTAAAAGTAGGTTTGGGAACTTTCCGCCCCGTAAAAGTTGATAACGTTTTAGAGCATAAAATGCATAGCGAGTGGTACGAAATTACCGAAGAAAATGCCGAAATTATCAACAAAGCAAAGCGTGAAGGTAGAAGAATTATTGCCGTAGGTACAACTTCCGTAAGAACTCTTGAAACCGTTGCCGATGAAAACGGTTTTGTAAAAGCACAAAGCGGAGATACGAGCATTTTTATTTATCCGCCTTATAAGTTTAAGTGCGTTGACGGTTTGATTACAAATTTCCATTTACCCGAATCAACCTTAATTATGCTTGTTTCCGCCTTTTCAACGAGAGAAAATATACTTGATTTATACAACTATGCCGTAAGTAAAAGGTATAGGTTCTTTTCGTTTGGCGACGCTTGTCTTATCCTATAAACTTCGTTATGCTGCGTTTCTGTCGTTGCTCACTCTTTTGGTGACCAAAAAGGTCTACCAAAACCGTTCGTCAACGCCGAGCCTTGCCTAACTCGTTTCTATAATAAGACACACAAATGAATATAATCAAAATCAAATAAAATAACAATATTAAGACACACGACTATCTTTCGTGAAACAGGAATTATCTATGGAAAAATTTTATTTTGAAACTGTAAAACAAGACGAAAAAACGGGTGCTCGTGCCGGTATTTTACACACTCCGCACGGAGATATTAAAACTCCCGTTTATATGCCCGTTGGAACGCAAGCAACCGTTAAAGGCGTTTACCCTAAAGACCTTAAAGATGCCGGTGCTCAAATTATTCTTTCCAACACTTACCACTTATATATGCGTCCCGGCGACGATATAGTAAAGCGTGCAGGTGGTCTTCACAAGTTTATGAACTGGGACAAGCCTATCTTAACCGATAGCGGTGGTTTCCAAGTTTTTTCTTTGGCTAAACTTAACGATATTAAAGATGACGGTGTAACTTTTCACTCTAACGTGGACGGCTCTAAACATTTTATTACTCCCGAAAAAGCCATTGAAATTGAAAATAATTTAGGTGCGGATATCATTATGGCGTTTGACCAATGCACACCTTACGGCGTTGATTATAATCAAGCCAAAAACGCTATGAAACGAACTCTTTCGTGGCTTGACAGGTGTTATAATTACCACACGAACGACAATCAAGCACTTTTCCCGATAGTTCAAGGAAATATGTATAAAGATTTAAGGCTTGAAAGTTTGCGTTTAACCAAACCTTACGCCAAATACGGTATTGCGATAGGCGGTTTGTCGGTAGGCGAGCCTAAACCCGTGATGTACGAAATGCTTGACGCTATGCTCCCGGAATACCCGACGGACGTTCCACGCTATCTTATGGGTGTAGGTAGCCCCGATTGTTTAATAGAAGGCGTTAAACGTGGTATAGATATGTTTGACTGCGTTTTGGCAACCCGAATTGCAAGAAACGGCACTGCTATGACGAGCAAGGGTAAAATTGTAGTAAGAAACGGTGCGTATAAAGACGATTTTACTCCGCTTGACGATAAATGTAACTGTTACTGCTGTAAAAATTACACGAAAGCCTACCTTCGCCACATGATAAACACGGGCGAAATGATGGGCGGAATGTTACTTTCACTTCACAATATTACTTTCTTAACCAATATGATGGCGGAAATGCGTGAATCAATAATTAACGGGAATTTTGAAGAATTTTGTAATAATTTCTATGAAAATTATAAAAATTAACTCAAAATCGTTATAAATTTATAAAATTACTTGCCAAAACGGGCATAATTTAGTATAGTTATTAAAAGGAGAATTTAACAATGTTTAATATTTTGAATTTATTAGAAGAAGAAGCACCAAAAACAGGTTTATGGGAGAATATTAAAGCAAATCCTACCATGTTTATTATTTTAGCGGTTTTACTCGTATTTTTAATAGTATCTTCAATTACGGGTAGCAAAAAGCGTAAAAAACAAGCCGAAGAAGACCAAAAGAAAAAGGATAGTTTATGTCCCGGAACTACCGTAATTACGATAGGTGGTATTATCGGTACGGTAGTTAGCGTTGATAACCTTAACAACTGTTTCGTTATGGAAACCGAAGGCAACAAAATGAAATTTGATAAAAGAGCAATTTATCAAATGACTTTACCTCAAAACGCTCAACCCGTTCAAGAAGTTAAAGAAGAAGTAAAAGAAGAAGTTAAAAACGACGAGTACGATTTGAACAAAGGTTTTGAAGACGTAAACGAAAATAAATAATTTTATAGCATTATAAAAAATTCCTTCGCATAAAATAATTGCGGAGGATTTTTTATGCCTAATTTTTTGAAATATTCTTTAAAAAGCGTTATAATTTCTTTACTTTTTTCAATTATTTCCATTTTGCTTTTCGCTCTTATATTGCGTTTGTGTTCAATTCCCGAAGTTGCTATAAAACCCGTTAACTATGTTATAAAAACGGTGGCGGTTTTTTTAGGCGTGTTCTTTTCCGTTAGAAACGAAAAAGGTTTATTAAAAGGGGTTTTGCTCGGCGTTGTTATAACAATTATATGCAGTCTTGTATTTTCTTTACTTTGTTGGGAGTTTTTAATTACTTACCGCTTTTTATGGGACTTGCTTTTAGGTGCTACGGTAGGTGGAGTTTCGGGCATTTTAGGCGTCAACGTTTCAAGTAAATAACTACCTTAAACAAAATTGTAATTATTTTTAAATAATTCCCTATAAAAATATTAAAAAATCATTGACTAAAACGCCGTTTACTTGTATAATAATTAAGTATATAATTATTACTGAGCGTATCTAATTTTTTACTTACGCTTAAATGTATAATCGGAGGCAATGATGAGTAAACGTAAATCGGTTATAATACTAATTGCAATAGTGTTATTCACCGTTATTTTGGCTCTTTTAGATTTCGTTTCTTTAACTCCTATCGTTAAAGGCGGAACTAAAAACTATAATTCAATCGGCTCTACTATCGGTTTGGGAATTGACTTAAAAGGCGGTTATTACGCCGTTCTTACTCCTAAGCCGGAAGGCGAAGAAAGAGTTACCGACGAAACTATTTCGCAAGCGGTAACTATTTTAAGAACCCGTCTTGATAATAAGGGTTACACCGAGGCAACTATCACCGTTCAAGGTGTTGGTGAAGACAGGGAAATTCGTGTTGAAGTTCCCGAAATTGACGATCCGGACGACGTTTTGAAAATTATAGGTTCTTCGGGTAAACTTACCTTTGAAGATTCTACCGGTCACGTATATTTAACGGGTTCGGAAATTAAGGACAGTAAGGTTGGTTACGATAAAGACGGTAACCCCGTAGTTGTTTTGGAATTTAATGCTCAAGGCGTTACGGCTTTCTCTAACGCAACGGGTAAATTAGTTGGCGACGTTCTTTACATTAAACTCGGTGGCGAAACAATTTCTCAACCGAAGGTAAACGAACAAATCACTAATTCTTCCGCCGAAATTACCGGACTTTCTTCTGTTGACGAAGCCGAAACTATCGCAGCCGTTATTAAGTCGGGTAAAACTCCTTTCTCGTTTGAAGTAGGCGAATCTAACAGAATTAGTGCAACGCTTGGCGAAAACGCTTTGAAGGCTTGTTTGATTGCAGGTGCTATCGGTTTATTGTTAGTGTTTGCTATAATGATTTTTAAATATAAAGGTTTAGGCGTTTGTGCGTCTTTGGCACTTTGCATTTATACCGTTTTGTTAGTAGTTTTACTTGCACTCGTTCCTTGGGTAGAACTTACCTTACCGGGTATCGCAGGTATTATTCTTTCAATAGGTATGGCGGTTGACGCAAACGTAATTATATTTGAAAGAATTAACGAAGAATATGCTCTCGGTAAAACGGTTATGAGTTCTATCAACGCAGGTTTCAAAAGAGCGTTCATTACTATTTTAGACAGTAACGTTACTACTATTTTCGCAGCAATTATTCTTTGGATTTTGTGTCCGGGTTCAATAAAAGGCTTTGCTATCACTCTTTTAATAGGTATTCTTCTTTCAATGTTTACCGCAATTTTAATTTCAAGAGCGTTGGTAAAACTTATGTTCCACTCTTCCAACAACAAAGCCAAATTCTTTAATCTTAATAGGGGGGTTCTTTTAAATGAAGAAGATTGATTTTAAAAGTTTAAACGTTAAAATCGTTGAAAAATTCAAGATTTTTGCCCCTATTGCATTAGCAATCATTTTGGCGGGCGTTATCGTAATGATAGCCGTTGGTATGAACGTAGGTATTGACTTTACTGGTGGTACGGTAGTTAAAGTTGATTTTGATACTTATACTTCTTTACACGCAGATAAAGTTGACGATACCGTTAAAGATATTAAAGATTTTATTGCGGACAAGGGTTTCACAGTTTCGCAAGAACGTTGGTCGGGTGACGACAGGTCGGTTTTGGAACTCGGTTTGAGTTACGAACTTGACGGTAAAAAAGTTACCGACGAAACCGCAAGCGAATATACCGACAGAGTTGATAACGATACCGACGGTTTGCTTAAAGAACTTCAAACTTACGTTCAATCGTTAGACGTTGAACTTGAAGACGTTGAAATTAGCGGTAATACCGTTGGTGCTTCCGCAAAACAACTTCTTAAAAACGCTATTGTCGCAGTTATAGTTGCAGTTATCGTAATGCTCGTTTATATTATGATAAGATTTACGGTTGCTTCCGGTCTTTCGGCAATTATTTGTTTGTGTCACGACGTTTTGATTATGCTTGCGTTAACTACGATATTTAGAGTTCAAGTAACTACTACGTTTATTGCAGCAATAATTACTATTATCGGTTACTCAATCAACGCAACGATAGTTATCTTTGACAGAATTCGTGAAACTTCCCGTTTAGCGTCAATGAAAGGCGTTAGCGATTCCGAAATAGCAAACACCGCTATTAGAGATACGTTAGGTAGGTCAATAATTACTACTTTAACAACCTTAATCACGGTAGTTGCTTTGGCAGTAGTTTGTGCCGTTATGGGTATTGCTACAATGCAAGAATTCGTATTGCCGATTATCTTCGGTTTAATAGGCGGTACTTATTCTTCTATATTCTTATCTTCTTCGGTTTGGGTATATTTGCGTAAACTCGGTGCTAAAATTAAAAAATCAAAGTAAGCGTATTTTAACGCTTGTTAGCGTACGGGACAATCTCTCCCGTACGCTTGTTTTTATTAAAGATGAAAATTTTTGAAAAGAAAATTACAAACGAACAACTAAATATTGCGAAAGAACTTTCTAAAACTTTGAATATTTTACCTTTAACCGCAAAAATTTTAGTGGAAAGGGGAATAGATACCGTAGAAAAAGCCGAAAACTTTTTTAATCCCGAAAAAGCGGAACTTACTTCTCCGTTTTTATTAAACGGAATTAAAGACGCCGTTGAACGCATAACTTGTGCCCGTGATAACGGGGAAACGGTTGTTGTTTACGGCGATTACGACGCCGACGGTATTTGTGCGTCAACATTATTATCTAACGCTTTAAGAATTTTAGG
>JAZRVG010000148.1:0-3300 GCA_045599025.1 Christensenellaceae bacterium | reverse complement strand
AAATTAAATCTTACTCATGTTTATCTTATGATACTATATGTAAAATTTTATAATTACTTATTTACCATGTTTTTTTAATTCTTAATTTCATTGATATAATTCAATGTTTTATTGATTATATTTATATTATATTCAATGTTTTATTGATTGTCAAGTATAATTTTTCTACAAAATTCAAAATTAAGATATAGGAAATCAATAAAATGTTGAAAATTAGAGAAGTAAGATTAGAAAAAGGGCTAACACAAAAAGATTTAGCCAAACAATTAAATATAACGAATGCGTGTGTTTCTTCGTGGGAAACGGGTAAAACAGAACCGAGTATTCAAGACTTAATTGAGTTATCTCACAAGTTGGAAGTTTCCGTTGATTATTTATTAGGGAACTCAAACGATTTTGGTATAGTTGATATAAATTGCAATACATTAACCGAAAATGAAAAAAACATAATATCTTCTTATCGTATTTTAAACGACGAAAATAAGAAAATAATAGAAAAAATAATAAAATCATTATTATAACACCGAAAAAATCGGTGTTTTTATTTTGTCTATAATTCTATTCTCTATTGATTTTAAGTAGTTAGTATGGTAAAATATTCTTATGAAAAAGTATATCATAGCACTTGACGAAGGTACTACGAGTGCAAGAGCAATTATTTTTGACAAACAGTTTAATATAGTTAGCGTTGCTCAACACGAGTTTACGCAAATTTACCCACAACCCGGTTGGGTTGAACACGACCCTATGGAAATTTTTGCAAGCGAATATTCGGCTCTTACCGAAAGTATTGCTAAAAGCGGTATTCCCCCGAAAGAAATTGCGTGCATAGGTATTACAAACCAACGTGAAACGACTATCGTTTGGGACAAATATACGGGTATGCCTATATACAATGCTATCGTTTGGCAATGCCGTAGAACGAAAGATATTTGCAATAAACTTATTAGCGACGGCTATTCTTCTTACATTACCGAAACGACGGGGCTTAAACCCGACGCATATTTTAGTGCTACTAAAATTAAATGGATTTTAGATAACGTTAAAGGTGCAAGAGAAAAAGCGGAAAAAGGCGAACTTTTATTCGGTACGGTTGACACTTGGCTTTGCTACAAACTTACCAACGGAAAAGTTTTCGTAACCGACCGAACTAATGCGTCACGCACTATGCTCTACAATCTCAAAACGGGTGACTGGGACGATAAACTTTTGAAAATTTTAGATATTCCACGCTCCATGCTACCCGAAATTAAAAGCAGTAGCGAAATTTACGGCTACGTTGATATTTTCGGGGAATATATTCCTATAAGCGGTATCGCAGGCGACCAACAGTCTTCTTTATTCGGTCAAGGTTGTTTTAGCGAGGGCGACACCAAAATTACCTACGGTACCGGTTGTTTCTTACTTACTTCAACGAAACAAAATCTTGTTTACAGTAAGTCGGGGTTAATTACCACCGCTACCGCAACTTTAAAAGGTCAACCTTTTGAATACGCTCTTGAAGGTAGCGTTTTCGTAGGCGGTGCGGTTATTCAATGGCTACGTGACGAAATGCGTTTTATAACCGAATCAAAGGACAGTGAGTATTTTGCAAGCAAAGTTCCCGATACTAACGGGGTTTACGTAGTCCCCGCTTTTGCAGGACTTGGTGCTCCTTACTGGGATATGGACGCCCGTGGAATTATCGTTGGTATTACCCGTGGCACTACGAGAAATCACATAATAAGAGCGTCGCTTGAAGCGATAGCCTACGAGTGCAACGACGTTATCGACGCTATCTCAAAAGATATCGGCAAAAAACCGCAAATTATAAAGGCGGACGGCGGTGCGTCTAACAACTCTATTTTAATGCAGTTTCAAGCGGACATTTCAAACGTTACGGTTGCTTGCTCCGTTATTAGTGAAGCAACCGCTCTCGGTGCGTGTATGCTTGCAGGACTTGGCGTTAATTTCTATTCTTCAAGAGAAGAAATTGCAAATTTAATTAAAAAGAAAACCGTTTTCAAACCGAATATGCAAGAAAGCGAACGAAAAATTCATATTAGCGGTTGGCAAAAAGCAATAAAACAATGTTCTTGTAAGGAGTGATTATGAGAATTTTAGATAAGCAAGTTTTATCAAGTGATAACGTTCATTTTTTGAAAGGAAAAATTTATCTGCCCGAAGAAAACACTCAAATTAAAGGTTATTTACACGTTGTTCACGGTATGACGGAACATATTGCCCGTTACGATTATTTTATGAAAACTATGGCAAACAACGGCTATATAGTTTTCGGCTACGACCATTTAGGGCACGGCTACACCGCTACAAGCGACAGTGAACTCGGCTTTATCGCTCATAAAAACGGCTACGATTTACTTCAAAAGGACGTTAAGATTTTTAGCGACGAAGTTATTAAAGAATACGGAAATTACGACTATTATCTTTTAGGACACAGTATGGGTTCGTTTATCGTAAGAAGTGCAACTTTAAACTATGTTAGTCCTAAAAAACTTATCATTATGGGAACGGGCGGACCTAACCCTGCAACCGATATTGGCATATTTTTAATTGATATTATTAAACTTTTTAGGGGCGAAAAATATATTTCCGAATTTATTTACAAAATGGCGTTCGGCTCATACAATAAAAATTTCAAACAAGAAAACAGCGGTATAAGTTGGCTTACGAAAGATTTAGAAGTTAGAAAAGCCTATGAAAACGACAGATTTTGCTCCTTTAAATTTACAGTTTCGGCTATGCGAGATTTACTTAAAGTTCAAAAAATAGCAAACTCTAAAAAGTGGTTTAAAAAAGTTGACGGCTCTATACCCTATCTTTTAGTTTCGGGAAGTTTAGACCCCGTTGGCAATAACGGAAAAGGCGTGGAAAAAGTTTACAAAAACTTAATTAAAAACGGAAAAACCGCCACCCTAAAACTATACGAAAATTGCAGGCACGAAATTTTAAACGACGATAAAAAAGAACAAGTTATAAACGATATATTAGAATTTTTAAAATAAAGTAAAAGAGTAGCAAAAAATTTTTGCTACTCTTTTTAATTGTTTAATTTTTGCGTGTTATAAAAATTCTTTACGCAATTTTTGCGTACTCTATAATTTTCTTACGCAATTTTTGCGTAAAATATTGATTTTTGCGTAAAAAATTTAATTGTTATGTTATACCATAAGACTAAATATACAATTCAAATACTACACTTAAAAGTAACGACCTAAAAGTTTTTCCGTTTATAACAAAATTATCTAAAATATCTTCTTTATTACCTTCATAATAAATTGTACCTATATTTTCGTTAAA
>JAZRVG010000147.1:0-8197 GCA_045599025.1 Christensenellaceae bacterium | reverse complement strand
CGTATGTGCTAAACTATTATTGTCATCCATGACTATACCTCCTATGTTTTTTATTTGGTGTGAACTACCTTTTTATTATATCATAGGAGGTATATTTTTACTCATCGGTAAACCTCTTTTTAACCACGGGACTATCCCGTGGTTTTCAATAAACAAAAAAAAGTTGGCGAAAAAATCGCCAACTTTTTTACATATTAAATTTTTCAAATGTTTATTCTTGCTATAAATAGCCTTTTACTGTAATTTGTTAATTAAATCTTTTATAAAATATGCCTTCGTATAAGCACGTTTGCCGTTTTTATCGGTAAAAGTTAGTCTAAAATAAGTTTCTTTACCCGTATGTTTTAAAGCGTCTTCGTATAAATCAAAATATTCTTTAATATCAAATTCCGCACTTTCCAAATTAGAGCCTTGAACGGCTTGATTTTTTCTCATTTGAGTACTTATCGCTATTCTTACGCAGGGCGAACAACTTATTTTTAGTTTATAATCTTCTAATATAAGCGAATAAATTTCCGGACCTTCGGAAGAATAAAAATCTCCGTTTTCTAAACCTTTAATAACGTTATCGTACGTAAGCGAAGGAACTTTTACCATTACGAAACCGCCGAACGCTTCGTTTAAGTGGTGCATATCGTCGGTTGCTAACGGGTAAACGTTTTTGCTTTGGTTTATTAAATCTTCAAACGGTCTAACCGTTTCGCTTATTCCGTCAATTTCTCCACCGTGTCCGTACACTTCTATTCCCCATAAACCGTTTATATCGGCGTAATCGTGGTAATCTAATAAGGACCACTCCGGGTGGTTTAACGCAACTAAAAAGTTGTTTTCGTTTAATTTTTCTACCAAATCGTTAACGGTATTCATATCAAATTTTAAGTTGTAATCAACTTCAAACTGTTTAGGGTTTACGAATTTTTTTGAGTGTTCAAGCCAAATTTCTTTTTCGGTAAAAACCGGACTTATTTCGTTATCTTTAATTTTAGATATAGCGTTAAAATGATAGCATTTTTCATACGGAAAAAGTCTTTCAACTCTGTTTTCGTTTATGCTTAATTCGTAAGAAGTTAAAGCAATAAAATTTTCGTCGTCAAGTTCGTTGTGAGCAACTAATACTTCGTGGTCGGTAAACGCAACGATGCCGTAGCCGTTGTCTTTATACATTTTTTTTACTTCTAACGGAGAAAATTCGCCGTCGCTAACGAAAGAGTGCGTATGTAAACACGCTTTGTAAAACTTGCCGTTTTTAGGAAATAAATTTATTGTTTTCATATAATTCTTATAATGATTTTAACCGTATTAAAAAATACTGTTAAAAGTTTGTTTTTTTAGTTGTTATAATACTTTTTCTTCGCCGTTATCAATTACGGGAGCGTCGTTAGTATTTTCAAAAGATTTAGTGCCGTTTAATATATCGCCTATTTTAATTTGTTCGTCAATAGAAAGGTTTTCTTCAATGTCGTTTTTCAAAACTTCTTGGAAGTCTTTTTCAATTTGATTTAATTGTTCCAAATCGTTTGAGCGTTCTTCTTTTAAATCTTTTAAGAACTTAACTTGCATTATTTTGAAATCTTCTTTGAATTCTTCTTTTAAAGAAGAAAGGTCGCCGTTATTTTTATCGTAAACTTCTTTAAATTTAGGAAAGATGTTGTTTTTGTAATTTTCTTCTTTTTGTTGCTCTAATTTTTCCGTTAAGAAACGGTGTTTGTAACCTTCAAATTCAACGGAACTCATATCGCCACGCAAAGTAGATAAATCGTCGCCGTTTTGGTAAGCCTTTTCAAATTTAGGAGCAATTTTATTTCTGTATTTTTCTTCCGCTTTTTGTCTTGCTTGTTCGGGAGTTAAAGTTTTAGTCGGGAAAAGTTTAGTAAGTTCATTCGCTTTTTCTTGATTGTAAATTTGTGGGTCTAACGAAACTTCTTCTAATTTTGCGGAAACGTCGTACATACTTTCCTTTTGGAATCTGTAATATTCGTTAAGCGGTTTTCTAACTTTTAAATCAGCCTCAAAATCTTTATCACGGAACAATTCGTTTGCTTTTTTGCTTAAATCTTTCAAAAGATTTTGTTCACGCCTTGAATCTATCGGGTGGAAAAATCTTCCCCAAAATCCCCTTGATTCGTTCTTTTGCTTAATGGCTTGTGCCATAGAAATGTAGTTGTCGTAAGTTTCTTTCTTGTTAATGTAGTTATCTCTAACTTCTTTGTCAATATCGTAAGTTGATTTTCCTTCAAACGATTCAAGCATATCTTCTTTAACCGTCTTAAATTCTATATCGCCTAAAAGACCGTAGAAATCTCTACTGTTCATACCACCGAAAGCAATAGAAGAAAGCGGAATAGTTTTTGCCATGGTGGTTTCTTTATATAAAATATTGTTTATAATATTTTCAAATTCGTTAGTCATACCGCCTATACTTAAAGAAAGGTCGTCGCCTTTAACGTTTTTTAAGCGTTGTTCTATAAAATCGGAAACGACGTTTTTGTAAGTTTCTTTGTATTTTTCAATAATTGCCGTTTGAAGTTGATTTTTTTTGTTTTCTTTTTGTTCGTTTGAAAGAGTTTTGTCTTTTAAGGTCTTTTGAATATTTTCCGCACCTGCTTTTAAAGAACCGAGTGTTTCAAAAAGTTCGTCAACGTCAACTATAACGTTGTATTTAGCGTTAAACTCTTTTATTTGTTCAACAGTGTAATTGCTTGGGTCAAAATATGGCATAAATAGTACCTCTTTTTTTGTTTTTTATTTATTATATTATTTTTTTTGTCACAATACCGTCACAAAATTCCTAATTTATTACCTTTGTATAAAAAATATTTTTTGAATTGTCGTCAATTTTAACGGTTTCGCTAATTTCCACGCCGAAAACTATTAAAATTTGGTTTTCTACCGCCAAAACGGGAATAAAATCTCTATCAAAGCGGTTTATTTTTTTATCAATAAAATAATCTTTTAATTTTTTCGTTTTTCCACCGAATTTCGTGAATACGTCTCCGTCCTTTCTAAAACGGATAACTGTGTTCTTTGGAATTTTGTCCCCGTCAAACTTTAAAGAATTTTCAAGCGGAGTTTTTGATACCGTTATTGTTTTTCCGTTAAAAACCACGCTTTCAAAGTTGAATAATATAGAGTTATCGGTAGGTTTTTCAATATCTTTATAAAAGGAAACGTAATCGTACTCTCTAACCGCAAAAACGTTTTTCGGTAGAGTTACGGTAGTTCCGTTTTCGTTAAAAATCAAATTATAAACGTCGTCTATATGAACTTTTTCGTAGTCGCTTTTAATTCCTAAATTTATAAGTGCAAGAGTAACCGAACGCTTAAAAATTGCCTTTTCGGTTGATACGCTTATTTTTATTTTTCCGTTTTCGTTTATAAGAGAATTATTTGCAAGTTTATCAAGTAATTCGTCAATTTCCTTAACGCTTTCGGTCAAACGGCTAACGCTTTCTATTGCACCCGAAAATTTATCTAAAATAAGCGGAGTTAAAACGTTTCTTATATAATTTCTTGAATAACCGTTTTCGTAGTTCGTTTTGTCTTCCACGAAAGATAAATTGTTTTTGGAAATATATTCTTCAATTTCGCTTTTTTCAGTACTCAGCATAGGACGGATAAATTTATCACGGGTTTTACTTATGCCCGTCAAACCTTTTATGCCCGTTCCACGAAAAAGATTTAATAGTACCGTTTCAAAATTATCGTTTTTATGGTGTGCGGTTAGAATATAATCTGCAAAGCCCGAATTTAAACACTCGTTAAAAAATTCGTAGCGTAAAAGCCTTGCCCCATTTTCTACGGAAAGTTTGTTTTCTTTTGAAAAGGCGATAGCGTCAACGCTAACCGTTTTTATTTCAACACCTAAATTTTTACATAAGTTTATGCAAAATTCGGTATCTTTTTTACTTTCTTCGCCCCGAATACCGTGCTCAACGTTTATTGCTTTTAGAGTGATATTAAGTTGTTCTTTCCGCATTGATAGGTAGTGTAAAAGACAAACGCTGTCCTTTCCGCCCGAAAGAGCCACCGCCACTACGGAATTTTTAGGAATAAGTGTTAAATCAACCATTTTATTTCTTTTCGTATTTGAGCATACCGTCCATAAGTTTCATCATAAACTTGTGCGGTAAAATTTTACTTAAAAAGCAAATGAATTTTGCATAAGCACCGGGAACGATATAATCTTTTTTGGTTTTGTCTAAAACTTTGTAAGTTTTTTTAACTATAAATTCCGGTTCGTAAATAATATCAAATTTTTTAATTCTTTCCTTTTCGCTTGCACGGGAGAAAAATTCCGTTTTTACCCAGTACGGACAAACGCATAAAACTCTAATTTTTCTCGGTTTAAGTTCGTGGTTTAACGCTCTTGAAAAACTTAAAACCCCTGCTTTCGTCGCAGCGTAAACGGAAAGGTGCGGAACGGGTTCAAAACTTGATAAAGAGCCTACTTCTATAATTTTTCCGCCTTCTAAAATATACGGCAAAACGATTTGAGTTATTACTATAAGCGACTTTAAGTTAAGGTCAACCATTTGAGTGTTGCTTTCAAGATTTGAAATTTCAAACTCACCGAATTTACCGAAACCGCTACAATTTACCAAAAGTTTAACGTTAGGTTTTTCTTCAAATAATTTATCTTTAAGTTTTTCGTAACTTTCGTTTAAAGTAAGGTCAAGCGGTAAGGGAACTATTTTTGTTTTAACGTCGTTTTGCAAAGCCAAAAGCCTGTCTTCACGCCTTGCTATAACCCAAATTTCGTCAAGGTCGTAACGCTTACTTGCTTTTATAACGAATTGTCTTCCCATACCGGACGATGCACCGGAAATTATTGCAATATTCATAAGTTTACTCCTTTTAACTTAATAAATCTTGTAAAGTAACGCTATCAAGATAGTCGTTTATCACTTTGTTTAAATTTGCCCAAACTTTAACCGTTTTACATTTAGAACTTCTTTCGCACTTAACTGCATTTTGTTCAAGACACGTTACGGGAGCAAGGTCGCCTTCCGTTAAACGTAAAATATCGCCGAGTTTATATTCTTTCGGCGTTTTTGTTAAACGGTAGCCACCGCCTTTACCCGAAATACCTTCAATTAGTTTTTCTTTTACTAAAACGGGCAAAATGCGTTCAAGATATTTTAACGAAATCTCTTGCCTTTCGGCAATTTCCTTCATTGCAATATATTCTCCACTTTGGTTTTCGGCTAAATCTACCATTACTCTTAATGCATATCTTCCACGAGTTGAAATCTTCATATTTTCACCTTTAACTATTATATCAAATTAAATTTTATATTTCAAGAGAAATATAATAAAAAACGACCATGCGGTCGTTTTAGTGTGAACAATGCTCACAAGAATTTATATTTTCAAATATTTTTTTGTCATACGGTATGCCGTTTTTGTCGTAATAATCTTGAACGGCTTTTTTTATCGCTTCTTCGGCAAGCACCGAACAATGCATTTTGTGTTTCGGTAGCCCGTCCAACGCTTCGGCAACCGCTTTGTTCGTTAGGCTTAACGCTTCAAATATACTTTTATTTTTTATCATTTCCGTCGCCATTGAACTTGACGCTATCGCACTTCCGCAACCGAAAGTTTCAAATTTAACGTCAACTATTAGATTGTTATCTACTTTTAAGTAAATTTTCATTATATCTCCGCAAACGGCGTTGCCTACTTCCCCTATTCCGTCGGCGTTTTCAATAACGCCTACGTTTCTCGGGTTGCGAAAATGGTCCATAACTTTTTCGGAATATAAAGCCATAAATACCCCCTATTTATTAAAAACGTGTTTTTTCTTTCCGCTTTCCAAATCTTTCCAAAGCGGAGAAAAACTACGCAAGTACGCTACCACTTCGGTAACGCTTTTTACTATGTAATCTGCGTCCGTTTCCGTTAAGTCTTCCCCGATAGTAAGGCGTAACGAACCGTGAGCAACTTCTTTCGGAAGTCCTAATGCAAGTAAAACGTGGCTCGGTTCAAGAGAACCCGAAGTACACGCCGAACCCGACGACGCACAAATTCCCTTATCGTCTAAAAGAAGTAAAAGTGATTCCCCCTCAATACCTTCAAAGCAAAAGTTGATATTTGAAGGAACTCTTTTTATAACGTCGCCGTTTAGTTTTGAGTAAGGTATTTTTTGTAAGCCGTCAATTATTTTATTTCTTAAAACGGTAAGTTTTTCCGTGTAAAAATCAAGATTTTTTACCGCAAGTTCAAGAGCAATACTCATACCTAATATACAAGAAACGTTTTCCGTTCCCGCACGCTTGCCCCTTTCTTGTGCACCGCCGTTTATAAGATTTTGAAGTATAATTCCCTTTTTTGCATAGAGAACGCCCACTCCTTTCGGTCCGTGAAATTTATGAGCAGATAGAGATAGCATATCAATATTTTGCTTTTTAACGTTTACGGCAATATGCCCTACCGCTTGAACTGCGTCGGTGTGAAAATATACCCCTTTTTCACGACAAATTTTTCCTATTTCTTCAATAGGCTCAATAGTTCCCACTTCGTTGTTTACCGCCATAATTGAAACGAAACAAGTATTTTCGTTAATAGCGTTTTTTAAATCTTCCAAACTTATTATTCCGTTTTCGTTTACCGGTAAATAGGTTACTTCAAACCCTTGTTTTTCAAGTTTTTTTAACGTGTTTAAAATTGCGTGATGCTCAAAAGCCGAAGTTATAATATGTTTTTTGTTTTGTTTAGCACCTATCGTTGATAGGGTTATAAGTGCTTGGTTGTCCGCTTCGCTACCGCCCGAAACGAAAGTTATTTCATAAGGCTCCGCTCCTAAAAGATTTGCTATCTTTTCTCTTGCGGTTTCAAGAGTTTCCTTTGCGGTTTGCCCGAAAGAATATAAACTTGAAGGGTTGCCGTAGTTTGTTTTTTCGTATTCGTACATAGCGTTTAAAACGCTTTCGTTAAGTTTTGTGGTTGCACCGTTATCGGCATAAATCATAATGTTACCTATAAGAATAAATTAGTCGTTAAAAAGCGGAGTGGAAAAATATCTGTCGCCGTTATCGGGAAGTAAAACTACTATTTTCTTTCCTGCATTTTCGGGGCGTTTTGCAAGTTGAATACTTGCGTAAGTTGCCGCACCCGAAGAAATTCCTACTAAAAAGCCTTCTTTTATGCCCATGAGTTTTCCCGTAGAAAAAGCGTCTTCGTTAGAAACGGTTATAATTTCGTCGTAAATTGAAGTGTTTAAAGTTTTAGGAACGAAACCCGATCCTATACCTTGAATTTTGTGGCTACCTGCAACTCCCGTTGATAAAACTGCCGAAGTTGACGGCTCAACCGCAACGATTTTGATATTTTTATTTTTTGATTTTAAGTATTCGCCAACGCCCGAAACAGTTCCGCCCGTGCCTACGCCTGCAACGAAAATATCAACTTGACCGTCGGTATCTTCCCAAATTTCCGGACCTGTCGTTTCGTAGTGAGCAAGCGGATTGCTTGCATTTTCAAATTGAGAAGGAATAAACGAATTTTCGTTATTACTTGCAACTTCTTTTGCCTTTTCAATAGCGCCCTTCATACCTTTCGTTCCGTCGGACAACACGAGTTCCGCTCCGTAAGCCTTTATAATTTGCCTACGCTCAACCGACATAGTTTCCGGCATAACGATAATAACTTTGTAGCCTTTGGCTACCCCTACCGATGCAAGACCAATACCCGTATTACCCGAAGTAGGCTCAACTATAACCGAACCTTTTTTGAGTTTACCGCTCTTTTCGGCGTCTTCTATCATTTTTTTTGCAATTCTGTCCTTAACCGAACCCGCAGGGTTAAAATATTCTAATTTAGCGTAAATGCTTGCCTTTAAATTTTCACTTTCTTCTATATGAGTTAACTCAACGAGTGGAGTTTTTCCTATAAGTTCACTAACGGATTTATATATTTTTGCCATAATAATTTCTCCCTTCGGTTATTTACCTACCAAATAGGTATGTGAATAATATAACATAAAAATTTTACGGTGTCAACGAATTTAAGCAAATAAAAAACAAAAAAACGGCGTAATTTTCGCCGTTTTTGATAGAAAGATATTAAATTAGTAAGAAATTTTGTATTTTAAAGTTTTCAAGGCTGATTTTTCCAAACGGGAAACTTGTGCTTGTGAAAGTCCTATTTTTTCGGAAATTTCCGTTTGAGTTCTTCCTTCGTAGTAACGCATATACAAAAT
>JAZRVG010000146.1:0-9464 GCA_045599025.1 Christensenellaceae bacterium | reverse complement strand
AGTGATAACAACGGTTCTGGAAGTAAAATTATATCTGCAAACGATAACGGTTATTCGTCCTTATCTTCTAACGAAAATTATTTATACTACTATAAATTAAACGATAAACATATTTATTCTTACAATTTATCGTCAAATACTGAAAACGATTTAATGAAAAATTTTGTTCCTGTTGAAGAAGAAAAGACACCGTTAAATTATGCTAAATTAGCGGAATACAGTGGCGAAATATATTATATAAATACTTTAGATAACGGTTGTTTATATAAATATAATATAAATACTAAACAGCATTATAAAGTATTGTCTAATAGCGTTTCAAATGTGTATTTTAATAACGGATATATGTATTATTCAACTTATGTTTTAACTAATTATGCGTTATGGAAAATGAATTTGCAAACTCACGAGAGTGTAAAAATTTCTTCAAAGAGATGCGATAATTTAATTTTTGACGGTGATACGATTTATTATATTCAAGTTGGATCTGCTTATAATAACGATATTATGAAAATGGGACTTGACGGAGAAAATCCTACAAAGGTGTTTGACAGTAAAAATCTTTGGGTTGCAAGTTTTGAAAAAGTGAATAATGATATTTATTATACTATCAATCCAATGGTTGGTAAAAAATATATTTATAAGTATAACGTAACTGCTAACACTTATGAAAATTTAGAATTGCGTTCTAATTACTTAACGGTTTCAAACGGTATTTTATATTATTACAATATTGAAGATAACACTATAAATGCGTATGACTTATCAACAAAACAAGAAACATCGTTGGTTTCAAATGTTGATATTAATAATATGATTATAGCAAACGGATATTTGTATTATTCGTCAACAAAATCTGGTAACATAGGATTCTTCAAATATAACATTAGTAGTAAAACCAATGTGAAAGTAAGTGATAAATGTGCAGACGGAATGATTTGTGTAAATAATAAAATTTACTATATTCAAACTGCAATTTCATACACGAACGATTATCCAAGTAATTCAAACGGTGACGGAAAATTATATTGTTACGACGGAACCGCAGTTTCTAAGATTTAAAGATAAAACCAAACCCCCTTTGCGAATTTTCGCAAAGTAGTGTTTTTATATTAGTTCGTTCTTTTCGGGTAGGTTCTTGTGATACCTTCTCGGCATGTAGTTGAACATTTGCTTTAAGTTTCTTCGGCTTTCTATGTTTACCGTATCGTAGTATTTTTTGAATAGATTTGCAAATTCGTCCTTTACCGTAAGCGGTGCAACTTTCTTTCTTACCGTGCTTTTGTTTCCGTTAAAATACGCCGATATAACGTTGTTTTTAGTATCGTGTAATATAAACGGCATACTTGCATATCTTCTTATAAAGTGCGGAAGTAATAATTCGCATATATCGTTGTCCGGCTCAAATTTGGCATAATATATTCCTTCGTTCGTTTTGTAAAACCGTATAAAACCTTTAAATCTATGTAGTTCGTTCTTTACTTTTAAAAGTATTCCGTAATACGAATATACGTGCTTGTTCGCATAGTTTGAAGTTACGTCTTTATTTTCGTCAATAATTTTTCTTACGTAATTGAATATTACCGTGTATTTATCGCTTTCGCCACTTCTAAATGCTAACGATAAATCGTTTAAATGCTCAACCGAAAGTATTTTTTTTAGTTTGGCGTAAACTCTGTTTGCTTTTTTTTCGTCGGTTGGAATTTCGGTAATTTGCGTTTGTATATCGCATTGAAAATCGTTATAGCACACTTTGTCCGGAAACGTTTTATTTTCGTAAGAATAAAATATCGCCGAAAGTATGCCGTTTAAACTGTTTTCTATAATAAAAATTCTCATAATTCTCCCGTAATAACACTTATGGCCGTTTCGTTATTTGAAAATAACGTTAGTTGTTCGGTGTTTTCTGCTAAATCGGATATTGATAAAAGTTTCGGTATATCTCTATCTAATCTCGCTCCGTAGTATTTACCGCCGAACGTGATAAAATGTATCGCTTTCTTTAACGGAACGTGCATATTTTTTAAATCTTCAAGCGTAATATTTGAAAACCGCCTTGCCGATATTATTTTATAAGCACTTTTTAAACCTATTCCCGGTATTCGTATTAACATTTCAAGCGAAGCAAAATTTATATCAATCGGAAATAATTCTCTATGTCTTAACGCCCAAGCACACTTCGGGTCGTATTCCGTAGATAAATTTTTATCGTTTTCTATAATTTCGTCAACTTCAAAACCGTAATAGCGTATAAGCCAATCGGCTTGGTATAATCTATGTTCCCTTAATAGCCCCGTCGGGGTGGTGGGGAGTAGATTACTCGTTAAATTTAACGGTACGTAAGAAGAATAGTATACTCTTTTTAAGTGAAAGTTTTTGTATAAACTTTCCGTTAGTTTTAAAATTTGTCCGTCGGGTTCGCTACTTGCTCCTACTATCATTTGAGTCGTTTGCCCTGCAGGTAAAAATTTGCTCTTTGGGGAATAGTTTAACTTTTTTTCACTCGCAACGAAACCCATGGGCTCAATTATCGCTTTTTTGCTTTTTTGCGGTGCTAATAGTTTTAAACTCTTTTCGCTCGGTAATTCCAAATTGAAACTCATTCTGTCAACGTAATGACCGGCTTTTAATATTAAACTACTGTCGCTACTCGGTATGCCTTTTAAATGGATATAACCGTTAAAACCGTATAATTTTCGTAATTTTACTACCGTTTCAACAAGTAATTCCATAGTGTAGTCGGCATTTTTGTATATGGCGGAAGATAAAAATAAACCTTCTATGTAGTTGCGTTTGTAAAATTCCATGGTAAGTTCGCAAATCTCGTCGGGAGTGGCTATTGCTCTTTTAACGTCGGCGGAACGGCGGTTATTACAATATATGCAATCGTAAGCACAATCGTTTGTCATTAGAATTTTAAGTAGCGAAATACAACGCCCGTCTTCCGTAAAAGAGTGGCAAATTCCCGAAATACTTGCGTTTCCTATTCCGCCTTTATTTTTTCTTGAACTTCCCGAAGAAGAACACGATACGTCGTATTTGGCACTGTCAACTAATATTTCAAGTTTTTCTTTGCTTATCATTTTACTTACCCCCCCCAGCCAAAAGCAAACATTTGTTTATATTTTATCACTATTAAAACAAAAAGTCAAACATATGTTCGTAAACTGATAAAAATTTTTAGTCATAAAAAATTAAAAGTCGGGGGAAAAAGATTTATAATATAAATCGGGGAAACTGCGGTTAAGCGAAAGCAATTCGCAAAAGGCAGTAAAATGCAAATAAAAATTACAAAAAGGTGTGTAATTCCCGATAGAATTACCGTTTACGAAAGGGACAGGAACTCGTTTAATTTGGTTTTTGAAGTTGATAAAATAAACGACGGACTTGACCTTACGGAATTAGTGGCGTTTATGCCGATAGAAAGGGAAAACGGGGTAAAAGACAGGTTGTTTTTAGAAAAGAAAATTACCGAAAATTCCGTTTATTTTTATCTTAAAAACGCTACAAGGTTAACGGCGGAGTCGGGGCTTACCGAAGCACAAATTTCGTTTGAAAGCATTGATAAGAGCGTTTTATACTCAACGGAAAAATTTTATATTTTAGTTGAAAGTTCCATAGACGGCAACGCCGATTTTAACGAAAGCGTTACTTCCGTTATAGAAGAATTTGAAAGTAGAATAGTAAGTTCCACGCTCGCTTGTGAAAACGCTACCGATAAAATCAACGAAACGGAGCAAGAACTTGACGGTAAAATTTCGCTCGTAAACGGCAGAGTTCAAAACCTTGAAGAAACCGTGCAACATAATAAAACGGAAGTTGAAAATTCAATAAGTGAACTCTCTACCGATATAGACGGAAGGATAGATTTAGCGGTAAACGAAACAAGTGAAAATCTTACTAATTTGGTTTTAGAAAGAGAAAATTCCGTAAAAGGCGAAATGACGGTAGGTTTTGAAAATTTTAACGGAAGAATTAACGACTTGAACGGGTTAATCAATTACGTTAACGACAGTAGCGTTAAAAGTGTAAACGGTAAGAGCGGAAACGTCGTTTTATCTTATTTAGACGTAGGAGCAATGCCAAGCGGAACGCAAATTCCAACGGCACTTAAATGTCCCGAACCGCTTATAATAAACGGAAAAACTTACGACGGTTCAACGAAAGTTACCGTAAACGTTACGGGCGGTGGAAGTTCTTCACAAAAAAGCGAAGAAACGGTAAACGGAGAAACGGGGAATATCGCTCTTGAAAACGAAAAAACTTTTATAGTAAACGTAACTAAAAATCTTTACATAAAAACAGACGGTTTTTGCGATAACGAATCTTCCGCTTGCACGTTAATTTTCACTTATAACGACAACGTTAAAATCTACTATTCAAACGATATAATTTTCATAGGGGAAGATACTTTTAACGGAGAATTTAGTCCTAAACAAAAAACTTATAAAATAGAATTTACTTATTATACGGGAGACGGTAGTGTTACGGCAAACGTGAGCGTAATAAGTTGCGACTATAAACAATGCGTAGTTTACGAAGGACAAGAACTTTCCTTTCAAGGCGACAGAAAAACAACTTACGAATACGGAATAAAAGGAAATATCAACTGGCCGGAAGACGCACAAAACGACCCTTCTCAAAACTGCGTTGATATTACGGGAGCGGAACTTGGCGTTGGAGATTTAGTTACTAACAAAAGTAGTGAGTTTTACGGCAAGTATAAAGTAAGTTTGCGTTCAAAAACGGCAAATTTACTTCATTTATCAACTTTTAAGAACGATATAAGCGGTTGTAAACTTAAATACGAAAACGATACTACGGCAATAGTTTTCAACGGAAAAGTAAGTTATGCAAGTTCGGTTACGGTTGAGTTATCAAAACAACTTACGGCAAATAAAACTTATACAATTTCTTTATTCCGTTTAGGAGGAGAAATTGAAAATTTAACTAACAAAACTTCAAATTTAATTCAAATTTCCTTTTTGACCGGATCGGTTGTTCTTGGTTCGGTTGCCATAAACGGCAACGACGACAACGTTCTTATCGGTAGTTATAAAAGAACGTTTACGTCTAATTCAAACTCAAACAAAATGAGAATAAGTATGCTTTCTGGTGTTTCCGGTCTTACGTTTAATAATTATAAACTCGGTATAACGGTAACGGAAGGTGATACGGGCGTTGAAAACTATATAGAATACGGCGACGAAATAGTTAATTTTTATCTTGACGAACCTTTAAGAAAAGTAGGCGAAGTTTACGATGAAATTGATATGAAAACGGGTAGCGTTATAAGAAGAATAGAACCGTTAATTTTAACTTCAAAATCTCAATTAAAGTGCAACTCCGTTGAAAGCGAAGTTGATTTACCTTGGGGAATATATGCAGGTGAAGATAAACAAGGTTTTAGTGAAGATAAAAAAATAAATATTTCAAAATATCCGTATTTAAAACTGTACGGTGCAAATGACGACTTCGTGTCGTATTCTTTTAGCGTAAACGAAAACCAAATTGTTTTTATGCATTTTGTGTTCGGTATGTATGAAGATATAAGTGAAGATATTTTTCCGCTATATATGTTATACGTATTGAAAAATCCGAAAATTACGAAGTTAGAGTATAAAACGCCGTTGCAACTTTTTGAAGGGGAAACGAAGGTTGCGGTGGAAACGAATATAAAAGCAAGTTCTTGTTTTGTAAAAACACGAAACGATTAAGCGTTTATAGTTGACATTTATTTTTTGCGGTATTAAAATATATAAGAAATACTTATTATTTTAGTGAGGTTAAAATGGCAGAACTTTTAAGCGGACTTAAAAGAACCGATTATTGTGGAACTTTACGCATAGGTGACGTAGGCAAAACGGTTACCGTTATGGGTTGGGTTCAAAAAAGAAGAAATTTAGGTAGTTTGATTTTCGTTGACCTTCGTGACAGAACGGGCATCGTTCAAGCGGTGTTTGACGATACAACTACTCCTGATATATTTGTTAAGGCGGAAAAACTCCGTTCGGAATTCGTTTGTGCCGTAAAAGGCGTTGTAAGAGAAAGAGAGAGCAAAACGGATAAAATTGCAACCGGCAGTATTGAAATTATTGCAAGCGAACTCCGCATTTTGTCCGAAGCGGAAACTACTCCTTTCGTTATTTCCGACGATACCGACGTTAACGAAAATTTGCGTTTAAAATACCGCTATCTTGATTTACGCCGTCCGTCCCTTCAACAAAAACTTATCACCCGTTACAATATAGCAAAATCTGCAAGAAGATATCTTGACGACAACGGGTTTATTGAAGTTGAAACGCCTATGCTCGGCAAATCTTCTCCCGAAGGTGCAAGAGAATATCTCGTTCCTTCAAGAATTCACGAAGGTTGTTTCTACGCACTTCCGCAATCTCCGCAACAGTTCAAGCAACTTTTAATGATTTCGGGTTTTGACAGATATTATCAAATTACCAAATGTTTCCGTGACGAAGACTTGCGTGCTAACCGTCAACCCGAATTTACTCAAATTGATATTGAAATGAGTTTCGTTGAAGAAATTAACGACGTTATTTATCCTATTGAAGGTTTAATCAAGTCAATGTTCAAGGAAAGTTTAGGCTTGGAATTTGAAGGTCATTTCCGTCAAATGCCGTATAAAGAGGCTATGGAACGTTTCGGTTCGGACAAGCCCGATACCCGTTTCGGTTTAGAACTTCAAGACGTTTCGGACATTGCCAAAGAGTGTGATTTCAAAGTATTTACGGACGCTCTTTCAATAAATATAAACGACGCTATTTTCGGTAGCGTTAGAGCAATTAACGCAAAAGGTTTTGCATCAAAACTTTCAAGAAAAGACATAGACGCTTTAACCGAATACGTTAAAACTTTGGGAGCAAAAGGTTTGGCATGGCTTTCTTATCCGAAGGGTGGAGAAATTAAAGGTTCGTTCCTTAAATTCTTAACTCCCGACAACGTTGAAAAGTTATCTAAACGCCTTAATTTTGAAGAAGACGATATTTTGTTCTTTGCCGCCGATAAAGACTACGTTGTATTCAACGCTTTAGGTGGTTTAAGACTTTATTTGGCCGATAAATATTCGCTTATTGACAAAAATTCTTACGATATTTTATGGGTTACCGAATTCCCGATGTTTGAATACAGCGAAGAAGAAAATAAATTCGTAGCCGTTCACCATCCGTTTACCGCTCCTATGGACGAAGATATTGAACTTTGCGAAACTAATCCTTTAAAGGCAAGAGCAAAGGCTTACGATATAGTTATTAACGGACAAGAGGCAGGTGGCGGTTCTATAAGAATTCACGACCACGATATTCAAGAAAAAATGTTCAAGATTTTAGGCTTTACCGAAGAATCTATTAAAGAACGTTTCGGCTTCTTCGTTGACGCTTTCAAATACGGTGCTCCACCGCACGGCGGTTTGGCTTTCGGTTTGGACCGTATGACTATGCTTATCACTAAAACCGATTCTATAAAAGACGTTATCGCTTTCCCGAAGGTGCAAAACGCATCTTGCTTAATGACGGGTGCTCCGTATCTTGTTGACGATAGTCAAATGGCGGAACTTCATATCGCAAAAGTAGAAGAAGAAAAATAAAATTTATTAAAAACCTGTGCTTTTTATGCATAGGTTTTTATTTTTTACCGAAAAAACATTGTAATTTATGCAACGAGTTATTGCAATTTATGCCTTAATTCATAATAGGTGTAAAACGGGGTTTTTATTTTTTTTAAATGCTTGAAAAAGGTGTAAAAGGGTGTTATAATTTTATAAAAACGTAAGGAGAATTTCTATGAAATTGACTTTTAGATGGTATGGCGAAAAAGATTGTATTCCCTTAAACCATATTAAGCAAATTCAAGGTATGGAAGGCGTTGTTACCGCTGTGTACGACGTTCCCGTTGGCGAGGTTTGGCCACTTGATAAACTTTTAAGGCTCAAAGAACTTGCAAATTCGCAAGGTCTTACTATGGAAGTAATAGAGTCCGTTCCCGTTCACGAAGATATTAAACTCGGTAAACCTACGAGAGATAAATATATTGAAGCATACAAGCAAAATATTATCAACTGCGGAAAAGCAGGGGTTAAATGTATTTGTTATAACTTTATGCCGGTATTTGACTGGCTCCGTACCGATTTGTACTTTAAGCATGAAGACGGTTCTACTTCTCTTGCTTATTGTCACAAAACCCTTTTGGAACTTGACCCGAAAAATCTTCATTTACCAGGGTGGGACGAAAGTTATTCTTTGGACGAACTCAATAAACTTTTAGACGAATACAAGGGTATGACTCACGAAAAACTTTTTGAAAACCTCGTATATTTCTTAAATGCAATTATGCCTGCGTGCGACGAGGCTAATATTGATATGGCTATCCATCCGGACGATCCACCATGGGATATGTTTGACTTGCCCCGTATTATTTGTAAGGAAAGCGACTATGATAATCTTTTCAAAGCCGTTCCAAATAAGCATAACGGTATAACTTTCTGTACGGGAAGTTTAGGTGCAGGAAGATTTAACGATTTGCCGAAAATGGCTGCAAAATACGCAAACCGTATTTACTTTGCTCATTTAAGACAATTAAAATATACCGGCGATATAGACTTCTACGAAAACGGACATATTACCGATAACGGTAACGTTGATATTTACGCAATCGTAAAAGCACTTGTAGAAAACGGCTTTGACGGATATTTGCGTCCCGACCACGGAAGAAACATTTGGGATGAAGACGCTAAACCCGGTTACGGCTTGTTTGACAGGGCGTTAGGTGCGTGCTACTTATACGGCGTATTTGAAGCAGTAGAAAAAGATTTAGGAAAAAGAAAATGAGAATTTTATTTTTCGGTGATTCAATAACCGATATGTTTAGAAACCGTGAATTAGACGGTCAAATAAATTCTTACGGAGTAGGCTACGTTAGAGATATAGCGGGCGAACTTTACTACGAAAGCCAAAACTATGAAATAATAGATAGGGGAATTTCGGGTAACAGGTCAATAGATTTATACGCCCGTTTAAATAGCGACGTTATAGATTTAGCACCCGACGTTTTAACAATTTTGGTAGGTGTAAACGACGTTTGGCACAAAATAATGTACAATAACGGCGTTGATTTAAAAACTTTTGAAGAAACCTATTCAAAAATGATAAAAGAAGTAAAAGAAAAGTTACCGAAAACCAAAATAATTTTAATGGAACCTTTCTTTTTGGAAGGTAGTGCAACAAAAGAAAAATACGACGAGTTTTTAAGCGTTTTTGACTATGCAAAAGTGGTTGAAAATCTTGCAAAAGAGCATAACGTAAATTATATTTCTTTGCAAAAAACTTTGGAAGAAAACGCAAAAAGAACTTCTAACGCAAACATTTTGTACGACGGTGTTCACCCTGCACCCGCAGGGGCAAAAACCATTGCGAAAGCGTGGTTAAAATTCTTTGAAGAAAATATAAAATAAG
>JAZRVG010000145.1:0-5349 GCA_045599025.1 Christensenellaceae bacterium | reverse complement strand
CTTGTTTTTCGTACTAAAAATTACGGCAAAAATCTTTTTTTGCGGAAGTAATTTTTATACATCCGGCCGTAGGACGGAAGGTTTTAGTTTTGTTACGCAAAACTAAAACAAAAAGAACACTTGACCTTACGGTTAAGTGTTCTTTTTTTCTGGTCTGAGTGAGAAGATTTGAACTTCCGGCCTCTTGAACCCCATTCAAGCGCGCTACCAAACTGCGCTACACCCAGTTATACAATTTAGCGGTCTTAACTAAATAAAATTAAGACCGCTTATGATTGGAGCTACTAATCGGATTCGGACCGACGACCTCGTCCTTACCAAGGACGTGCTCTACCTGCTGAGCCATAGTAGCAATTCAAATCAACGACAATATATTAACATATTGTAATTGATTTGTCTATTATTTTAACACACTTTTTTAATTTTTAAAGCGTTCTTTTTTAGAATACGTGGTATGCAACAAATGATGAGCCTTTTCTCCACCTATTTCGCCAAGATAATTATCGTATAATTCCTTAACTTGAACGTTTTCGTGTGAGTTATGAAGAACTTGCTTTTCGTCTTCGTTATAAAGTGCCAAACGGCGTTTTTCTATATACGTGCTTTCAATATTGTTTTCTTCGTCGGGTAAGAAACAAGACCTTACTATCGGTTGTCCGCCACCGTTGATGCAACCGCCGAAACAACCCATAATTTCTATGAATTGATATTCGTTTGTGCCGTTTTTAATATTATCAAGCAATACTTTTGCATTCTTCATTCCGCTTGCAACCGCTACTTTTACTACCGTTCCGTTGATATCAAAAGAACTTTCTTTTATTCCTTTAAGTCCACGAACGCTCGTAAAGGTAAGTTTTTCGGCATTTTTACCCGTAAGTTTATAGTAAGCAGTTCTTAAAGCAGCCTCCATAACTCCGCCTGTTGCACCGAATATTACGCCTGCACCTGTGTATTCGCCTAACAAGTCGCCGTCAAATTCTTCGTCGGGTAATTTTCTAAAATCAATGCCCGAACGCTTGATAAGTCTTGCAAGTTCACGTGTGGTCAATACGCAATCAACGTCCTTTAAGCCGTCGGTTACTAATTGTTCACGCTCTTTTTCCGTCTTTTTAGCCGTACAAGGCATTACCGATACTACGAATATGTCTTTCGGGTCTAAACCGTTTCTTTCCGCAAAATAAGATTTTACGATTGCTCCTACCATTTGGTGTGGAGATTTGCAAGTTGAAAGATTTGTTAAAAGTTCGGGATAGTAATATTCGCAGTAATTAACCCAGCCAGGTGAACAAGAAGTAATTATAGGTAAATTCTTATTTTCTTTAAATCTTTGTAAGAATTCGTTACTTTCTTCCATTATGGTTAAATCTGCGCCGAAGTTAGTATCGTAAACTTTGTTTACGCCTAATCTTTTTATAGCCGATACCATTTTACCCGTAACCGAAGTGCCTACTTTCATTCCGAATTCTTCGCCAAGTGCAACTCTTACGGCGGGAGCAGTTTGAACTACTATATATTTACCTTGCTTTTTAGCAATATCAAAAAGTTCAATTTCACTCTTTTCTACCAAAGCACCCGTAGGACATACCGTAGTACATTGTCCGCACGCAAGACAAGGAACTTTATCAAAAGTTTTATTGCCTGCCGGTGCTAAAATCGTATTAAAGCCCCTGTTTTCAAAACCTAAAATGCCGTTTCCGTGCATTTCTTTACATTTTTCAACACATCTTCCGCACAAAATACATTTTGAAGTATCACGAACGATACTCGGCGTTACGTTATCAATAGTAGTTGGAGTTTTTGCTCCTTCGTATGCGTTCTCTCTTGCTCCCGTAATTTTGGCAACTCTTAAAAGTTCGCATTTATCGTTCTTTACGCATTGTTGACAGTTTTTGTTATGGTTTGAAAGCAAAAGTTCAACCGACGCTCTTCTTGCTTCTACCGCTTTCGGCGAAGAAATGGTGATTTCCATACCTTCTTGAACGGGATACACGCAAGACGCAACAAGTCCCCTTGCTCCTTTTACTTCTACTAAACATACTCTGCAAGACGCCTTTGAACAATCTCCGCCGTTATAGTAGCAAAGGGAAGGAATTTCGTAGCCACACTCTTTGGCGGCTTGTAAAACAGTTAAATTATCTTCTACTTGGTAATCGTAACCTTCAATTTTTATATTTATTTTAGCCATAATTCACCTTTTAATCCTTTACGATTGCTTTCTTTGGACAACTTGTTAAACACAAACCGCATTTAATACATTTGGTTTGGTCTATGGTGTGTACTTGTTTGATACTTCCGCTAATTGCGTTTACCGGACAGTTTCTTGCACACTTCGTACAACCGATACAATCGCTTTCTACTATTTTGTAGCAAATTAAGTTCTTACATACTCTACTCGGACATTTTTTATTTACGATATGTTCAATATATTCGTCTCTAAAATGTGCAAGTGTTGAAAGTACGGGGTTTGCGGCAGTTTGACCTAATCCGCAAAGTGAATTGCTCTTTATGGTGTTTGCAAGAGTTTCAAGTTCGTCTAAATCGGAAAGTTCGCCCCTTCCGTCGGTAATTTTGGTTAAAATTTCAAGCAATCTTTTAGTTCCTATTCTACAAGGAGAACATTTACCGCAACTTTCGTCACATATAAATTCCATATAGAATTTAGCAACGTCAACCATACAGTTGTCTTCATCCATTACGATAGCACCGCCACTACCCATCATTGAGCCTTTTTGTACCAAGTTATCGTAATCAATAGGAACGTCCAAATCGCTTTCGGTTAAACAACCGCCCGAAGGTCCGCCCGTTTGTATTGCTTTGAATTTTTTGCCGTTAGGTATTCCGCCACCGATATCGTAAATAAGTTCACGCAAGGTAGTTCCCATAGGAACTTCTACTAAACCTACGTTGTTTACTTTTCCGCCAAGTGCGAATACTTTTGTACCTTTTGATTTTTCCGTACCTAATTTTGCAAATTCTTCCGCTCCCTTATCTAAAATATAAGGAATACAAGCAAGAGTCTCTACGTTGTTGATAATTGTAGGATTTTGCCACAAACCTTTAACCGCAGGGAACGGCGGACGTGGACGTGGCATACCACGTTTTCCTTCAATAGAGTTCAAAAGTGCCGTTTCTTCTCCGCAAACGAACGCTCCTGCGCCTAATCTTATTTGAATACGGAAGTTAAAGCCAGTTCCTAAAATGTTTTCGCCTAAAAGACCTGTTTCTTCCGCCATTTGTATCGCTTTTTGCAATCTTTCAACTGCGATAGGATATTCGGCACGAACGTAGAAATAACCGTTTTCCGCCCCGATAGCGTAACCTGCTATCATCATACCTTCAATTACTGCAAGCGGATCGCCTTCTAATATTGACCTATCCATAAATGCACCCGGATCGCCTTCGTCACCGTTACATACTACGCATTTGTTTTCCGACTGTTGAGCGTAAGCAAATTGCCACTTTCTTCCCGTTGGAAAACCTGCACCGCCTCTACCACGAATGCCAGAATTTAAAACTTCGGTTATTACGGCTTGTCTCTCCATTGAAAGTGCCTTTTTAAGACCTTTAAACGCTCCTGCTCCTAAAAATTCTTCAATATTTTCGGGGTTTAATTTTCCGCAATTACGAAGGGCTATTCTGTTTTGCTTTTTATAAAAAGCAATATCTTCTTGTTTTACGACTTTTTCCTTCGTGGTCGGGTCAACGTACAAAAGGCGTTCAACTACTTCTTTTCCCAAAATGTCTTTTTCAAAAATTTCGTTTACGTCTTCTACCGAAACTAATCTGTACAAGGTGTTTTCGGGATAAATTTTTACGAAAGGTCCTTGCGAACAAAAGCCGAAACAACCTGCTATGTTTACGGTTACTTTTTCGGTTAAACCGTTTTTCGCTAAAAGTTCTTCAAAATTTTTCTTTATTTCCAAAGAGTTTGAAGATATACAACCCGTACCACCGCAAAGTACGATTGCTCTTTTTCCGTTTAAACCGCTAAATTTTTCGTCTATCTTTTTAAGACAAGCATTTCCGCATTTTTCTAATTCTTCAAAATTCGTAATTTTCATTATGCTTGCTCCTTTTTTCTGTATTCGTTTATAATTTCGGCACATTTTGGAAGAGTTACTTTTGCATAAACTTTTCCGTTAATTGATACTGCCGGTGCTATTCCGCACGCACCGATACAACGGAGTGCATCCAAAGTAAACAACCCGTCACTCGTGGTTTCGCCCGGTTTAATGCCTAAAATATCACTAAATTTATCCATAACTTGCCCTGCTCCTTTAACGTAGCAAGCAGTTCCCAAACAACAACCGATTACGTATTTTCCCTTCGGTTTTAACGAAAAGAAAGAGTAAAAAGTTACCACACCGTAAATTTCCGCAACCGATATTCCCGTTTTTTCGGAAACGATTTCTTGAACTTCTACCGGAATATAACCGTACTCTTTTTGAATATCGCTTAAAATCATCATAAGCGGAGTTTGTTTATCCTTATACCTGTCGCATATCTCTATAATCTTTTTTTGAGCGACTTCACTAATTTTAGCCATAGATACTCCTTAATTTTATAGATTGTTAAAATTTTAACTATCTTTTGTAATAAAATTATAACACAATTTAGGCTATATCGCAAACGTTTTAACGATACAACTCTAAATTGGTTATAAATTTCGTTTTTATTACTACGGCTAACCGCTTATTCGTAAACGTTTATACCGTTTGTTTTAAAATATTCTATTACGGAATTAAGTAGCGGTAAAACTTCGCTAACCTTTTCCGTTTCTGTCGTTTTATTTGAAACCGCAAATAAAACTCTCGTAATTCCGTTTAAAATATCAAGTGATACTTTTGACGTGAATTTTTTATCGTAGTATGCCGTTAATTTGGCTATTAAAGGGACATAATTTTCACTAAAATATTTTTCGGGAATTTTATTTCGTTTAGTTCCGAAAACGCTTTCAAACAACTTGTAAGAATTTAATTTTTCCGATTTACCCGACAAGTAATAAATAGCGTCGCCTATCGTTTCGTTTACGGTAGGTTTGAACTGCGAATTCTTACCGAAAAATTCGCCGTATAATTTACGTATTATTATTTCTATTTCGGTAAAGCCGTTTTGAATTTCCGTTAGCCTTTCAGTAAAATTATCTTCCTTTTTTTCGGGTACGATTTCCTTTTGTTTAGGCAACGGATTTTCAACTTTTTCTTGCACCGTGACAGGCTCAAAAAGATGCTCTAAATCAAGTTCTTTTTTCGGCTTTTGCTCTTCTGTTTCTTGCTTATTTTCAACGATGGACGGAGCGTCAACCGAAAATGTATTAAGTTGTAAATTTTCGGTTTTTATCGCAAAATT
>JAZRVG010000144.1:0-3293 GCA_045599025.1 Christensenellaceae bacterium | reverse complement strand
CACCTAAACTTATATAAGACATTCTTGTTACTGCCATGGTTGATTTTTGATAGGTGTTTTTAACCGTTAACAAACTGCTTTCTGTATTCCAAGCACCTTCTACGTTATAGTAAAACAACTTATCAAACGCTTTAATACGTTGCTCGTTGTTTTTATCTATATAGAAAAAATTATCGGTAAATTTGGTGTCGTAAACGTTACCTACGACTATATTCATATAGGCGTCTCTTGCGTGGTGCAAGTCGTTAGTTTCCCTACACTTTATAAGATCGTTTTTTTGTTTAAAATCGGAAACGTATTTAGATTTACTGTAAACAAGTTTTGTGCCTAAATCTTGATATTTTTCTTTTAAAATTTCAACTACCGCTTTTGCAGTTTGGTCGGTAATAACTTTTTGTGCATTAACAAAACCTTTAAAATCTTCTTCGGTTAACGGCTTTGTTCTCATTAAATTATTATATTTTTTATCGCCTATTAAACCTTTATCGTGCCACATTTTCCACATTGCTTGTTGATTTGAAAAACCGTACGGCAACGGGTAAACGTTGGTTTTTTCTTCGTTTTTCTTTCTTAAAACTAAAACTTTATTTTCCAAACTGTCGTCTTTTGTGAAAGAGCGTGGAACTATATGGTCAACGTCGTATGTATTAGAAGAAAGTGAGCCTAAATCTATTTTTTCGCCCGTATAAGCACAATGACCTAATTGTAAATAATACAAGAACAATCTTTCCGAACGCAAATCCGCATCCGATTTTTTATTCAACTCTTCCATTAGTTCGTTAATATCGGCACAATCTTTTATACATTGAGCGTACAATAAATCTAACTTTTTCTTTCTACTGTCGGTTTGTTTTTTATCTTTTTGATTTTCTCTCGTGACTTCAACGAATATTTTTTCGGGAACGTCACCTATTGCTTTTACGTATTCGTCAACCATTTTAAGCGATTGATAAACTCCACGCTTTACCGACGGCGAAACGTATAATTCTTCTACCCTTTCAATATCGGTTTTATCGCTACTACCACCGTTGTATTCTCTTATAGCGTTTTCAAAATTGTATTTTTTATCAAATAAAATTTCGTTTAAGTTAGAATTTGTATTATAAAGTTCACTCATTATAGTGTAAACTTCGCCCGTTTCTTCGTTATAACCACCAACTAAATCACACAAAAATTCTTTTGAAAGTTTACCGAAGTCCTTAAACGTTAAGCCTTTTAACCTTTCAACGTTTTCTTTTATCATTTGAATATTACCGTAATTTTCTAAAATAAGATTTTTTACGATTTGCTTATCGGTATTTAAAGTATTCCACAAAATTATTTTTTCGCAAATTTCCAAGTTCTCGTCAACAAAATCGCCTAAATAATTTTTTAAAGTTATATAAGAACTCATAGACGCTTTTATTTCTTTATCGTAACCACCTAAAACCGTATCGGCTTTTTCTTGTTCTGTAATTAGATTTTTTCTAACCAAATAATCTTTTATGTTTTTATCGGTAACTTTCTTATATTTTAAGAACAAATCGTTAAAAATATTTTGTTTTAATTCTACCGATACGGGAACTCCGTTAATTATAAGTTTGTTAATTTGGTTTAACACGTCAAATTTTTGATAGATTATAGAACATTTAGGTAAAACGTCTTCTCCGTGCAAATAAGTACATTTATTCGTCATTCTACGCATAAATTCTTCGTTACTTTTTGCACGGTCAACAACTTCGTCAAAATTCCAAGGAGTTATTTTTTCGTTTGATTTTTTTACAATCCACGAATTTTTACCGTATTTTACAAGTGGTCCTACATAATACGGAACTTTAAACTTAAAAATATCCTTAATTTTTTTGGCTATTTCTTCCGTTTCGGGATAATCGTTTACCATTGAAGTTAAAATTGCATTTAATTCAATTTCGTTTATTTGATACGGAAATCTTCCGCCATCCGCATTTAAAATTTTAGGTAAAAACGATTTATTCTCAACTTCTTCCTTTATGTAGTTATATTTTTCAATATTTTTAGGAGTGGTTACTTTCTTTATAATTTTTTCAACTTCTTTTTTGAATTCTTCGTACTTACATTTCGGTGCGTAAGCATTTTTTATATGCCCCGAATAATTTACGTAATTTGATTTTTGAGTTTTATCTTTAAAGAATAAGTCATATTCCTTTTTATCTAAATTTTCCAAAACAAAAGATTTTAAAATACTTAAATCTTTTTTATGTTTTTCGTAAATTGCAACCATTGAATCGGAAATATGCTTGTTCCCGCCTAAAATTTTCTCAAATTGAATAAAACTGCAAATTGCACGGGCTTTTTCAAGCAATATAAAATAATCGCCGTAATCTTTTTCCAAGGTTTCAAAAGTTTCGTCGGTAAAATCGTTTAAACGAAAGCCTTTAAAATCTTCAAAACCTTCACCAAATGCCGTTTTCGGCGAACCGGGATAACCTAAAATCCAATTTGCTATTTCCTTCTTTTCTTTATCTTCTTTTCCTATATTAAAAAGTTCGTAGCACTTATTTTTTAGGTCTTGTCCCTTAATTTTTGAAAGTGCAAGTGTTTTAAATTCGTTTATTTTTTCAATATCAAAACTAATTGTTTTTTCTTCGTAAAGGTCATTTAAAATTCCGTTTAAATCTTCAAAAAGTTTGGTAATATCGTTTATATCTTCCATTGTTTTTCCTTCAAACAAGAAGTGTCCACGATATTTTATTATATGGTGCAACGCAAGATAGTAAAGTCTTAAATCGTATTTCGTTTTATGCTCTATAAGTGCTTTACGCAAATGATACACCGTTTTAAAATCTTTATAATAATCGGCATCGGTATAATTTTTATCGGAAAAAAGAACGTACTTTGAATTAACGCTTTTATCTTCCAAATAATACGCACTTTCGTTTAATCTTATAAAAAATGTTTTATCTTCCATATATGGTGCAAATACTTCTTGCAACCATTTAATTCTTTGTTTTCTTCGTGCTAATCTTCTACGAGAAGTTCTAAAATTTCTTCTTTCTACCGCAGTTTGTGCCTCTTCAAAAAGCCTTACCGCCCAAGCGTCTTGACCCTTGGTCCTTAAAAGATTGTAGTTCTCATCGGTACATGCAATACCAACCGAATTTGTGCCTACGTCTAATCCCAAATAATAATTTTTCATTTTTTTTACTCCTTCCCCTTGACAACGAAATTTTACGGTGCTATAATGTTGTTACAGAATAACAAGACAAAGTTCAAATAAAAATTTATTCTAACCACTTTGTGCAGGTGCACTTGCTCTTTCGTTTGAAAGGGCTATT
>JAZRVG010000143.1:0-2826 GCA_045599025.1 Christensenellaceae bacterium | reverse complement strand
CTTACCTTTGGTAAGCGTTGTGGAATATCCCTTTATATTAAAAAATATATATTATTGTCTTTCTATTGCAAGCGTTGTGGATATATTATGTATAATTATAATTTTTCTTAAATAACGCAAAAAAACTTCAAGAAAACTCTTTAAATCTTAATTATTTGAGGAAATAGAAAAAAAGTAAAAATCCCTCAAACTACCGTTTGAGGGATTTATGGAGGCGCCACCCGGATTCGGACCGGGGTATAAAGGTTTTGCAGACCTTGGCCTTACCGCTTGGCTATAGCGCCATTTCGCTTATTGCTTTTATATTATATGCAAATTGTTTCGTTTTGTCAACTAAATTATACTCAAAATAAAATATATATTTTAATACTATTGCAAAAAAACGTATTTGGTGCTACAATTTACAAAAAAGGAGAAGATAAATGAATATTTTAGCAATAGGAAACAGTTATTCGGAAGATTGTACAAAATATTTGCAAACGCTTAATAAAGACTTATACGTTCGCAATATGTATATAGGCGGTTGCAGTTTGGAAAAACATTATAAAAATCTTTTTACTAATTGGGACGAGTATGTTTACCAAGCGGACGGCGTTGACTGTTTAGACGGTAAAAAGATTAATTTTGAATACGCTTTTAGCGATAAAGAGTGGGACGTTATAACCGTTCAACAAGTAAGTTGGCTTGCAGGCGTTTACGAATCGTACAGCCCGTATATTGACAAACTTTTAGAAGTGTTAAGAGCACGTTTTCCAAAGGCGAAAATATACGTTCACGAAACGTGGGCTTATCCTACCTATACGAGAGCAAGTATAATCAATTTATACGAACACGACCAAGCGGTTATGGACAAGAAAATTCAACAAAGCGTCAAAAAAGTTTCAAAAAAATACGATTTAGATATAATACCCGTAGGGGAATTTATAATGCGTTTACGTAAACTTAAAAAGTTTACCGAAAAAGACGGAAAGAGTTTACTTTATGCAGACGACATTCACTTATCTCGTGATTACGGAAGATATGCAGGTGCACTTTGCTGGAACTACTTTATAACGGGCGAAAAATCGGCAGTAATACCCGAAACGTTAAATCCGAAAACGGTAAAGATTATTCAAGATCAATTTGATAAATTTATAAAAGTTTATAAAAAATAAGAAATAAAAAACAACCCTTTGCTTATTATGATATGCAAGGGTTGTTTTAGTATTCTTTCCTACCTAATAAATAATCTAACGATACGTCGTAAAATTCTGCAAGTTTTATTAAAATGGGTAATGACGGAATTGCGGTTTTTCTTTCGTATGCTTGATACGATTGATAGGTTATTCCTAAATTTTTAGCAATTTGTTTTTGAGTTAAACCGTTAGATGTTCTCAATTCTTTTAATATAATTGATAAGTTATCAAAATATTTTTCCATTTAACTTTTTACTCCTATGTAATTGCATTTTACAACTTTTCGTTGTATAATATTATAAAATACAGTTATAAACTGTATATATAGGGTTGTTTTTGCTTAAAATATGGTAATTCAACTATTTTTACATCAAATACAACTAACAGTTGAGAAAGTACTCTTGATTTTCATTTACAACTTTTGGTATAATTTTCTCATCAAATATTAAAGGAGAGTTGCTATGAGTGACTACGGTAAAAAGATACAATCTTTAAGAAAAGAAAAGGGGATTACTCAATCCGAACTTGGCGAAATGTTAAACGTTTCGTCGCAAGCGGTTTCCAAGTGGGAAAACGGTTTAGCAGAACCGGACTTGGAAACTATTAAAAAATTATGTAAATATTTTGGTATTACGGTTGATTCGTTTTTAGCGGTAAACGAAGAAGAAAGCGAAAAACATGAAGTTGAAACGCCTGTTCAAAATCAAGTAATGCCAAGTTACGTTTGTTCAAAATGCGGTAAATTATTATATGAAAACGAATGTAAACCGTATAAAGGTAAAACACTTTGTGATAATTGCTTAAATTTGATACAAAAAGAACAAAAGGAAAAGGCTGAACAGATTGCAAGAGAAAAGGCAAGAGAAGAAAGATTAAAAAAAGAACAAGAGAGAATAAGAATTGCCGAAGATAATACAAAATTTGCAAAATCTTTAATTATTCCAGCAATAATTATTACTGCAATCGCTTTAATAGTTTATTTTAGTGTTAGGAAAGAAGAATATTTCACAACGGAATATTTAATAGGATTTATTGTTTCCGTTTTACTAATTTATATAACTGTTCCACAAATTATTTGGGACGTAGGCCCGATACCGAGCATTTTTGAATTTACTTTTAAAAGGTCGTTTAGTATGCCGGGTGTTATTTTTGATTTTAGTATAGACGGTATTATTACCGGTTTATTGATTAAATTAGCATTGAGTATTTTGGCAATATTGTTATCAATAGTAGTATCTATTTTAGGATTTATGCTTTGTATGGCAATAGCACCGTTTTCGTTTGTTCCTTGTTTAATTTATATTATAAATAATAAACAAGAGTTGTATTAAATATGAAATAGGGGAAGTGTTTTATGGTAGAAGAAAAAGAAGTGTACGGCGATATAACGCCATATCTTAATTTTGGTTGGAAAGATACGGGAAGAACAAACTGGCATAGAAGTGGGCGTAGTACAACAACATATAAAATTATTGCGAGAGATACTCAAAGAGAAAATTATAACATTTTAAAGTCGTTAGAAAATCAATATTTTTTAATAAACAACAGAAAAAAATATTATGAATCTATGGAGTTTGGTACCGTTGCGTTGTTATTACTTTTATTTATTTTTCCCGGGATTATTTATATAGTTTATAAACGAAAACAAAAG
>JAZRVG010000142.1:0-2536 GCA_045599025.1 Christensenellaceae bacterium | reverse complement strand
GTTCCTATATGTTTAATTTTTAAATTAGATAAAGTATTTTATTTCACTTTATTTATAAACGTTTTCGGTGCGTTACTTGCAATGCTTATGCCGTCAACAACGGGTAATATTTTTTCAAGGGGAGTAGTTGGCTTTTGGTTTAACCACTATATGGCTTTCTATATGCCTATACTCGTTCTTTCGCTTAAAATTTACGAAAGACCTAAACTTAAACAGTTTACTTATTCTCTTATAGCGTTTGCCGTTTATTACGCTACCGTGTTGGTTGTAAACGCTTACCTTTCGGGTAAAGGGGACAGAGTTGTTGACTTCTTCTTTATTAACAGTGATTTCATTGCAAGCAAACTTGGAACTTGGGCGGAAAATTTACGTAAAGCAAAACTTGAATTTAACTTTATTGACAGCCATATAGTTTTATACCCCGTATATCAAAGTTTATATTTTATAGTTTATATAGCGTTGTCGCTTGCAATGTGGTTTATTTACGAACAGTTCTTTGAAATTGTGGACGTTTACGGAGAAATTGCAAAACGAAACGAAAAAATTAAAATTGACAAATTAGCACTTCAAGCGAAACTTGACGGAAGGAGTGAAGAAGAACCTATGGAACTTGAATCGGTAAACAAACTTATATTAAGAGATTTTTCAAAAAAATACGCAACAAGCGACGTTTACGCAGTAAAAAATGCAAATTTAGAGATAGAAGGCGGACAAATCTTCGGCTTTTTAGGACCTAACGGAGCGGGAAAATCAACTATAATTAAGAGTATAGTAGGTATTCAAACGATAACGAGCGGTAGCATTTTAGTAAACGGCTACGACGTTGAAAAACAATCGGTTATGGCTAAAAGACAAATAGGTTTCGTTCCCGACCATTACGCTTTGTACGAAAATTTAACGGGTAGAGAATACGTAAACTATATTGCGGACCTTTACGAAGTTCCCGAAAAGGAAAGAAACGAAAGAATTGACGAATACGTTAAGCGTTTCTATTTACAAGGCTCGTTTGAAAACCAAATGAAAACGTACTCTCACGGTATGAAACAAAAAATAACTATTATGTCGGCACTCGTTCACAACCCGAAACTTTGGATTTTGGACGAACCTTTAACGGGTTTAGACCCCGAAAGTATATTCCAAGTTAAAGAGTGTATGAAAGAACACGCTAAAAAAGGAAATATAGTTTTCTTTTCAAGCCATATAATTGACGTAGTTGAAAGAATTTGCGATAAAATTGCCATAATTAAAAAGGGTGATATTAAATGCGTAAAAACCCTTGAAGAAATTGAAAATTCGGGTGTTAAACTTGAAGATTTTTATATGGAAACTATCGGAGAAGTAAAGCATGATTGATACTACGGAAAAATTAAGTTTTCTTGAAAGACTAAAAGCGTTTTTTCACGCTTTGCTTACTCTTTCAAAAATGCAACTTAAAGAAAAATTTAACTTCTCGTTTAAGGGTAATTTTAAAAAAACTTTGTTCAAAACCGTTTGGTTTTTCGTTGAGTTTATTATAATTACCTTTGCTTGCTATATAATTTTGTATTTTTTGCAAATTTTAAAGGTGTTTTCTAACTATACGGTAATTCCCGTAAGCGTTATGGGCATAGTTTATACCTTTATGTTTTTGCTTTCGGTAATTGCAACGACTTCCGACCTTACGAAATCACTTTACTTTTCAAAAGATAATCAAGTGTTGCTTACTTTACCGAGTACGCCGTCGCTTGTATTTCTTTCAAAATTAGTGGTGTATTTTATAAGAGAACTTAAAAAAAGTTTTATGTTTTTAGTTCCTTTGTTCGTTGCCTACGGCGTAGTGCAAAAGTTGCCTGTAATATACTTTATTTGGTTGCTTTTCCTTTTCGTTTTCTTATCGGTTTTGCCCGTTGTAATATCGGCGTTGCTTTCTATACCGTATATGTACGTATATAGATTTGTTAAGAAAATAAAAGGACTTCAATACGCACTTATCGGCGTTTTGATAGTTGCTTTGGGACTTATTGCAGTAAAACTTATAAGTTTAATTCCCGTTAACGTTGATTTAGTTAAAGCGTGGGGTTCAACTTTCTATAAAATACAATCGGTTCTTCGCTTTTTTGAAAAGAAATTATCGGTATTTTACGGGCTTGTAACTTTAATGGCAGGGGTGAATTCCGGCGTAACGGTAAAACTTTTTACAAATACCACGGTTTTAAAATTGTTAATTTTAATTGCAGTTATAATTTTAGGGCTTGCTCTTTCACTTATTCTTGCTAAACCGTTATTCTATAAAATGGCTTCAAAATCGTTTGAATTTAACAAGAAAAGCGACGCTAAAATTAAGCGTAGCAAAAAAACGGGTAAATTTTTGGCAGTTGTTAAAAAGGAATTTATCGTTGGTATGCGTGATAACTCGTTGATAGTTTTATCTTCAATTTTAATGGTTGTTTTACCTATCGTTATAATGCTACTTAACAAAATTTATTCCGCTATGAACACTCGTTTCGTAGGGCAACAAATGGCAACTTGTTTTACCTTTTTGATAATACTTTTGATT
>JAZRVG010000141.1:0-2737 GCA_045599025.1 Christensenellaceae bacterium | reverse complement strand
ATTAACGTTCCCGGAAAAGTTATTGTATTGGAGTATTACAAAATAACAAGACTCTCAAACACTCTGTACAATTCTACTAAAAACTCCGTTGTATTGGAGTATTACAAAATAACAAGACTCTCAAACGCAAATATCTACCATTTGCGACATAATAAAGTATTGGAGTATTACAAAATAACAAGACTCTCAAACTTTTGTTGATACGGTTCACCGTAGTTAGCAGTATTGGAGTATTACAAAATAACAAGACTCTCAAACAACACCTTGTTCATAGCCGTCGTCATATCCGTATTGGAGTATTACAAAATAACAAGACTCTCAAACTTGTCTTGTTCTCTTAACCTTATTACGTTGGTATTGGAGTATTACAAAATAACAAGACTCTCAAACAAAAATGTTTGTAAAAAATTCATACTTGCGGTATTGGAGTATTACAAAATAACAAGACTCTCAAACCTCAAATCAAGGGATAAAAGCCATTTTCGCCGACTAAACGGTTATTTTGTAGCATTTTTATTATATCATTATAATTCAAAATTTTCAAGTATTTCACATAAATCTTCCGTTATTGTTATTGCCCTTTCTTCTTTTAATAACGGCTCCGTTTTTATATGTTCTATTAAAAGTAACGCTATTTTTTCATTTAAACAATGCTTATACAATTCTTTTAATGAATTTTTATCTAACACTTGTTTAGCGTTCACTAAAATTAAAAATTTGCAATTTTTTAGTTCACTTAAAATATTAACGTAATTGACTATTTTTTCAAGCAAACTTTCGTAATCTTCTTGAAATTTTACCGAACAAGTTTTTAATAAATCTTGCAAGGAAAGTTCTTTATAATCAAGCATAAAAGGTAAATCGGTAAACAAATTTGAAAACATATTTATTAAATTTACGTTTAAAGAATTTAATTCTTGCATAGAAGTTGAAAAAAAATAGTTTTCTTCAATTTTTTTATATAAAAGTGTTTGAACTTTTTTATTATTTATATCAAAAGAAAAAACGTTAGTTATTATGTCCCCGAATTTATCGGGGTTTATTTGTTTATCGTTTTCCCAAAAAGTAAACGAAGTTTCTTGACCGTTAAAAGCATTTGAAAGTTCACAAACCTTTTTATAAAAATCGTTAGAATTTTCCAAATAAATTATTAAAGGACTTTCTTCTTTTAATATTATTTCCGTTTCAAAATTAACATTTGAAATTTGAATCATATTTCTATCAACCTATCCATACTGTCTATTACAAGTTTTTGTCTTTCGCCCGATAAATACTCTATATTAGAAAACTGATTTTCGGTAATTTCCAAAAGTTCTATCGTGCCTTTCGGTGGTAAATTTTTATTAAGTAAATCTCTAACCGATTTACTTGTAACATTATTTATCACAAGCCTTGTGTAAACCGATTTTTGCATCATAATAAAACCGTTTTTTAGCAAAAATTTGTGAAAAACGGAATAATCGTGCCTATTTTTGCTTGTTTCCATAGGCAAATCAAAAAACAATAAAATTCTCATAAATCTATTATTCATTTCCAACAATAAAACTTTCAGGCAAAACAAGTTCTAAAATATTGTTAGTTTCAAAAACACGAAAAACACTCTTAACGTACTGCCTTATAGCAATATCAACAGTTGTATTTTTACCGTCAATTATAACCTTTTGGTTAAGCACGTTTGCCATTTTTCGTTTAAAATCTTTATCGTTTTCTTCCAAACCGAAAGCAACCCTATCAACCACTACTCTAAACACTTCAATTAAATCACTTGAAAGGTTAAAGGGGTTAAATTCCCCTTTATGCCATATTCCAAGTTGAGTTAAATAACCGCTTGCAACTATATCTCTGTTTATTTCGGAAAGTAATACCGCATAACCGTAATTTAAACAAGTGTTTATAAAACTGTCGTCTTTCCTACTCATTTTTTTACTAAACAAGCAATTAAAATATACTTTTGCCGAATGCCCTTCCCTATTAGTTATATCGTTTAATTCAACTTCGTTCATATAACCGTCAAGCAGTTCCGATTCTTTTAAAAATCCTTTTTCTTTAAGATATTCCGATTCAAAAAATATTTTGCATTTTATTATTTTTTGCCAAACCGTTTCTTTTAAAAGTCCGTTCCACTCAAACTGTTTTTTATAAAGTTTAGAAGTATTATGAGCCCCGTAAACGCTTACAAGTTCGGAAGAAGGATTACATTTTTCGTCGCAAAAAATAACTTTTACGTTGTTTTTTATTAACTCGTTCAATAAAGACGCAGTTAAACTTACGGCGGTGCTTTGAATAATTAAAACGCTTATTTCGTTTATAAATATTTTAGTTTCGGCACCGTCCGACCTTATAACAAGGTAGTTTAACCTAAATTCAAGTTTAGAGCGTTTATTTATAATTACCGTTCTAAAAGACATATTAAATAATTCTTTCCTTAATCGTTAAACCACAAGATGAACTGTTTATTATTTTGAAAGAAACATTTGTAATATCATTGCTACGCCTTAAATAACAACAGTTTGATTTTCTTCCAAGTTCCGTTAAATCTACAATATTTGAACCCGCTTTTAAATATTCAACTAATTTTACAAGTAGTTTTGCTTGTTTATAAACCGTTAAACTTTCAAATAGTTCATATTTTGACTGTAAAACATTAAGCAATTCTTTATAGGCGTTTAACACATCGTATGATTTTATATAAATAGGTTGCTGTAATTGTTTAATAATTTCGTTATACAATTCTATA
>JAZRVG010000140.1:0-3222 GCA_045599025.1 Christensenellaceae bacterium | reverse complement strand
AAATAAAAAAAGAAAAGTAATAGATAATAAATTAGATTTTATTTAAGAAAATGAAAAGTGTAGAATAGATTTTTTAACATAGATTTAAAATGTAGTTTATTAAAAACACTTACGGTATGTAAAATCAACTTTTTATATGGGAAATTTTTCACAACGCTTACCAAAGGTAAACATATCACTATTTCACGACTTTATCGTGAAATAATCTCACGCCGTAAGGCATATCACTTTGCCAATAGGCAAAATCTCACTGCACCATAGGTGCAATCTCACTCCAATGTGGTTGGAATAGCCCTTTTTGTTCCATATTTTGCTATCTTGCTTTTTAAAATAAAAAACTGCTTGATTTTCTTAAAAAAATTGTTAAAATTGTAATAAAATGCTATCTTATTATAAAAAAATATGGTATAATATACGGGAAAGTGGCGGTAAGTGTAGTTTTTCGCTTATCTGTCAACCGCTTTTTTTATAAAAAGTTTGTTAAATTTTTAACAAACATAAAAATTTTGGAAATAAATAATATAATAAATTATATTAACGGAGATTATTATGAGTAAAAAAGTAACAATTATCGGTGCAGGTGCAGTAGGTTCTTCAATAGGCTATTTGTTAGTTGCTGAAAACGTAGCAAGCGAAGTAGTGTTTATTGACGTTAACAAGGAAAAGGCTCTCGGCGAGGCTATGGATATCTATCAAGCAACTCCGTATTTGTCCCCCGCAATAGTTAGAGCAGGCGAATATGAAGACGCAAAAGACAGTGATATCGTTATTATTACTTCCGGTATTGCAAGAAAGCCCGGTCAATCACGTATTGATTTAGCCCAAACCAACGTAAATATCATTAAGAGTATTGCTCCGCAAATTACTGCGGTTTGCCCAAATGCAATTTACGTAATAGTTGCAAACCCCGTTGACGTATTAACTTACGCTTTCCACAAGGTTACTAATATTCCTACAAACCGTATTATCGGTTCGGGAACAAGTTTAGATACCGCACGTTTAAAAACCCGTTTGAGTGAAATTTACAAAGTTTCTCCAATGCAAGTGCATGCAAACGTTTTAGGCGAGCACGGTGATACTTCCTTTATCGCATGGTCTATGGCAAGAATTGCAGGCGTTCCTATTGACGAATACAATACCGCTTTAACTTCCAACGAAGATAAAGTTGAACTCAATAAAGACGAAGTTTACGAATACGTTAAAAAGTCGGGCGGTATAATAATTTCAAGAAAAGGTGCAACTTACAACGGCGTTGCCGCAGCGGTTGTTTATATTTGTAGAATTATATTTAGCGGACTTGACAATATTTTGTGCGTTTCCGTTAAACTTCAAGGCGAATACGGTTTAAGCGACGTATGTTTAAGTATTCCTGCCGTTATAGGTAAAGACGGTATCGTTTCTACTTTAACTCCTACCCTTACGAGCGAAGAACTTGAAAAATTAAACAAGAGTGCGGACGCTATGAAGAGCGTTATTGAACAAGTAAATTTATAAGGGGTAAAATTATGGAATACCGTATAGAAAAAGATACGATGGGCGAAATGCAAGTTCCTGCCGATAAATACTGGGCTGCACAAACTCAAAGAAGTTATCAAAACTTTAAAATAGGCGGAGAAGTTATGCCACGTGAAATTACTCACGCTTTCGGCATTTTGAAAAAGTCCGCCGCTCGTGCAAATTACCGTTTAGGTAAATTTGACGACGAAAAACTTAACGCAATAGAAAAGGCGTGCGACGAAGTTATTGAAGGTAAGTTAAACGACCACTTCCCACTCGTCGTATGGCAAACGGGTTCGGGTACTCAATCAAATATGAACGCAAACGAAGTTATCGCCAACCGTGGTAACGAAATTGCAGGCAAAAAACTTCTTCACCCGAACGACGATATAAACAAAAGTCAATCAAGTAACGATACTTTCCCAACTGCTATGCATATATCGGCAGTTCTTGCTATTGAAGATAAACTTTTCCCTTCAATGGATACGCTTATTGAAACTTTTAAGCGTTTGGAAAAGGAAAACGAAGGTATCGTAAAGAGTGGTAGAACTCACCTTCAAGACGCAGTTCCTATTTCCTTCTCGCAAGAAATAAGCGGTTGGAGAAATATGGTTGAAAAGACCAAAAGTATGCTTGAACTTGCTCTTCCCGGTTTAAAAGAACTTGCTCTCGGCGGTACTGCGGTTGGAACGGGACTTAATGCTCCAAAAGGTTTTGCCGAAGCCGTTGCCGAAGAAGTTTCCAAACTTACCGGTAAAGAATTTAAAACTGCTCCTAACAAATTTCACTCTTTAACTGCAAAGGACGAACTCGTATTTGCTCACGGAGCAATTAAAGCGTTGGCGTGCGATATGATGAAAATTGCAAACGACGTTCGTTGGCTTTCATCCGGACCACGTTGCGGTTTAGGGGAAATTCATATTCCCGAAAACGAACCGGGTTCTTCAATTATGCCGGGCAAGGTTAATCCTACTCAATGCGAATCAATGACTATGGTTGCCGTTCAAGTTATGGCAAACGATGTTGCCGTTTCTATGGGTGCGTCGCAAGGTAATTTTGAACTTAACGTATTTATGCCCGTAATCATTTATAACTTCTTGCAATCTGTTAGACTTCTTGCCGACGGTCTTAAATCGTTTAACGATAATTGCGTTGCAGGTATTACCGCAAATAAGGAAAAAATGTCTCATAACTTGTACAATTCCTTAATGTTAGTAACGGCACTTAACCCGTATATCGGTTATGAAAACGCAGCAAAAACCGCTAAAAAAGCCTATAAAGAAAACATTTCTTTAAAGCAAGCGTGCGTTTCGTTAGGTTTCTTAACGGAAGAAAAATTTGATGAGGTTTTTCATCCTGAAAACATGATTTAGTGTCGTCTTCATTTAATTTTTCTGCGTTTACTACTTGGCTTTCACGATTTAGATGACCCAAAAGGTCTATCAAATCCGTTCAAGCCAGTGAGCCTTGAAAAATTAACGAATACGCCACTAAATAACAACTGCGATTAAACAAACAAGGTTTTTAGCGTTATTTTACATCGTTTCTACTCAATTTTGCACCTTTAATGACCAACAAGGTCTATTAAAGTCGCTCAATTTCGTGAGCCTTGTATAATAAGCAAATACAACCTTAAAATAGTTACAATAAGTTAATTAAATTCGTGCGGTTTCGTTAGTATTATAAAACGAACGAATACGCCACTAAATAACAACTGCGATTAAA
>JAZRVG010000139.1:0-18032 GCA_045599025.1 Christensenellaceae bacterium | reverse complement strand
TAACGACGCAACGAAAGTTGTAAATAACGAAAATTATTCGGAAGAAAGCGTTTCACAAGAAGTTGAAATAAAAGAAGTATTTAACGATAAGTTTAACGAAGAAAAAGAAGAAGATAAGTTTGCTAAATCGTTTGAAAAAGGCCGTTTAGAGCCGACCGTTAAGTCTTACTTTAACGAAAGTAAAGAAGAAACGGAAGAAATACTTTCAAGTGAAGAAGACGTAGAGCCTAATTTTAGCGTTCTTGACGATAACGAGGAGGAAAACGAACAAGCGGTTACTCCCGTAACGGAAACTAACACCGTTAAAATCGTTGAAAAGGTTATAAACGAAACGCCGAAAAATTTTGTTGAAAACCCCGTAAAAACGGTTACTCCAAAAACTACGGAAACCGTTCAAGAAACTACTACTAACAAATTCGTAGTTGAAGAAAAGGAAGACGATAGAAAAATTATTGAAAATATGCCTAAAAACTACAAATATAAGGCACCGTCTCCAACTCTGTTAAATATCGTTGATAAAGATAACGACAGTTTTGAATTTGAAGAATTCAAATCAACCATATCGGGAAGAATTTTAGGCACTTTAAAACAGTTCGGTATAGATACGCAAATAGCAAGGGTGTTCAAAGGTCCTGCGGTAACCCGTTTTGATATTGAAGTTCCGCACAATATAAGCATGACCAAAATAACCAAACTTCAAAGCGACTTAAACTTGCGTATTATGGCAACGAGTACCCGTATGATAGCACCCGTACCAAACACTTCTTACGTAGGAATTGAAGTTTCCAACCAAAAGAGAGAAATGGTAGGGCTTCGTGATATAGTTTCAAGCCAAGGCTTTGTTGCACCTAATCCAAACGGACTTTCTTTCGCACTCGGTAAAAACGTAATAGGCGAGCCGGTTACCTTGGACTTAACTACGATGCCACACTTACTTGTAAGCGGTACAACGGGCTCTGGTAAGAGCGTATGCTTAAACTCAATGATTTTGAGTTTGATTTTCAAATACAGTCCCGAAGAACTCCGTTTTATAATAGTTGACCCGAAAGCAGTTGAATTTGAGTTCTATGCAAAAATTCCGCATCTTCTTTTCGGTGAAATTATAAAAGACGATATTCCGCTTACCAACGCAATGCTCACTTGGGCGGTTGACGAAATGGATAGGCGTTATCACTTGTTCTCCGATAACAAATTCAAAGATATAAAAGCGTACAACAAACACCAAAAGGAAATAGGCGGTAAGCCTATGCACCGAATCGTTATAATTATTGACGAATTTGCCGACTTAATGGTAAAAGATAAACAGGGCGTTGCACCTAAAATTTGTTTACTTGCACAAAAGGCAAGGGCTGCGGGTATGCACCTTGTACTTGCCGCACAAAGGCCGTCGGCAGATATTATTGAAGGACCTATCAAGTCAAATCTTCCGTCCCGTATCGTATTTAGGGCAATTTCTTGGCAGGACAGTATGACGAGTTTAGGCGAGCAAGGTGCAGAAAAACTTTTAGGTAAGGGCGACTGCTTGTACAAAACCGAAGGTATGTTCTCAATAGAGCGTGTTATGGGTTGTTACGTTGACGACGACGAAATCGTAAAGGTTATAGAAAATCTTAACGAAAACAACGAGTGTTATTACGATTTGAACGCATGGCAAAGCATTACCGCTAAAGTCAACACTAACGACGTTGTGTTTGACTCAACGGGGGACAGTTATACCACGCAAGGCGACGGCAAATCACAAATGGACCCACTTTGCATAAAGGCGTTAAGGCTCGGTTACGACTTCAAAGGGATATCAACAACGCTCATACAGCGTAGGCTTGAAGTAGGTTATCCCCGTGCCGCAAAAATAATAGACTGGCTTATTGATAACGGTTACGTAACACCAAACGCAATAGGCGGTAAAAAACAACTTATATTACCAAGAGAAGAATTTATAGAAAAATTCGGCGAAGAAGAATAACAAATGTTTAAAGATAAAAAAATAGGATTAATATCACTCGGTTGCGATAAAAACCGTGTTGACAGTGAAAAAGCCCTTGCTCTTATAAAGGACAGGGCGATTATAACCAACGAAATTGACGACGCAAATATCATAATTATAAACAGTTGTGCGTTTTTGGAAAGTTCAAGAAAAGAAACGATAAATACCGTTTTTGAGTGCAACGAACTTAGAAAAAACGGAAAACTTGAAAAAATAGTTCTAACGGGATGCATGGCGGAAAGATTTATTGACGAAATTTTTACCGAACTGAATGAAGTTGACGTATTTTTAGGTTTTTTAGATTACGATTTGCTTTTTGACGCCTTGGAACTTGCATATAAGGGCGAAAGGGTAAATTTCGTTAAAAAAAATAAAAAAGTTCAAATAAAAAAAAGAGTTTTGACAACCCCTTGTCATTATTACTATCTTAAAATAGCAGACGGGTGCAACAATAAGTGTACTTACTGTTTAATTCCGTCCATAAGGGGAAAATATACGTCAACGCCTATTGAAGAACTTATTGAAGAGGTAAGAACTCTTGGCGAAGTTGAAGAACTTATACTTGTTGCGCAAGACGTAACGAGATACGGAATAGATATTTACGGTAGTTATCAAATAGTAAAACTTATTCAAGAACTTTCAAAATTGAGTGAAGTTAATTCTATAAGATTACTATACTGTTATCCCGATATGATAACCGACGATCTTATATGCGAAATTAAAAATAACGGTAAGGTTATAAAGTATATAGATATTCCTTTGCAACACGCCTCTAACTCCGTTTTAAAAACGATGAACCGTAAAGGCGATAACGAAAGTTATTTGAACCTTATAAACAGATTGAAAAACGAAGTAAACGGAATAGCGATTCGTTCAACCTTTATAGCAGGTTTCCCCGGTGAAACCAAAAACGATTTTAAAATTTTATACGATTTCGTAAAAAAGGCTAAATTCTTTAATTGCGGTTTCTTTGCGTATTCAAGGGAAGAAGGCACTCCCGCCTATAAACTTCCAAACCAAATAGAAGAAAAGGTTAAAGAAAAGAGAGTTAAAAAACTTTATAAACTTCAAAGGAAAATATCTAAAAACAATTTAAAGAGTTTCGTAGGAAAAACTTTGGAGGTTATTTGCGACGGAGTTGATTACGATAAGCAGTATTTTTACGGTAGAGCGTACTTTTCCGCTCCCGACATTGACGGAAGGGTGTACATAACTTCAACCGAAGATATTTGTCAAGGCGAAAAATATAAAGTTTTAATAGAAAAATCTACCGATTACGATTTGTATGGGAGCGTTATAAATGAATTTACCGAATAAACTTTCACTTTTAAGAATAATTTTAATACCCGTAATGATAGCGGTATTTTACTTTGACTTTTTGCCTTACAATTATTTGTATTGTGCTTTAATTTTTGCAGTTTCCGCCGTTACCGATTTTTTAGACGGCTATATTGCAAGAAAATATAATTTAGTTACCGATTTGGGAAAATTTTTAGACCCTATCGCAGATAAAATTTTAGTAGGTTGTTCGTTTATAATCTTGCTTACAAAACCCGAAATTTTAGGCGTTTACGGAGAAAAATTTTATCAAATAGCAGGCGGAGTAGGCGTATCAATAATTATAGCAAGGGAATTTATGGTTTCGGCTTTAAGAATGATAGCGTCAAGTAAGGGCGTTGTATTATACGCCGAAAAAGTAGGTAAAATCAAAACTTTTTGCACCGACTTTGCAATTTTAACTTTGCTTATAAGTGCCGAATTTGAAGTAGTATTTTTACCCGCTGTAATTTTGTATTTTGCAAGCGTACTTTTAACAATATATTCGGGAGTATTTTATCTTGTAAAAAACAAGGGGATTTTCAGTGAAAGCCGTTAATTTAGTTTATTGTAGTGAAAACTTAATATCTAATAGAACGCAAAACGTACTTTTTGATTTGATAAACGACGGAATAACCGTAAAAGAAATAAAAAAATACGAAAAAAGCGAAGATTTTTCTAAAAATTTTACGGTATTTTTAGTTTGTGAAAAGGACTATAAAACTTTTAGTGAAAATATAAAAAACGAAAATTCCTTCGTTTTACCGCTCGGTAAAAACTATCACGAATTTTACCCTAAACTTATTGAAAAATTAAAAAGTGAAAACGCAACAATAAAACTCTTTGGCGTTAACGAATTAGACCTTAAAGACTTTTTAAACGAAAGCAAAGAAAATTACGAAATAACGAGTATTGACGGAGATATTAAACTCGTGTTAGATAAACCGTTATACGCACTTAACGAAAAGTTTATAAAAGACTTAATGGTTAATTTCGGCGAATTTATTTATGCGGAAACGGACGTTTCGTTAAAAGAGCAATTTTTAACCATTTTAAAAATGCGTAACTTAAAAACTTCGGTTGCCGAATCTTTTACAGGCGGTAACTTATCGGCGGAAATAACGAGCGTAAGCGGAGCAAGTAGCGTGTTTTTTGAAGGAGCGGTTACTTATAACGAACTTGCCAAGCAAATGCGTTTAGGCGTAGCGGAAGAATCTATTGAAAAATACAATCCCGTAAGTGATAAAGTCGCTTACGAAATGGTAAAAGGACTACTTAAAACGGGCGTTGATTTTGCAATATCTACTACGGGAATAGCAGGGCCGAATTCCGATTCTTCGGGCTATAAAGTAGGACTTTGTTATTTTGGCGTAGGTTCAAAAAGAAAAATAAGCGTGTACAAATACGAATTTAACGGTTCACGCAAAGAAATAGTACAAAAGGGAGTTAAAACCGCTTTGTTTTTAGCAGTAAAGGCTCTAAGAGACGGAAGTTACGACGTGTAAATTCCAATATACAAATCAAAAATCTAAAAAAGAAGGGAATATAATTATGGAAGAAAAACAAAAAGCACTTGAACAAGTATTAAGCCAAATTGAAAAGCAATACGGAAAGGGAGCAATAATGAAGTTAGGTGCAGGAGCAGCGGACACCAACCTTGAAATTTTATCAACGGGTTGTTTATCTCTTGACCTTGCATTAGGCGTTGGCGGTGTGCCACGTGGAAGAATTATTGAAATCTACGGGCCGGAATCTTCGGGTAAAACTACGGTTGCCTTGCACGTTATTGCCGAAACTCAAAAAACGGGCGGTATAGCAGCGTTTATTGATGCCGAACACGCATTAGACCCTTCTTACGCCGCAAAACTCGGTGTAAATCTTGATAATTTGTACGTATCTCAACCGGACACGGGCGAACAAGCACTTGATATTACAGAATATTTGGTAAGAAGCGGTGCGGTTGACGTAGTAGTAGTTGACTCCGTTGCGGCACTCACTCCAAAGGCGGAAATTGAAGGCGATATGGGCGACCAACACGTAGGTTTACAAGCAAGACTTATGTCGCAAGCACTCCGTAAACTTACGGGCATTACAAACAAGAGTAAAACGGTCGTTATTTTTATAAACCAACTCCGTGAAAAAGTAGGCGTTATGTTCGGTAACCCCGAAACTACTCCCGGCGGAAAGGCTCTTAAATTCTATGCGTCAATCCGTATTGACGTAAGAAAGGCGGACGCTTTAAAAGACGGCGACGGTTTGTTCGGTAACAGAACGAAAGCCAAAATCGTTAAAAACAAAGTTGCTCCACCGTTCAAAACGGCAGAATTTGATATTATTTACGGCGAAGGCATATCTGCGGACGGTTGCGTTTTAGATATGGGCGTTGAATACGGAATAATAGAAAAATCGGGCGCATGGTTTAGTTATAACGGAGAAAAATTTGCACAAGGTCGTGAAAAAGCCAAAGATTATTTAAAGAATAATATAGATATCAGAAACGAAATTGAAGGTAAAATTCGTCAAGCGTTTAACGATAAACAAGCAAGTTTACAATAAGTTTTTAAAGGTGTTTTGTCATAACGGCAAAACGCCTTTTTATATTGTTTTTTATGGTATAAAAAGTACGAAAAGTATTGACATATTTACGCTTTTAATATAAAATATATAAGTAAAGTATATTTATATAATGCTTTTAAAATAATTTTAATAAGGAGGGTAACGCAATGTTACAAAACAGTACCTTCCTGTTACTTGGAATTCAAGCGCTTTATTATTCGCTTTTCGCTATCGGCGGAATTCTCGTCGGAGCGTTAGTTGCATTATTTATTATAAAAAATGTGCGTGACAGAAAAATTGGCGACACCGAAAAAATTATTAGAGAAATGAAGGCAAATGCCGAAAACGAATGTAAAACTCTAAAAAAAGAAGCGATAGTTGAAATTAAAGAACAGGAACTCAAATTAAGAAACGAATTTGAAAAAGAATCAAGAGAAAAGAGAGCGGAACTTCAAAAAATGGAAGCCCGCCTTAACCAAAAGGACGAAATTTTAAATAAAAAGGACGCAAACCTTTTAAAAAGAAACGAAGAACTTGAAAATCTTTCAAAATCTCTTGATAAAAAGCACGCCGATGCGGACGCTTTAATGCAAAAACTTGAAACTCAACACGAACTTTTCGTTCAAGAACTTGAAAAAGTTGCTCAAATGACGGAAGAAGAAGCCAAATCTATTATTATGGAAGACGTAAAGGACGAGGCTCGTAGGGAAGTTGCAGGTTTCGTAAGAAATGCAGAACAACAAGCAAAGGACGAGGCGGACAAGAAGGCAAAAGAAATTATAAGTTTGGCAATTCAACGTTGTGCGGTTGACCAAAGCAACGAACTTACCGTAACTTCAATCTCTATTCCTAGCGACGATATGAAAGCACGTTTAATCGGTAGAGAAGGTAGAAACATTACCGCTCTTGAAAACGCTACGGGAATTAGGCTTATTATTGACGATACTCCTGAAGTAGTAGTTGCGTCGGGTTTTGACCCCGTAAGGCGTGAAGTTGCCCGTAGGGCTCTTGAAAAACTTATTGCGGACGGAAGAATTCAACCGACACGTATTGAAGAAACGGTTGAAAAAACCAAGAAAGAACTTGATACCATTATTAAAGAATCGGGCGAAAACGCAGTGTTTGAAATGGGTTTATACGGTATTCACCCCGAACTTATCAAAATTTTAGGTAAACTTAAATTTAGAACGAGTTTCGGTCAAAACGTACTTCAACACTCTTTGGAAGTTGCTCATATAGCAGGGCTTTTGGCACAAGAATTAGGCGTAGACGTAACTCTTGCAAAGCGTGCGGGCTTACTTCACGATATAGGTAAAGCAGTTGACTTTGAAAACGAAGGCACGCATATTCATTTGGGCGTTGAACTTGCTAAAAAATACAAGGAAAACAAATGGGTTATCAACTGTATTGAGGCCCACCACGGTGACGTTGAACCTAAATGTATTGAAGCAGTTTTAGTTCAAGCGGCGGACGCTATTTCGGGCGTAAGACCGGGTGCAAGAAAAGAAATTGAATCAAGTTACGTTAAACGTCTTGAACAACTTGAAGATTTGGCTAACGGCTTTAAGGGAGTTGAAAAATCTTATGCAATCCAAGCAGGTAGAGAAGTAAGGGTAATAGTTAAACCCGAACAAGTTGACGACAGTCAAGCACTTTTCCTCGCAAAAGATATTGCTAAAAAGATTGAAACTTCTATGGAATATCCGGGACAAATCAAAGTCAACGTTATAAGAGAAAGCAGAAGCGTTGAATACGCAAAATAATAAAAAAAACGGCATACGGCTTTTAGCAGTATGCTGTTTTTAAAATATTAAACTCACTGTGCCGTACGTGGAGAATTATTTAACCCTCTTTTGGAAGGTGGGTACTTTGTTTTTTAGTTCAGACTTTCCGTTAAAAAATGGGGTGAAAACAACGCCCACGAAATACGCATCCGTAAAAATACAGTCAAGTTCCCTTTAATAATAACGTGGATACAACAAAATCTCTGTTTCGTACACTTGAGTTTATAATATTATATACATAAAATTAAAAATTAGTCAATAAATTTAGGAGTTTATATGAAATTAACAGTTCTTGGAAAATACGGGCCTTTTGCCGTAAACGGCGGAGCAACTTCGGGCTATATGTTAAACGGCGAAAATACTAATTGTTTGCTTGATTTAGGTGCAGGCACGCTCTCTCGTGCTATGAGTAAAATTGACTTAAAAAAGATAAATTTTATAATTCTTTCGCACCTTCATTACGACCATATTTCCGATTTAGGCGTTTTAACTTACGCTATGAACTTTTTAAGAAAAGGCGAAAAGATAGATATTTATTATCCAAGCGATAATTCCACCGTTGCTAATTTCATAGAAAACACTAATTGTTTTAACGGTATAAAAATTGAAGAGAATAAAACTTATATTAGTGGAGAATTTACTTTTTCGTTTATAAGAACAAATCACCCCGTATTAACTTACGCAACAAGAATAGAAAGTAAGGGCAAAATTTTCGTTTATACGGGCGATACTAACTGTTTTAACGGTTTGTACGACTTTGTTAAAAATGCGAATTTAACGCTTGTTGACGGTGCGTTTTTAGAAAAAGATTATTCGGTTAATAAACCGCATTTGTCCGTTAAACTTGCAGGGGGACTTTCAAATTACAGTAACGGTAAAGTGATAGTATCGCACCAAAATTACGAATATACCGATTTAGAAGTAGAAGAAGAACTTAAAGAATTTAAAAATACGGTTTTGGCAAAGGAAAACGAAACTTACGAATTTTAATTAAAATATGAATTACCAAAGAAGTGAAGAAAAGCCTTTTAATTTCCGTTCGGTTTACTTAATTTTTGCGTTTTGTTTATCGGCACTCGGGTTTTGTATATTAGGCTTTTACAGTTCAAAAAACTTGTTCGTTTCCTTGCTTATTATATTTTGTTTTGCGGTAATTTTTGCTTTAACGGTTTTAATAATAAAAAGGAAAACAAAATCGGTTATAAATTTAATTTTATGTATTTTAGTTTTTGTTACGGTGTTTTTAAACGCTAACGGAACGGTTAACGACTATAAAAACACCAAAAGCCTTGAAAGTAAAATTTATACCGCAACGGTAGATAAAATTTTAGCGGTAAACCAAACGGAAACGGGTACTTATTACGACTTGTTTTTATTGATAAACGGCAAAAGAGCAAAAGCAAGCGTGAAGTGTAATCAAAACCTACTTGAAGGCTACGAAGTGTTTTTTGAAGGAAAATTGAATAAAATAGGTAGTGGAATAAACTTTAATTATCTTGCTTATTTGCTTGAAAATAAATCGTATTTGCAAGTTTATTCAGACGAAATTTTCGTTTCAAATACAACCGTTAAAAATCCGTTTGTAAAACTTAAAAACAGGCTTTTTAATTCGTTAAAGTACGCTTACGGAGATAATTACGGAACGGTATATGCCATGCTTACGGGTAGTACTGCATATATTGATAATGCTAACTTGCAAAATTACCGAAAATTAGGATTAGCACATATATTTGCGGTATCTGGGCTACATATAGGTATTATTTACGGACTTTTACGAATAATAGCAAAACTTTTAAAAATAAAAAAGCAAAACTTATTCTTTTTTATTACGCCTATAATATTTTTATACGCTTTGTTTTGCGGATTTACCGTTTCGTCGTTAAGAGCGTTTTTTATTCTTTTTTGCTTACTTTTTGCAAAAAGTTTCGGTCTTAAACACGATAGTATATCTTCAATTTTCATAAGTGCTATTTTAATTCTTATATTTTCGCCGTTTGAACTGTTTTCGGTAGGTTTTATGCTTTCTTATTCCGTTTACGGCTCGTTAATACTTTTAACTAAACCGCTAACAGAATTATTTAGTAAAGTATTTCCCGAAAAAGTATCTTCGGTCGTTTCTCAGTATATAGTTTCAAGTTATGCGTCTATGCCGATTTTGGTTGATACTTTCGGCTACGCTCCAATTTTTTCTTGGCTTATAAACCTATTGTTTTTACCCGTTTTAAGTTTAGTTTATATTTTAGCGTTCGTATCGGGAATAGGTTTAGTAATTACCGAAAAACTTGATATATTAGCCGTTTTACCTAATTTGATTTTAAAGGTGGTAAACGGAATAATAGGGTATATGAATACCAATTCTTTTTTGCTAAAAGGGTTTAAATTTTCTTATTCTGCGATATTCTATTATATGACGGGTTTAATTTTTTCAAGGCTTTTCAATTTTAATAAAAAAAGCAAAATTATCTTGGAAATCTTAACCGTTTTTGCATTTATTTTCTCTATTTTAATGACGGTATGGCTTGATTTTTAAACCGTAATATGATAAAATAATAAAACAGGGTTTAAATATGAAGTATCAAGAACTTAAAAAGAGTTTACAAGACGGTGTAAAACCTATATATCTCATTTGCGGGCAGGACGGTTTTTTAAGAGAAAACGCATTAAGGCTTTTAAAAGAAACCTTTTTAACCGAACCCGATTTAAACCTTACTAACTTTACGGGCGAACAAGTTAAGCAAGAACCGAACGAACTTCTTAACGCTGTAAACAGTTATCCTTTTTTAAGTGATAAAAGATTTATAGTTGTAAACGAATATTATCCCACTCAAAAAGATTTAAAAATAAACGCAATAAAAGAAGTTTTTGAAAGTGACTTTGAATTTTCCGTTTTAATTATTATAAACGCAAACCAAAAATGTGACGCTTTAACTAAAAATTCAAAGGTAACGGTTGTTGATTGCGAGCGTGCGGACGATATTTTGATAACACGCTGGATAAGAGCCGAAGCCTTAAAAAGCCAAGTTGTAATAAACGGCGAAGCGTGTTCGCTTTTAATTGAATACAATAACGGCGATTTAACCAAAATAAGTAGAGAAGTGCAAAAACTCATTTCTTTCGTAGGGGAAAATTCTCAAATAACCGAAAACGAAGTAAAGAGCGTTTGTAATAAATCAAGTGAATACGAAGTTTACGAACTTTCGGAAAATATTGCCAAAAAAAATTACGGCAAGGCACTTGAACTTTTAAACGATATGCTTGCAAATAACGAAGATAAGCAAAGGCTTTTTATATCTATATATTTTCATTTTAGAAGGTTGTTGCACGCATCAATATCAAAGGCAAGTAATTTGGAACTTGCCGAAACGTTAGGCGTTAAAGAGTTTGCGGTAAAAATAGCAAAACAGCAAGCAAAAAATTTCACACCTAAACGGTTAAAACAAATATGTGATAAATTATCGTTGCTTGACGGAAAGTTCAAGTCGGGCGACCTTGGTATAGATACAGCGTTATGGACGGCGGTCTTTAACGCTATGAAGGAGTAAAAATGAATGGGTTTGAATTGTTTTTTAAAGAAAAAGTTTTTCCGCTATTTAGTAATATAAACGCCCCGCAAATTATAGAATTTTGTTTAATAACTTTCGCATTGTTTATGTTTTACGATATGTTAAACAAGCACAATGCGGTTAAAATTTCGTTTATATTTATCGTTTATGCGATATTAGTAAGCGTAATTTCGTTAATGCTTGAAACGAGCCTTGAAATTTATTTGCTTTTAATACTTTCGTTCATAATAAGTACGGTAGTAATGTTTTCAACGGAAATTAAGCGTAGCGTTTGGAAAGGTCGTACCACAAAGAATTTTTCAACGAGTGCGTTAAATGCCATAAAAGATTCTTCTAAACAAGTAAACGATACTATCAACGAAATTATCAAAGCCCTTTTGAATATGTCTAAAAAGGACGTCGGTGCAATAATAGTTTTGTCTAATACAAAAATGCCCAACAACATTATAGACAGTGGCGTTAAAATTGACGCAAATATTTCAAGTGCTTTAATAGAAAGTATTTTCTTCCCGAAAACGGCACTTCACGACGGTGCTATAATTATTCAAAATCACAAAATACAAGCGGCAGGTTGTTTCTTACCCCTTTCGCAAGACAGTGATTTACCGAAAGATTTAGGCACACGTCACAGAGCGGGCATAGGCGTTACCGAAACGCTTAACGTTACCGCAATAATCGTTTCCGAAGAAACGGGTATAATATCGTATGCTCGTGGCGGTCAGATAACGAGATACGTTGATATTGAAACTTTAAGAAAAATCTTAAAAGAATATTACTGGGAAGATATTTACGCTAACGGCAAAGGGGGAAATAAATAATGAATAATAACGAACCTAAAAAAACCAACACCGTAGGGAGCATACTTTTAAACGCTTCACTTGCAATCGTTTCCGCTCTAATAATATTTATAACTATATCGGTATTGTAAAATTTAAAGTTAGAGGCTTTGGAGATTTCCAAAGTCTTTTTTTTGTGCATTTTTTTGTGATTAAAGGAATATATTTTAATGGAAAAAGAAGATTTTTCTTCAAAAACGACAAAAAACAAGTAAATTATATAAAAATTATCAAAATTATATAAGAAAAAAATATTAAAATAAAGGAGCAAAGTAAATTTGAAAAGCAAGGCATTAAAATTATCAATAACGGTAGTTTCGGTATTACTCATAGTTTGTTTGTCCGCGGTAACGAAAGTAATGGGGGTATCGGTAGTTTATTTTAACGGAACTACAAGAAAATTACCGATTTATTCGGTTGAAAGAGAAGATAAAAAGATTTCAATATCTTTTGACTGTGCTTACGGCGATGAGTTTACGATAGGATTATTAGACGTTTTAGACGAATACAAAGTTAAATGCACTTTTTTTGCTACGGAATTTTGGGTTAAAAACTTTCCCGATAAAGCAAAAGAGATAGTAAAGCGTGGTCACGATCTTGGCACGCACTCTAAAACGCATCCTAAAATGTCAAAACTTAAAAAGGGGGAAATACAAGAAGAATTAAATTCTTCTATCGCTTTAATAGAGCAAACTACTGGGCAAAAAGTAACCTTATTCCGTCCGCCTTTCGGCGATTATGACGATTTACTTATAGAAACGGCAACGGAAATGAACTTATATACTATTCAATGGGACGTTGACAGTATTGACTGGAAAGACCTTTCCGCCAAAGAAATCACTTCAAGAATAGATAAAAAGACCAAAAGCGGTTCAATAATTTTATGCCATAATAACGGTTTGCACACACTTGAAGCGTTGCCTTTCGTAATATCAAATTTACAGCAAAAGGGTTACGAATTCGTAAGAATAAGTGACCTAATTTATAAGCAAAACTACAAAATTGACAATTTCGGCGTACAAAAGCCGAACGAAAAGGAAAGTTAAACGGTAAACAAAATGGAATTAGAAAAACAAAACAATAAAGTGTACTTAAAGGGTGAAATAGTAAACGATGCAAAATTTTCGCACGAGATTTACGGCGAAGGTTTTTACGAAATGAGCGTACTTGTAAAAAGATTGTCCGGTCAAGCGGATATTTTACCCGTTACGATTAGCGAACGCTTAATAGAAAGCAACAACTTAAAAGTGGGTAGCGTAATATCTGCGATAGGTCAATTTAGAAGTTACAATAAGCAAGTTGACGGAAAATCAAAACTTATGCTAACCGTATTTATAAGAGAACTTATAGACGAAGAATTTAGTAGTAATCCAAATAATATAGTATTATCGGGTTATATATGTAAACCGCCCGTATATAGAACAACGCCTTTCAATAGAGAGATAGCCGACGTTTTAATAGCGGTAAACAGAGCGTATAATAAAAGTGATTATATACCTTGTATAGCGTGGGGAAGAAACGCCCGTTTCGTAAAGAATTTACCGGTAGGGGAAAGGATAGCGCTATCGGGAAGAATACAGTCAAGAGAATATCAAAAAAAGTATAGTGAAACGGACGTAAAAACGTTAACCGCATACGAAGTTTCGGTTTCAAAACTTGCCGCCTACGACAATGCGGAAAGGTTTGATTTAGATAAAGAGTTTGATATTATAAAAAACGAACGACAAACCGAAATAAACGAAGTACTTATTTAATTTTAGTATTGACAAAAGGGTGTAATTATAATATAATTAACGCAGGGTAAAACGCCTTGCGTTTTATTTTAAGGAAAAATTATGCAAAACGTATATAAAATTGCTAACGTAAAAGTAAAAATAGAGTATTTTCAAAAATTTACCGATTATATTTTTAAACCGTATTTAATTGACGGAAACGATTACGATATTTTCATACAAGTAACTAACGAAGATTTAGAGTATGAAAAATCATTGTGTCCTAACGCCTTTGAAGAAGGTTACGAAAATATTGCAATTTTAAGAAAGTTTTCCGAATATATGTTAACCGAAAAAAACGGTTTATTGTTCCATGCGTCGTCGGTTGCGTATAAAGGTAACGCATATTTGTTCACCGCACCGAGCGGAACGGGCAAGTCAACGCACACCGCCATTTTGAAAAAACTTTTAGGCGACGAACTTACATATATAAACGACGATAAGCCTATTTTAAGGCTTGAAAACGGAATAATAAACGTTTACGGAAATCCGTGGTCGGGCAAACATTTTAGGGGCGAGAACGTAAAATTTCCTTTAAAAGCGATAATAAAAGTAAAAAGAGCAACGGAAAATTCCGTTCAAAAAATATCAAGTGACGAAATGCTTCCCGTTTTGTTTGAACAGTCCGCCTACGCTACGGACGAAGTTTCGGGAAACAACTTGCTTGATTTAATTTTAAAAATAAGCAAGTCCGCCGATTTTTATATTCTTAATTGCAATAAAGAAGATAATGCAGGCGAAACTACGATAAAATATATATTAAAAGGTGATAAGGAAAATGAAAATTAAAAGCGGATTTATATTAAAAGAAGTTGAAAACGAAAACGAACCTAAATCGGCAATAGTAATTGCGGTAGGTCCTGCAAGTAAAGTGTTAAAAGGTTATATCAAATTAAACGAAACGGCTTGCGACCTTTGGCATTTAATAGAAAAAGGCTTATCGGTTGAAGAAATAGTTGAAGAATTCGTTAAAACTTACGACGTTACCGAAGAGCAAGCCACAAACGACGTAAAAGAATTGATAAGCAGTTTAGAAAAAATCGGTGTAATAGAATAAAATTATGCTTTTAGAAGAACAAATAAACGAAATCGGCTTTTTGTGTGAAGACATAAAAGGCACGAGTATGACGCCCCTTTTAAAATCGGGCAGAGATAAAGTTTATATAGAAAATTTAAAAGGTAAAATAAAAAAAGGCGATATTTTACTTTATAAGCGTTTGAGTGGCGAATACGTTTTGCATAGGGTGGTAAAGGTAAACGAAAATACTTTTACCGCTTGCGGAGATAACCACTTGTTTTTGGAACACGGCATAAGGTTTAACCAAATTATAGGCGTGTGCGTAGGTTACTATAAATACGATAAATATATAGATTTTAAAAAATCTTTAAAATATAAACTCTATAAAACTTTTTGGGGAAGTAACCGCTTTAACCGTAAAGTAATAGGTAAAATAAGAGCGTTAGGCTCTAAAATAAAAAGAATTTTCAAGTAAATAAAACCGCTCTTTGAAAAATCAAAGAGCGGTTGTTTTTTATCTAAAATTATTTATCTTCTTTAAACAAAATTTTGTTTTCAATAACGAGTAAACTTGCGGTAAGAGTTACGGCAATTATTAAAATCATAAAAGGAATAACTGCTTTTCTGTTTGCATTTTCGCCGAAAGTAACCGAAACGGGATTATCGTATTCAAACGAAGTTACGGGAGCGTCAACGAGATATCCGCTAAATATATAACCGATGCTTTCGCCGTTTTCGGTAAGAGATACGAGCGACGCCGTTTTTCCGTTAAAAGTTATGCGTTTTTTCTCATAAACCTTTGTGTTTTTATCAACGAGTGAAACGTTGTAGTTATCGTCAAACATAGGTCTTGAATATACTTTAACTTGATTTGAAGCGTAGTGTATTTCGTTTTCTTTCGCTAAAACTTCAATGCCGTAATTTTCGTAATCGGTAACGCTAATAACGTTAGCGTCAAATTTTTGCGAATCTTCCGAAACGGAAGTTTTTCTAACCAAAGCAACTAACTTTTGTGAGTAGGAAACGAGATAATATTCGTCGTTCAAGTCGGAAATTACAAGATAAGTTTTTGTAACGTTAGGGTTTGCAATAGGGGTTATATCTTTAAAATAAACTTCGTCGCCGTCGTAACGGTAATTGCCGAGCGTAACTTTAAAGAGTTTTGCGTTTTTATTTACCGTAACGAACTTAACTTCTTCGTAAACTTTCAAAGCGTTAACGTCTTTTGCCGAGATTGACGAAAGGTTGCCTATATCTAACGTGTTATCACTTGTTTTATATACTCTTGCTCCGCCTAAAACGTAAGCGGTTTCTTTTTGGTAGTTTAAAACCAAGCCGTTAGCGGTTTCGTTAATTGCAAGTTTTAAAATGTAATCGTAAGTATCGTAATTTTGGTCGTTTTTTACGAATTTTCTAACTACGTTGTTTTCCGTTAAAGCGTAAATATATCCGTTAAAATCCGTTTGAATATCTAAAATATTATCGTTTACGTCTAAAATATCGTTTACGGTATCGTTGTAATACCTAATCAATTTTCCGTTTACGGAAGAAAGGTCTGTTTTGGTGTAAACGTAAACGTTTCCAAACACGTCAACCGCCGTTTTAACTGCAATTCCCGGAATTTCCGAAGTGGAAGTTTCAACTTTAATTTCTTCAAGTTCGTTGTCTTCGGAAGGGATAATTATTTTAGTAATTTTTGTAACGTTACCTAAATATTCTTCGCCGAAACCGGCAGTATTTAAGAAGTAGAACACTCCGTCCAAATAATTAACCGAAGTAACTTCAATAGAACTGTCGTAAGTGTAAATCGGTTCAAGGGTTAGGGGCGTGCCTTCAATAATTTTATAAAGAGTAACCGTATCGTTATCGCAAATTAAAACATGAGTGTCCGAACAAACGAAATTTTTAAGAGTAAAGTCGGCGTTTTTTTCGTAAATGTTAGATAAATCAATTTTTTGATATTTCTTTTGAGTACTGTCAGTTGAAATTCTAACTATACGTTTTCTTTCTTGTTCAAATTCCGTTGCTACGTAAGAATTGTCTAAAACGTAAACGAAACTGTCCGATAAGCAAATTTTAGACGCTCCGTAAGTTAAACGGAAATCTGCGGTAGATTCGGTCGTTATAGCAAAGGTTGTAAAACTCAAAGTAGAAACGTCAAATTCTTGAATACAATTCAAATAATTATCGGCTATTAAAAGTTTTCCGTTTTTAACGGTTAAGCCTTGCGGAGAACGGATATAACCGAGCGTTTTTGCGTTTACCGTTACCGAAAGTATTTTTTCGGGAGTGGAGTTTAAAGTTTTGCTTAATCTAAATAAGCCTTCCGAGTTGGTGAAATATAAATAATCGCCAATATCTACCATAGAAATAATTGAAGGCATATTTTGTGTTAAAATGGTAGGTTTTATGTTTACAAGCGGGTTAATGTAGCAAAGCGTACTTCCCGATAAGAAATAAACGTTTCCGTCGGTAGAGTAAAAACCTAAACTTGAACTTGTACCCGAATAAGAGAACGCTTGTTGAACGAACGGCTCTCCGCTTTCGTAGGTTAAAGAATAAAAGTCAATGGCGTTGCTACGGTTTGCAATCAATTTATCGTTCAATAAATCAAAATAGTTTGCCACAACTACTTTACTGTTAGCGTTTACGTCGTAATCGTAATATAAAAGTTGTTTCGGCGTAGCCGAAAGGTCGTTTACGGAAACGTAATAAATATTAGATTCGTGAGCAAAATAAATAAAGTCGCCGTATTTTTTAATTTGAGTAATGTTAGAAAAACCGTTACCCGACGCAAACTCAACGTACGCTTTTAAATTCGGGTTGTAAACGGAAAGTTTATTGTGTTCGTTATTAGAAGTTTGGTCGTAAGAATATTCGGAAATAACGGTAAAACCGTCGTTAGAATAAGAAACGGCAACGGGAGAATTCAAATCGTAAAATTCAACGGGACTTGCCGGTAAGAAAGACTCAACCAAAACGTCAGTTTGAGAAGACGCTTTAACTTTTATAGAATTTTTGGCAAGTAAAATACCGCTTACTGCCAAAAATGCAGTAAACGCTACTATTAAAGAGTATAAAATTGTTTTTTTAGTTAATTTCATGCTAAATTCCGCCAAAATAAAACATTTATAGTACTTGTTATATATTATATAATATTTTAATTTATATTTCAATAGTTTTTACCGTTCAACGGGTATTT
>JAZRVG010000138.1:0-6565 GCA_045599025.1 Christensenellaceae bacterium | reverse complement strand
ATATTTTTATTTTTTAGCAAAAAAAATTCCCTACTTTGAAAAAGTGGGGAATTTACTTTTTAATTAAACTAACTAATTAAACTAATTTGTAAACTTCTTTTGAACCGTGGTATACACCTTTGCCTGATTTAGCAATCTTTTCGTCTTTACTGTTATCTTTAAGATAGTTGTAGTAAGCCTTAGCGTCTGCTGATTTTTCAAAGTAAGTGAAAGTTCCTGCATACGCCTTGTTGTCTTTAGTGTATGTAACAACAACTTCTGCTTCAATATCGCCTTCAAGTTTGAAAACAGTAGTGATTGCAGCAGATGCAAGAGCGAAACCTGTGTCGCCTTTTGCGTAAGAAACTACAACTGCGTCATCGTTTTTAGCAAGTTTTTTATCAATGCTTGCATAGTTTGAAGGAATGCATGCCGTCATAAACATACAACCTAAGGTAAGTAATAAGGTTACGATTGTTAAAATACTTTTTTTCATTTTTCTAACTCCTTTAAAATTTTAAATACAATTCGTATAAGCATATTGTAACACATTAAAAATTTAAAGTCAAAGTATTTATTAAAATAAAAGCAAATTAAATTACTCCGTAGAAGAACATACCGAGCCCTGCCGATATAACTATTAGTAGAATAGGTGAAATTTTCTTTTTTGTGAATTTTTTAAACAAGGTTGCAACCAAAACGACTATACTCATTATGGCTACCGATTTATAGTCAAAAGAAAGGTCGCTTTTAATCGTTTTAAGCCCGAAAAAGTTGCTTAAAATCATAGTTAAAGCCGTAGCGGTAATTAGTCCTGCAACGGCGGGTTTAATGCCGTTCAATACGGATTTTACGCTTGTATAATTGATAAAATTTTTAATTACGGTTGCAATTATTATAATAATAGTAAACGAAGGAATAACAACGCCGAGCGTAGCGAGTAGCGAACCTAAAAATCCGCCTTGCGACGCACCTACGAAAGTAGCCATATTGATAGCGATAGGTCCGGGGGTTGATTCGGAAATAGCAATAAAATTCAAGAATTCTTCTTCCGAAAGCCAAGCGTTAGATAAAACTTCTTCACGCAAAACGGAAATCATACCGTAGCCACCGCCGAAAGAAATAACTCCCACTTTCAAAAACGATAAAAATAAACGTAAAAGGGAAATCATTGGTTTGTCCCCCTTGTTTTTATCTTTTTAATGAAATAAGCGGTTAAGCCTGCGACTGCACCTAATAAGATATAGAATATTGAAGAAAATTTTACCGAAAACAAAGTAAATAATGTAAAAGCGACTAAAACGACGCCCGTCAAAATACAAAAAGGAATAGATTTTCTTTCGTTTTTAATCATTTTAATGCCTGCCGATAATATCAAATATTCTACGCAAACTTGAATACCTTTAAAGGCGTAAGTTACGAGTGGAATACTTAAAAGGTCAAATCTGTCAAGCAAAAGATAAATTGTAAAAATGATTACGAAGGAAGGGATACAAACTCCCAAAGTACCGAAAATAGCCCCGAAAACACCGGCAACTTTGTAGCCGAGATAAGTGGCACTGTTAATGGCGATAGGTCCGGGGGTTGATTCGGCAATAGCGAGCATATCGTAAAATTCCGATTGTTCAATCCACTTTTTCTTTTCAACGAATTCGTTTTCAATAAGCGGAATCATAGCGTAGCCACCGCCGAAAGTGAAAAGGCCTATTTTAAACATTACGGCAAAAACCGAAAGAATATTTTTAAACTTTTTCATTTTGTGTTTCCGAAGATTTTTGTTTTTTAAGAAGATAATTTACGAAGAAAATCAAACCTATACCTGCAATTACCATTAAAATAGACCAAAATTGAGAAGGGGAAATATTGCCTATAAACGAGCCACGTTCGTCGGCTCTAAAATACTCAATAACAAATCTAAAAATGCCGTAAGCGATAAGATAAACGCTCATATTGTGTTTAAATTTGAATTTTAAAAGAAGAATTATCAAAACGGCAAATAAAAGGAACAAGAAAATTGCTTCGTAAAGTTGCGTAGGAACGTAGTAGCCCCAACCGAGAGTACCGTCCATATAAATACCGCCTGCGACTTTTGAAGTGCCTAAAAATTTACCGTGGCAACAACCTGCGAAAAGGCAACCTATTCTACCGAGCGAGTGAGCAATGGTAATGCAACAAGGACCAACGCCGAAAATATCTATAATGTTACCTTTGATTTTTTTGCGGAAAATAAGGTATGCGGAAATAAAGATAACAACACCGCCTATAAGACCGCCTATAAAAGTGATACCGCCCGTTAAACTGAAACCTTGCGAAGGGTCGTCAAGATAATTGTAAAAACCTTGGAAAACGGCGGCAAAGAAGAAACCGCCCGCAATAGAAACGATAGCGGCGTAAAAAATGAAATCGGTTAAAGATTCGTGATAACTTAATTTTTTAGCACAAAAATACAATACGCCGAAACATAAAAGTAAACCTACGGCTATACAAACGCCGTAAAGGTGAATTCCCATAAACAGTTCGTAAGGATACATAATTTATCTCCTATGGTAATTTAAGAATAACTATATTATAACCTAAAACTTAAAACTTGTAAAATCATTTTTTTAAATTAAAATATACCGTCAATTATTTTTTGAGAAACTACGGGAATTTGGCTTTTAAAATCAATATTATCACAAAAAGAAATTTCGTTGGTTTGAACTATTTTTTTGTTTTTTTCGTCAATTTTTAAGGTGACGAAATTAAGGTGGCGGTTAGTTTTTGAGAAGTAAAGTTTTTCAAGATATAAAAAACCTTCGTAAATACCGTTTGAACCGTTCAAATCGTTAGCGTAATTTATATCGGGGAAGATTAGTAAATTTTCTCCGTTTAAAAGAGCGTTCACGCCTTGTTTAAGCGTTTCAAAAGACTTTACGCTACTTCTAAAAACGGGAATACAGTTGGCCGAACGGCATAGTTTTGGAAGGTAAAACGAGCAACTTTTTGCGGATAAAAATGCCAAAGGCTTTGGAATATTAAATCTTTTTTGAAAGGTGTAAGAGTATAAATGTTCAAAACAGGTATCTTTGTTAAACAAAAAATTTAAAGCAAAAATTCTAAAAGGAACAGTAGAAGATTTTTCAACGGTAATAACTCCGTGTATATTCAAATGTCTTACCAAAAATACGGTAGGGGAACAAGGCGTTTCAACTTGAAAAGAGTATTTTTTTGTAAAAGTTTTTACGGTGTTTTTAGTAAAATTATATAGGCTTTTAGGGTTTTTAGAGTAATTCATACATAAATTTTGCCCTAAAATAGCCGTTTTAATATAAAAACATTAAAAAACTATCGTAAAAGGTAAAAAAATATGTTAAAATATAAAAACTTGAAAGGTATAAAAAATGTTTAATGTTTTAATAATTGAAGACGATAAAAATATAAGAAGACTTATAGAAATAAAACTTAAAAACGAAGGTTCAAACGTATTTACTGCCGAAAACGGACAAATAGGGCTTGAAATAATGCACGAAAAACATATTGATATTATTTTAGTTGACGCAATGATGCCCGTTATGAACGGTTATGAATTTTTAAAAGCAATACGTGAAGAAGGCATATTAACTCCCGCAATAATGGTAACGGCAAAAGGTTCTATTGAAGATAAGGCGGAAGGTTTTCAAGCAGGAGTTGACGACTATATGGTAAAGCCGATAGATTTTACCGAACTTTCGTTAAGAATAAAAGCCGTTATGCGTAGAGCGAAGATAGTAAACGAAAGAAAAATAAAAGTAGGTAGCGTAGTTTTAGATTACGAAACTTTAACTGTAAGTAACGGGGAAAATAAAGTAAATTTAACGAAGAAAGAATTCGGCATACTTTTTAAACTTTTATCATACCCCGAACACTCTTTCACGAAAAGTAATTTATTTGAAGAGTTTTGGGACTTTGCATGTGAAACGGAAGAAGACGTGGTTAAAGTTTTTATAAATAAAATCCGTAATAAAATTTCTTGTTTTAAAGAAATAGATATAGAAACCGTTAGGGGAATAGGTTATAGGGGAGTAAAATATGAAGTTGAAAAATAAGTTTATATTCAAAAAAAAGTATATGATTTCCCCGTTTAAATTAACGTTTGCAATACTTATTACATGGATAATAGGCGTGCTACTCGGCATAGAGATAAACAACCTTATATTAAACTACGTAAAGTTTGAAAATATCGGTCAATATATACTTTTGGTTCTTGTTTTCGTAATAGGAAGTACAGCGTTAGGCGTGCCGATAGCATTACTTTTAACGCATAAAGGAAACAAAATATTAAACTCAATAAACGAGTGTATAGACAAGGTTTCCAAGGGCGACTATACTGCAAGGCTTGAACCTATAACCAAGAATTCGGACATAAACGGAGCGATAGAAAACTTTAATAAAATGGTAGAGCAATTAAATTCGGTTGCGGTACTTAAAAACGACTTTATTTCCGACTTTTCTCACGAATTCAAAACGCCGATAGCGTCAATAAAAGGGTATGCGGAATTGCTTATAGACAGTAATAATTTAACCGAAGAGCAAAAGGAATTTTTAAAGGTTATAACGGACGAATCAAACAGACTTTCCAAACTTTCGGAAAACGCAATGAAACTTGCAAAATTAGATAGTCAGACGCTTGTAAAAGAGCAAGTTTTCTCGCTCAACGGGCAAATTGAAAATTGCATACTTTTATTTGACGGAAAACTCAAAAAGAAAAATATAGAAGTAACAACCGATTTGAAAACAGTATATTACCGTAGCGACCCCGATATGATAAAGGAAATATGGATAAACATTTTAGGAAATGCGGTAAAATTTACAGGTGAAAACGGAAAAATAGATATAACATTACGGCAAGTAGGTAAAAAAATAACAGTTATTATAAAAGATAACGGAATAGGAATGGACGAAATCACCAAAAAGAAAATATTTGAAAAATTTTATCAAGGGGACAGTAGCCACGCAAGTAAAGGAATAGGATTAGGCTTGTCAATAGTATCAAGAATTTTGGAGATAGACGGCGGAAAAATAGAGTGCGAAAGCGAACAAGGAAAAGGTACTACGATGATAATAACTTTAATGAATAAATAATGCTTGATTTTTATAAAAAAACGATATATAATTATACTATCGGAAATGAAGTTCTTCCGTAGGTAAAACCTAAAACCGCTTTTTAAGGCTGACGACTTCTGCTTTTTTGCAGAATAAGTCGGTCTTTTTTTATAGGAGAGTTTATGATATTTTCTTTTGCTTTGATAATTTTATTCGGTTTAATTTCGGGTATGGTAATGCAAAAAATCAAATTGCCGAAAATAATAGGTATGCTTTTAACGGGCATAATATTAGGACCGTTCGTTTTGAACTTAATAGATGGAAAAACTTTAAATATTTCGGCGGAAATAAGAAACGTTGCTCTTATTATTATATTAGTAAAAGCAGGGCTTGCGTTAAATGTTAAAGACTTGAAAAAAGTGGGCGTATCGGCAGTTTTACTTTCTTTTTTGCCGGCAGTTTTTGAGATAGTGGCGTACGTTGTTTTTGCACCCTTGTTTTTTAATATTAGCGTTTTAGACGGTGCGATAATGGGAGCGGTATTGAGTGCGGTATCTCCTGCGGTGGTAGTTCCACGTATGGTAGAACTTATGGAAAGGGGCTACGGCGTTGATAAAAATATTCCGCAGTTGATTTTGGCGGGTGCGTCGCTTGACGACGTTTTCGTAATAGTACTTTTCACAACTTTTATAGGACTTGCACAAGGCGGAAACGTTAGCGTTTTAAATGTATTAAACGTTCCTTTATCAATTATTTTAGGAATAGCGTTAGGAATTATCGTAGGGTATTTGGTAGTGTTAGCGTTCAAAATTATTAAAAATACAACCGTAAAAACGGTTATTGTTTTAGGAACTTCGTTTTTAATGGTAGGAATAGAAAAAATGCTTGAAGGCGTAGTAGCAATTTCGGGGCTTTTAGCCGTTATGAGTTTGGCTTTAACCGTTAAAACTTTTACCGAAAGCGAAACCAAGGAAAAACTTTCAAAAGATTTTGGAAATATTTGGATAGTAAGTGAAATTTTACTTTTCGTTTTAGTCGGTTCGGCGGTAGATATAAGATATACGCTAAACGCAGGTTTTATGGCGATAGTTTTAATCATTATAGCACTCGTTTTCCGTTCCATAGGCGTATTTTTAAGTATTTTAGGAACGAATTTAAACGCAAAAGAAAGGTTGTATGCCGTAATAGCTTATTTGCCGAAAGCAACCGTTCAAGCAGGGATAGGAGCAGTGCCGTTATCTCTCGGTTTGTCTTGCGGAAACGTTGTTTTATCGGTAGCGGTTTTATCAATTTTAATAACCGCACCGCTCGGTGCAATATGTATGGATTTATCCTATAAAAAACTTTTGAATTGCACAGAGTTTTAAGAGAAATTATAAAAATCACGAGTTTACAAATTCCTGATTTTTTATATTTGAATAAAAAGTAATAATTTTTATAAATTATATGATATTGACAAAAATTGGAAATAAGAATATAATAAAAATAAAGAACAAATGAGGTAATTATAAGAAAGAAAATTTCA
>JAZRVG010000137.1:0-4309 GCA_045599025.1 Christensenellaceae bacterium | reverse complement strand
TGTAAGAGTAAACGCACAAAAGAGATTTTTAGATAAACTTTCGGGTGTTACCGAACCGGAAAGAAAGAGAAAAATTATAGGCGAAGAGTTTATAAGAGTATTTGAAGAAGAAAGCAAAAAAATCGGTAAAGTTGACTTTTTGGCACAAGGAACTATATATCCCGACGTTATAGAATCGGGTTTAGGCGTTTCGGCAACAATAAAAAGTCACCACAACGTAGGCGGTTTGCCGGATTACGTTGATTTTAAAGAAATAGTTGAACCGTTACGCTTACTTTTTAAGGACGAAGTACGTGTTTTAGGTAAAGAGTTAGGTTTACCCGATTATATCGTAAACCGTCAACCTTTCCCCGGACCGGGCTTGGCAATAAGAGTAATAGGTGAAATAACAGAAGAAAAACTCAATATTTTACGTGAGGCGGACTACATATTTAGAACGGAACTTGAAAAGAGTGGATTTAGCAAAAATTGTTCGCAATATTTTGCCGCACTTTCAAATATGCGTTCAGTAGGAGTTATGGGCGACGGAAGAACTTACGATTACGCAATTTGCTTGCGTTCGGTTACTACCGACGACTTTATGACTGCGGAATGGACTAAAATTCCTTTTGAAATATTAGATATCGTATCTAATAGAATAGTAAACGAAGTAAAAGGAGTAAACAGAGTTCTTTACGATATAACAAGTAAGCCTCCTGCAACCGTAGAATACGAGTAAAAAGGAGATTTATGACCAAATACATATTTGTTACAGGTGGCGTAGTATCGGGGCTTGGTAAAGGAATTACCGTAGCCTCACTCGGTAGGCTTTTAAAAGCACGTGGCTTAAAAATAGCCGCACAAAAATTAGATCCGTACATAAACGTTGATCCGGGAACGATGAGTCCCTATCAACACGGTGAAGTTTACGTCACGGAAGACGGTGCCGAAACAGATTTGGATTTAGGTCATTACGAGCGTTTTATAAACGAAGACTTAAATAAATATTCCAACTTAACTACGGGTAAAGTTTATTCCCGAGTTATAGATAAAGAAAGGCGTGGAGAGTATTTAGGCTCAACCGTGCAAGTTATTCCGCATATAACTAACGAAATTAAAGAATTCGTTTACCGTGTAGGCAAAAAAACGGGTGCGGACGTTGTTATTACGGAAATAGGCGGAACTACGGGCGATATTGAAAGTCAACCGTTTTTAGAGGCGGTAAGGCAAATCTCACTTGAAGTAGGTAGAGAGAACAGTTTGTTTATACACGTAACGTTAGTTCCTTTCCTTCGTGGGTCGGACGAGCATAAGTCAAAGCCCACACAGCACTCCGTAAAAGAGTTGCAAGGAATGGGCATAAGTCCCAACGTTATCGTTTTAAGGTGTGACGAACCGCTTGAAAAGTCAATTTTCAAGAAAATATCACTTTTTTGCAACGTTAAAGAAGATTGCGTAATAGAAAATATTACTTTGCCAAATTTATATGAGGCTCCTTTAATGCTTGAACAAGCAAACTTTTCCGAAGTCGTATGTAGAGAACTCGGTTTAAAAGTAAACGAACCTAACCTTGATAAATGGAAAGACTTGGTTTATAGAATAAACCACTTAACAAAAACCGTTAAAATAGGTTTGGTTGGTAAATACGTTGAACTTCACGACGCTTATTTGTCGGTAGCCGAAGCGTTACGCCACGCAGGTTACGAGTTAGGTGCAAAAGTTGAAATAGAGTGGATAAATTCCGAAAACGTTACCAAAGAAAACGTTAAAGAAACGTTTAAAAACATTGACGGAATAATAGTCCCCGGCGGTTTCGGCGGTCGTGGAATAGAAGGTATGATTTTATCTTGTGAATACGCAAGAATAAATAATATTCCTTATTTCGGTATATGTTTAGGAATGCAAATAACGGTTATAGAGTACGCAAGAAACGTTTTAGGCTATTTAGACGCAAATTCGGGCGAATTTGACGATAAATCAACTCATAAAGTAATTGACTTTTTGGAAGGGCAAAGCGATAGCGTAAATAAAGGCGGAACACTCCGTTTAGGTGCATATCCTTGTAAAATAAAAGAAAATACGGTAATGGCAAGAGCATACGGAACGTTAAATATTTCCGAACGCCATCGTCACCGTTACGAATTTAATAATATATATAGAAAAGATTTTGAAAACGCAGGTTTAACATTAAGTGGAACGTCCCCGAACGAAACTTTGATAGAAACGGTTGAATTAACGAATAAACCTTTCTTCGTAGGCGTTCAATTCCATCCGGAATTTAAAAGTAGGCCAACCAAAGCCCATCCGCTTTTCAAAGAATTTATAAAAACAAGTATAAAAGAATAAAAATTTACCGTTCACTATAAAGTGAACGGTTTTTTTGTCGTTTTTTATATAAAAACGCCTTTAAACATAAATAAAAAAAGATAAAAATATATTGTAATATGTTTGATTATCTTCCGCAAAAGTTTTTAAAAAAATTAAAGGGTATAAACGTAAACGGAATAACCGAAATCCGTTTAAGGGTTGATAAAAATTTTTGTGTTTACGTAGGTAATAATCAAATAAAATATAACGAAAAGGTAACCAAAGAAGATATAACGGAAATTATAATGAAAGTTTGTAAAGGCTCAATTTACACGTACGACGAGCAGATAAAAAACGGTTTTATAACCACCGATAACGGCGAAAGAATAGGAATTTCCGGAGAATTTATAGTAAATAACGGAGAAGTAACGGCAATAAAAAACTATTCTTCGTTAAATATTCGTATTGCAAAACAAATTATAGGCTTCGCCAGAGAATATTTTAATAAAGTTTATAAAAGAGGCAGTATTTTAGTAGTGTCTAAAACGGGAGTCGGTAAAACAACATTTATAAGAGATTTTGCAAGACTCGTTTCAACTAATCTTAACAAAAATACCGTTATAATAGACGAACGTAACGAAATTTGCGGGAAAACCGAAAAATCGTGTTTTGACGTAGGTGAAAATACCGATATTTTAACTTATTCCACAAAATCTTACGGTTTTGTTCAAGGTGTTAGAACTCTCAACCCCGAATATATCGTTACCGACGAACTTATAACTAAAAACGATTTTATAGCGGTAAAAAACGCAGTTTTAACGGGTGTAAACGTAGTTGCAACCTTGCATGCGGAAAGTGTAAACGGTTTAAAAAACAATTTAAACTTAAACGAACTACTAAAAATAAAAGCGTTTGAGCAAATTTTACTTATAGAAAACGAAAATAACGGTAAAAAAATAAGCGTGTATAATAGTGGTTTAGAAAAAATATGTTCCTTGTAAAAATAATAATCGGTATAACTTCGGTAGCCGTATCAATAAAAATAGGCTCAAATTTTGCAAAAAAACGGAAAATAAGATACGAATTTTTGCGTTCCACACAAATTTTTTTAGAAAAAGTTGAAAGTGAACTAATCTATCAAAAAAAATCTATTTTGGAAATTTTAGAAAGTGGCAGTTATTCAACGGAATTTTTAGAGTATATAAACGATACCTATGAAGAAAACGGTAAAAAGGTAGAATTTTTAGAAGAAAACGAAAACGCTTATTTAAAAGATTTTATTTTAAATTTAGGTAACGGCGACAGCATGTCAAGGTTAAAACTAATAAGCGGTGCAAAATCTTATTTTGAAAAATTAACTTTGGAAACGTATAAAGATTATAAAAAATATTATAGTCTTTGTATAAAATTAGGTTTTATATGCGGTTTTGCCGTATTAGTAATAATAATTTAGGTGAATTATGTACGGTGTAGAAATAATTTTTAAAATAGCAACCATAGGAATTTTAATAACCGTAATATGTCAAATACTAAAAAAATCAGATAGAGACGATATAGCTACGCTTGTAAGTTTGGCAGGGCTTATAATAGTTTTAACGTTAGTTATATCAATGATAAGCGACTTGTTTACCAATATAAAAGATATATTCGGCTTGTACTAACTATGGAAATTGTTAAAATTATTTTAATAGGAATAGTAGGAATTTTATCTTACGCCTATTTAAAACAACTTGATAGCGGTTTGGCAAATCTTTGTGCGGTAAGTACGGGAATTTTAATAATTTTAACGTCCGTTTCCTATATAATAACTACTGTAAATTTTTTTAAGGAATTTTCGTATAAATCGGGCATTAGTGCAAACCTTATAAACTTAATTTTAAAAATAACTGTTATATCTTATTTAACGGAATTTTCCGTTAGTTTAAGTGAAGACGTAGGCGTAAAATCAATAGGGGTAAAAATTGAATTTGCAAGTAAAATAATTATATTCGTGCTTTCTTTTCCTATTATAAAAAACCTTTTT
>JAZRVG010000136.1:0-2108 GCA_045599025.1 Christensenellaceae bacterium | reverse complement strand
AAATAAAATTGCAATAACTTTATGGCAACTTAATAAATATAAAATACACCCGATTATAGAAATTATTACCGAATACAACCTAAAATTTCCAAAAGAATATTCGTATGAAATTATAAAAAAAATTATGCTTGACGAACTACACCAAACGAAATTTATTATTTGTTTGATAAATTCACTTTTAAAAAACTTTTTTATAAGGTAAAACAACTCGTAATATATTCCCGAAAGTATTCCTATAAATAAGCAAATTATTGCCGTTCTCGGCTGGTCTAACGTTACGAACATTTTACTTAAACGCCTTTTTTAAAAAATTTGAACTTGAATTTTTATATTTTGCTCCGTCAAATTTTCCTACTGCAGTAAAATTTCCGTTTTGATTATCAAAACAAGTGATTTTAAGTTCCGAACCCGTAAATGATAAAACGTTTCCGTTTTTTAATTTTAAACGTATTTCGTTTGCGTTAAAAGACGTTACTTCCAAAACGCCCGTTGCGTTTACCCTTGATAAATTATCAATACAAAAATTGTGCGAATTATTTTCCATAAAAAAAATCTCCCATATCGTTTTATGAGAGATTTATTATTTTTATTCACAAAGTTTTAAGTCGCCGAATTTTATAATTCCTTTTTTACGCATAAACTCACTGCAAATTAAACTTATAACTGCCGGTAAAACGAACAATAAAAGCACGATAGCAAGAGTCAATACGAAAGCGTTCATATCTTTATTACTGTCTATAACACCGAAAACGCCTACTAAACCGCTCGTTCCCATACCACCGCCTACGGCATTACATTTAAGTTTAAACAAGCAAGTAGAAACAGGCCCTAATATAGCACTTGAAATAATTTCCGGTAACATTATAACCGGTTTTTTCATTATGTTTGGAATTTGCAACATACTCGTACCTATTCCTTGCGAAATTAAGCCGGAAACTCTGTTTTCTCTATAACTCGTTACCGCAAAACCTACCATGTGGCAAGCACACCCGACTACTGCCGCTCCGCCTGCAAGCATTATTGCGTTATAATTTTCCACCGACACCGTACCGTTTGCATAACCCGTTATTACGGGGCTTGCTACCGCTATCCAAATGGCTGCGGAACTCGTTGGCATAGTGAGTAATATCCCCATAATTACGGAAATTACTATTCCCATAAAGAACGGAGTAATTTCGGTTGCTATTGCTATAACTTTACCAAGTCCGTTTATAAGCCAAACGAACGGATAAGAAACAAAAATTCCTACGAAAGAAAGTAGCATTACCCCAAGCGGAATTAAAACTATATCAAGTTTGGTTTTATTTTCGTATAAACTTGTAATTTCCACCGTAAGCATAGTTACTACGTACGCCCCGATAGGATTTCCCGGTGCTCCCAAAGATAAAGCAGTTAAACCCGTTCCGCCGATTATAAGTTTATCGGCAAAAGCACCTACGAAACCTGCAACAGCGGAAGAAAATACGATAAGTTTTCCTTTCTTTAACGAGTAAGCAATACCTACGCCTATACCTACGCCCATCATTGATTTGGCAATATTTGAAACTGCAAGCAAGGTAGTTCCCACGTAATTATCGCCTACCCAACCTGCAATTTGAGCCAAGATTGTTCCTGCAATTAGCGTACAAAACAAGCCTTGTGCCATACCCGAAAACGCTACTATAAACCATTTGTTTAAAACAGTTTTAATCTTTTCCTTCATTTAGCACCTCCACTAAATTATTTCCTACCATATCGCAAGAAGAAAGAATATACTCTACTCCGTTTTTATTCATTAAAGGATAAGTTTTAACTTCTTTTCCGTGCAAATGTCCGTAAACAACTTTGTCCACCTTAAATTTTTCAAAAAGTTCGGTAAAAAGTGAATTTTCACGCCTTACGTTAAAGGGTGGATAATGTATTAAAGCAATTAACACGTCGCCTTCTTCACGCAATTTCTGTGCGTCGCTTAAAGCAAGTTTAAATCTTTCAACTTCTCTATGATAAATTTTTTCGTCTTGTTCGTTATAGTCGGGTGCTCCTTCTACCGCCCAACCACGTGAACCGCAAAATATTACGTTGCCTATTTTAACACTGTCGTTTTGCAAAGCGTAAATATTCTTCGGTAA
>JAZRVG010000135.1:0-4481 GCA_045599025.1 Christensenellaceae bacterium | reverse complement strand
TAAAAACCCCGTGTAAAATGCGAATTTTATACGGGGTTTTTAATGTAAAAAAATAAATTTCAACAAAAAGTAAAAATTAAAAATGCTAAAATTAGTAGGTTTTTTCATAAAAATAGTAAGAAATTTATATTGAAATATAATAAAATTATAGTGAGACAATTCTTTCGTTTTTTATAGCGTATATGACAAATAATATTACCCCAAAGGTACTTATACGATAGAGTAGATGAGTTAGTTCGAAAAGCAAGTAAAGACGATAGATATTCGGTAGAATATATGTGGTATTTATGGAGCGGAAGGAAATCACCGTTTTACGGAATAAATAAAATGTGCGTATATGAAAAATATTTCGGTGGAGAAACGAACGAAACAAAAGACGAGTATTATAAATTTGTAAAGAACGAAGACTTTTGTTTGAAAGTCTTAAACGAATTCGGCTTGAACGGTAAATATTCAACTATTGTGAACGGACATATACCCGTAAAGGTAAAGGACGGGAAAAAACCGGAAATCGGAAATTGTAGGCATATATGTATAGACGGTGGATTATCTAAAGCGTATCACGAAAAAAAGAGATGATTACTTACAACAACTTATATGGTAAAAACAATAAGTCTTCGCTTATTTTTATTTATTTTTTTCAAGTTTTTTGTAATTAAGCGGTGATAAACCGAGTTTTGTTTTAAATACAAGCCCCATATATTGTGCCGAAGAAAAACCGCAAAATTCACTTATTTCTTCTACCGATTTTTTGGTGGTGGTTAATAATTCTTTTGCCTTGTTTAATCTTATACGGGTTAAATATTCGTTAACCGTGCAGTTCATAGTTTTTTTAAAATTGTTGCAAATTGAAACGGTAGAAATGTAAAACATATTAGAAAGTTCCGTTAAAGTTATGTTTTTTTGATAATTTAACGATAAATAATCAATTATTTTTAAAACGACGGGCGAAACTTTTTCACTGTTACTTTTTACGTATGAAACGGAATTCGCTTTATTCGTTTTTTCAATATTATAAAGAATATAATCAAAAATTATTTTTTGTTTTTCTTTTGAAAATTTGTTTTCCAAAGAATTTGAACTAATGCCTTCTTCAAATAATTTTAAAAAGAAGTCTGCGTCACTTGAATTTAAAGGAAATATTTCCACTTCCGTTTTGTTTATAACGCTTTTTTCGTATTCGTTCATAAACTCTTCCGAAACGTTAACGTTTATTCTCGTAAATCTTTCGCCTTCCGTCTTATGCATAGTGTAGGGCGGAATAATTATTATGCAAGGTGCAACGATACTAAACATACGGTCTTTTAAGAAGAATTTTCTTTGTCCGGAAACTAAATAATAAACTTCGTAATGCGAGTGACTGTGAAGGTCGGTCATAGACCACGCTTGTTCTTTTATAGATTTTTCAAACTCAATAAAACTCATATTTTCCTTTAATATTTATATAATTTTACACTATTATATAATATTTTATGTAATTTTGCAAACAATATTGTGATATAATTAAAATACAAAAGGAGATACAATTATGATTAAAATTGCACAATTTGGTGAAGGCGGATTTTTAAGAACTTTCGTAGATTTGTATTTTGACACTTTGAATAAAGAAGGTGGCGAATACGGAGTAAACATAATAAAACCGATAACTTTCGGCACTTTGGATAAATTTCACGACCAAGACAATAAATATCACGTAATTTTGCGTGGTATGAAAGACGGAGAAGCGGTAGAAGACGTTTATAAGGTTAATTCCGTAAAAAGCGTTATTGACCCGTTTAACGAAATTGATAAATTTTACGCTTTGGCGGAAGATAAAGATTTAAAAATTATAGTTTCCAACACGACCGAGGCAGGAATTTGCTATAACGAAAAAGACGGTTTTGACGGTTTTGAAAACATAACTTACCCTGCGAAACTCACTAAATTTTTATATGAGAGGTATAAAAAAGGTTTAGAAGGCGTATATTTAATGCCCGTAGAACTTATTGATAACAATGCGGACGAACTTTCAAAATGCGTAGCAAAATACATAGAACTTTGGAATTTGGAAGACGGTTTCAAAACTTGGAACGCCACTCAAAACTTTTACTGCAATACACTCGTAGACAGAATAGTTTCTGGCTACCCGAGAGACGAAAAAACCAAAGAACATTTAACCGAACTTATCGGGGAAGTAGATAACTTAATGTCTATCGGCGAACCGTTTGGTCTTTGGGCGGTAGAAAAGAAAGGTAATATTGATAAATATATTATGGAAGGCACGCATAATATAGACGTCGTTTTAACTCCCGATATTAAGTATTATAAAAAGAGAAAAGTAAGAGTTTTAAACGGAAGCCACACTAATTTAGTTCCTGCGGGACTTTGGCTTGGCAAAACTACCGTCGAAGAATGTATGAACGATAAAACTTTATACACTTTCTTAAACGATACTTTAAAAGAAGAAATAATTCCTTTCGTATCAAATGATATAAACGCTACAACGGAATTTGCCGAAAGCGTTAAGGAAAGATTTTTCAATCCGTTTTTAAATCACCAACTTTTATCAATTTCATTGAACAGTATATCAAAGTGGAGAGCAAGAGATTTGCCGTCGTTCAAAGATTACTATGAAAAATTCGGTAAAATTCCAAGTCATTTAGCAACTGGCTTTGCTTTCTTAATGGCGTTATATAAGTCAATCACGAAGGAAGACGGAAAATATTACGCTAATTTACCGAGTAAAAAAGTTGAGTTTAAGGACGATGTTCCGTACCTTGAATATTTTGCAAACAAGGGTTTAATCGTTGAATTTATGAAAGACGAAAAAGTTTGGGGCGAAGACTTAACTAAATACGAAGGTTTTGCCGATTTAGTAGAAAAAACGGTAAAAGCCCTTGAAAACGGCGAAAAGGTTTTATGAAAGAGCAAGTAATTATAAACAAAAAGGACAACGTAGGAATAAATCTGGTTGGTTCTAACGAAATACCGAGCGGACACAAATTTGCTTTAAAAGATATAAAACAAGGCGAATTTATCGTAAAATACGGCGAAATTATCGGTAGAGCAAAACAAGATATTAAAAAAGGCGAGTGGGTGCATACTCATAACGTAAAATCGCATTTGGACGAAGATTTTAATTATTCCTATAATCCTAATTTGTTAAACGTAGATAAATTAGACGGTTATTTTTACGGTTATAAAAGAGAAAAAGGCAGAGCGGGAATAAGAAACGAAATTTATATTATTCCAACGGTAGGTTGCGTAAACGACGTATGTAGAAGACTTGAAAAATTATCTCAAAAATACGTTCAAGGCTCAATAGACGGAATATTTTCTTTAACGCATCAATTCGGATGTTCGCAACTCGGTGACGATAACGAAAACATTAAAAAACTTTTATGCGGAATTGCTTTAAATCCTAACGCAAGTTTCGTTTTATTCGTAGGGCTCGGTTGCGAAAATAACGGTATGGACGGTATTAAAGAATATTTAAAACCGTTTGAAAGAACAAATATTGAATTTTTCAACTGTCAAGACGTAAAGGACGAAATCTCTTACGGTTTGGAAATTATTGAAAAATTTTCAAATATCGCAAAAAATTATAAGAGAGAAAAAGTTAGTATAAGCGAACTTTGCATAGGTTTAAAATGCGGTGGCTCGGACGGTTATTCGGGCTTGACCGCTAATCCGCTTGTTGGTAAAATTACCGATAAAATTATATCGCTTGGCGGTAGTGCAATTTTAACGGAAGTTCCCGAAATGTTCGGTGCGGAACAACTTTTAATGAATAAGTGCGAAAGTGAAGAAGTTTACGAAAAATACAAAAAAATGATAGTAGATTTTAAAAACTTCTATATTTCGCAAGGTTTCCCCGTATATGAAAATCCAAGTCCCGGCAATAAAAAAGGCGGAATAACTACGCTTGAAGAAAAATCGCTCGGTTGTGTTGAAAAGGCGGGAACTACGCCTATCGTTGACGTGCTTTCTTACGGAAAACAAGTGGAAAAAGTCGGTGTTTCTACGCTTGACGCTCCGGGTAACGATTTGATAGCGTCAACGGCTCTTGCAAGTTCGGGCTGTCAAATAGTATTATTCACAACGGGTAGGGGTACGCCTTTTTCAACGTTTGTTCCTACAATGAAAATATCTTCAAATAACCGTTTGGCGGAATTTAAAGATAACTGGATAGATTTTAATGCGTTCGGTATGGATGAAGACGGTCTTTACGATTTGCTTATTAAAACCGTAAACGGAGAGTATAAGGTTAAATCGGAAGATATAAGAGAAATTGCGTTCTATAAAAAAGGAGTAACGTTATGAGTTTCGTAAAAGACAATTTTATGCTTAAAAACAAAACGGCGGAGAAATTATACAATAATTACGCAAAAGATATGCCGATATTTGACTATCACTGTCACTTACCCGAAAAACAAATTTTAGAAAATAAAGAATTTAACGATATATACGAAATATGGCTTGCAGGCGACCATTATAAATGG
>JAZRVG010000134.1:0-4926 GCA_045599025.1 Christensenellaceae bacterium | reverse complement strand
AACAGCACTGCGTAAAACCATTTTGCTTGCACCATATTTAGAAGCAATATCGTGATGCAATGTGCGACCTTCTTTCAAAGGAACGCGAATCATTTTTGCTTTTGCCGCCTTGGTTGCTTTCTGCACAGCAGATTGAACTTCCAATGCTTTACCTTTACCAAATCCGACGCGACCTGCTTTATCCCCGACGACAACCAATGCCGCGAAAGACATATTACGACCGCCCTTCACAGTTTTAGATACGCGATTGATAGAAACTAATTTATCAACCAAATTATCTGTCTGTAATTTTTTATCATCAAAACGTGCCATTATATTACTCCGTTATTTCAAAACTTAAAAACGACGGTAAATTAAAAGAATACCGTTTGAGCCAACAAGACGGTTCTCGTAGAAAGTTTTACAGTGTAACGAAATCGGGTTTAAAGTATTTTGAAAAGAATAATAACGGAACTTTTGACGAGTATTCTATTCCCGAAAAGTTTATAAAACAAGAACCTGTTATTGAAGAAAAACCCGTTATCAAAAAGGAAAAGCCTACCGTTAGGGACGAATACGAATATTACGAAATTGAAGAAGATTCTTCTTACGTTGTTGACGATAACGAAAAGCAAAACGATTATGCTAAATACTTAAATTCACCTAACAACACCGTTGACGGCGACGTTGATTTTTCCGTATTTGAAGAACCTACCGAAAAAGTTAAGGAAGAACCCGTTGAAGAACAAGTTGAAACTTCTACTTCTTCTAATTTTTACAACGAAGTTGAAGAAGAAATTGAAGAAAAAGACGTTTCTTATCTTGAAAAGGTTAATTATCAAAACGAACAACCTGTTCCTTACGAAGAAAACAGTGATAATTTTAAAGAAGAAAATTATAAATACGAGTCGACTTTATCGGAATTATTCCCTAAAAATAATCCCCTTGAATTTAACGAATTAGAAGAAGTTAATCCCGAAAATCCTAATTTAAGAAAAGATTGGAACGATATTTACGAATTTTCGCAAAAGGAAGGAATTAAAGTTAGAACTTCCGCCGATACTAACAGATATCAAGGCAGTTCCATTTTACTTTCCGGTTTAAGGCTTTTATCTGCCGGAATAATAACCATTGTTGCAATTCTCGGTTATTTACTCATTGTCGGTTTATTTGACGCCGTACAGTTTGATTTTTCTAAATTTTTAACCTTGGCTGTAATTTTCGGCTCGTTTGCTTTGGTTTCTTTTGTAATATTTATAATAAAACCAAACTACAAAGTAAAAGATATGCCAAAATTTATAAACGTTTTGGAAATTTCAATAGTAGTTACCATTGCAACGCTCGTTATATCTTTTGCCGTTGCCGGAATTAACAATATTGACTATACAAACGGAACGGAAATTTTTAATTCCATATTATTCCCTACTTACGTTACGTTTAACGTTACGTTGTTTGTTATTATAGAATATTCACTTGCAAAATTAGATTTCTTCCAAACCGTATAAAACCAAATAAAAAACACCTTGACAAAATCAAGGTGTTTTATTATGCTCCGAAAAACATTGGTAAATTATTAGGATTAAAGTCGTATATTGCACTTTCTAAACTTAAACTTTCACTTTCAAAATAAATTTTTAATTCAAGAGAGTTCTTAAAAACGTTATTTTCAAGTATTTTTACCGATTTGGGAATATAAACGGACTTTAAGTTGATACAGTTTTCAAAAGCCGAAGTTTCTGTTTTAGTTACGTTTAAACCTATTATAACGCTTTCTATATTTTGATTGTTTTTAAAAGAATTTTCTTTTATAACTTCAACGGGTTTGCTTTTATACGTTGACGGAATTGAAACAATTTTATCGTTTGTTTTTATTCCTAAAACGCAAACGGAATTTTCGTTTTCTTCAAAAATAAGTTGTTCGCTGTAATTACATATTTTGCAAATATGATTATCAAATTCGTGCGTGTGTGTATCTTCTTCTTTCGTAGAATTGTTATTATAATTGCAAGCGGTAAACGAAAATAGCGTTATAATTATTAGAATAAATATAAGTTTTATTTTCATTTTTACTGTTTATTGAATTATTTGTACGTCTTCGCCCTTTAAAAAGTCCGGAAGTTCTTCGTCTTCAACCGAATTTAAGTCAATATCGCTATCGTTTGAATTATCGGTAGTATTTTCTTCGTTTTTATCGTCGTTTTGATTATCCGTATCGTTTGAAACGCCTTCAATAACCGATTGAGTAAGATTTTCGTCGTTTTCTTCAACGTATTCGTCCTTTTCAAACAAATAAGAACTGTCGGAACTTGGACTGCGGAGTTTTGCAATTCTGTTTATAAGTTCGTCGTAATCGGGAAGTTCGTCTAACGAAGAAATTTGGAAACGCTTTAAAAATTCGTCCGTAGTGCCGAATAAAACGGGTTTACCGACGGTGTCTTTTCTTCCAACGACTTCAATAACGTTCATTTTTAATAGATTTTGAAGAGCAAATTCACTGTTTGTGCCACGAAGTTCTTCCAAATCAATTCTTGTAACCGGTTGTTTATACGCTATAATGGCGGCAACTTCAAGCATACTTTTTGAAAGTTCACGCTCTTTTATAGGATTTAAAACTGCGGAAACGTCTTCCGAATAATCGGGATTAGAGCAAAATTGTAATTTTTTATTAAAAATTAAAAGTTGAATTCCACTTTCGCCCGAATATTTGGTTTCTTGTAAATTTTTAGCCGACGAAAGCACTTCTTTTTCGCTTACCCCCGTTTTGTCCGCTATATCTTTACACGAAACTTGATTGCCCGACACAAGCAAAAGTGCTTCAATTATATTCTCCAAGGTCTTCAATGTCCGATCCCCCATTTTCATTATAGTTTAAATAAATTTCCCCGAAAGTATTAGGTTGCTCAAATGTTAATACTTGGTGTTTAAGTAATTCCAAAAAGGCTTGGAAAGTTGTTATAAGTTCTTGTTTAGTTGAATATTTTGTAAAAAGTTCGCTAAAAAGCATTTTTTTCTTATAACGGAGTTCGTCGGTAATAAAAATTATTTTGTCTGCTACCGTAAAAACTTCTTTTGGAATTTCTTTTTCTTTGTTTTCAATAGTATCTTTAACGTCAACACGCCTTAAAAGGTCTGTAAACGCACCTATAAGTTTATCTAAATTAAACACGTCGGAATACTTAATTTTAACGTCAAAAGCGTTATCGTCGGGAGATTTGTAGAAACGGTCAACGTTTTCTAAATTTTTGAGTTTTTCCGCCGATTCTTTTAAAAGTTTATATTCTTCTATTTTTTGAATAAATAAATCTTCTTCTTCCATTGCTTCGGCTTGTGCCTGTTCGTTAGGAATTATGGCTTTTGATTTTATTTCTATAATCGTTGACGCAATAGATAAATATTCGCTTTCCGTTTCCATATCAATATCGCTATTATATACGTAATTTAAAAATTGAGTTGTAACTTCACTTACGAATATTTCTTTTACGTCAATTTCTGCAATTTTGATAAGGTGCAACAAAAGGTCCATTGGTCCTTCAAAATTGGATAATTTAGTTGTGTAATCAACGGTTGATTCAAATTTATCGGTACTCAACGTTTTTTACTCCTTACTACTTTAAATAACTATATAATTATAAACTATATAAATAAAAATTGCAAGACTTTTTTAAGCCCTGCAATTTTTTAAAATTGTTTAATTTTAAGCGTAGTTTTCAAGAATTTGTTTAAAGTAGTCAAAATATTTCTTTTCTAAAACGCTTTCGTTTGAAATAAGGTCTATTTCGCCTATTTTTATTCCTTCTTTATAAATCGTTGCTTTTCCTACTTTATCGCCTACCGATATAGGTGCTATAACTTTAAAATATTCGTATTCTACCGTAATTTTTTCGTTTACGTTACGTTTTGAAAATACGAAAAAGTCCTTTTCGGGTTTTACCGATATTTGATTTGTTTTGCCTTTTTCTATCTTTAACTGCTCTTCTAACGTATATTCGCTATCTAAAATAACTTTGTTAGTATAATTATTAAAACCGTTATTGAACATATTTGAAACTTCTTTAAATCTGTCGCTTGAAGTTTTTGCACCGATAACGCAAGATATTAAACGCATATTTCCACGCTTTGCCGTTGCAGTTAAACAATAGCCCGACTCGTTGGTATGCCCTGTTTTGCCACCGTCACAGCCTTCGTAGAAACGTGATAATTTGTTAGTGTTAGATATTTCGGTATGACCGTTTTTGTGTTCAATTTTGTCAAGCCAAATGGTTGAATAATTAAAATATTCTTTGTGTTTAATAAGATTTAAGAAAATTTGTGAAATATCGTATGCCGAAGAATATTGATTAGGCTTTGGCAAACCGGTACAATTTGAAAACAACGTGTTTTTAAGGTTAAGTTCTTTTACTTTTTCGTTCATTTTTTCAACGCATTGTTCTTCCGTTCCGTATAACCTTTCGGCTATTGCAACGCTTGCATCGTTTGCCGACGCTATTGTTATTGCTTTTATAAGTTCGCCTACTTTATACGTTCCGTTTTCTTCCAAAAATACTTGCGAACCGCCCATTGACGACGCATTTTTTGAAATTACTAAATCTTCGTCAAACGAAATTAAGTTTTTATCTAAATTTTCGTAGAATAATAAAAGTAACATAATTTTAGTCATACTTGCAATAGTATAACGCTCGTTTTCGTTATAAGAACTTATTACAGTATTACTGTTAGCGTCAATTAAAATTGCCGATTTAGATAAATTTTCCGTTTCTGCTTTTACTTTTTGCGTTTTAAAAGTTAAGTTAAACGAAAAACATAATATTAGTGATAAAATAATTATTTTTAATTTTTTCATAAAGTATAATACCTCGTAATTTAGTATAGGTATTACTTAATTTTTTATGTAATTTTTTAAAAATAAAAATGTAGCGGACGAATAAAAAATACTAATATTACAAATTC
>JAZRVG010000133.1:0-2532 GCA_045599025.1 Christensenellaceae bacterium | reverse complement strand
AGTTCGGTTGGTCTTGAATAAAAATGCAAGTTCGTCTAACTTTATCTTTTCCAAAAAGTTGGTGTCTAAATAATCTATAATTTCACTGATTGAAAATACGCTTGAAGTATCGCTTTCTTGCTTTTCGTTATAACAATGCTTTCGTATTAAACTAATCAAAAAATATTCAAGCATTATTTTTAAAATTTGTTCGGATGCAAACGCTTTTTTATCACGCTTTTTCATATTGTAAGTCGGCTTGTCGTAAGGTGGTAAAAAAACGTTTCTTCCTTCCTTAATAATCTCCGATAATGCGTCTATATCCTTACTTTTGAGTTTTACGGTATGATTTGAAAAGTATAATAATTCTTTACTTTCGCACCTAAAACCTATGATTATTACCGTAGGGGAATTATCTTTAAAACAAGATAAAGAGTGATAAGTATTAGACGGGTGAATTATCATTTCTCCCTTTTTAAGTTCTCCGTTAAAATCTTCCGATTTAACGAAAAGCGTACCGCTACTTACAAATATTAGTTCGGAAAAAGGGTGCTTGTCGTTCTTTGTGGAAAACTCTTTTTGAAACTCAAAAAAATGCACGTTTGCAATTTCGTTTACCGTTATAGTTTCACTTAATTTATTTAAAACGAATTCCATATTTTTATTTTAAAACCGAAAATTAAACTTGTCAATAAAAAAATAAGAAAATTTACGATTTGGTATTTTTTATTTACAATTTGGTATTGACTATGGCTTAAATTTAAAATACAATAAAGTAAAAGTCATATTCATCTTAAATAACTTCGTTACTACTTCAAATTTTGTTTTCGTTGACCAAAAAGGTCTAACTACATCCAAAATTCTCGTGAGCCTTGTTCTTTAAGCGACTATGCCTTTTATGAGAAGAAAATCAATATTTTAAAATATGGAAAAAATAAAGGAGAAAAAAATAATGCAAAGAGTATGTATTCCTGATTACGAATATAAAGAAAGAATTAAAAAAGCGGCAAAAATGTTGCAAGAGAGAAATTTAGACGTAATGGTAGTTGCGTCAACCGAAAGCGACTATGCAAACGCAAGATATTTTTCGGGTTTTTGGCCGTTATTTGAAAGAGCAGGCGTAGCAATTTCCGCAAACGGCGACGCTGCACTTTTAGTAGGTCCTGAATCGGCAGTATTCGGTAAAGACTTCGGTAAACTTGAAAAAGTATTCGTATTAAAAGAATTTAGAGAATCGGCAGACCCTGAATATCCCGAACTTCAAGCGTCTTCGTTCAAAGAAGTATTTAAAAACCTTGGCGTAACTGGCGAAAATATAAAAATAGGTTTAGGTTCTTACGTAGAGTGTACACTTCCTATTTACGAAGGTTTAAAGAACGCATATCCAAATGCGGAAATAGTTAAATGCAACGATATAATGGTAAACTTGCGTAAAATTAAGAGTGAAAACGAACTTGCTTGTATAAGAGAAGGTTTTAGAATTATTGAACTTGCAACCGACGAAGTTATTAAGGCTTTAAAACCGGGAGTAACCGAACTTCAAATGGTAGGCGTAGCACAAAGAGTAATTTACGAAAACGGTGCGGAATACGAAGGTCTTCCTATGTACGTATTTAGTGAAGAAAGCACTCGTCACGCCATTTCCCGTTCAAGATACAGAGAAATCAAAAAAGGCGATATCGTTCAACTTAACTTATCGGCAAAAATAGACGGATATTCTCCGTCAATCGGTCTTCCTGTTATTATGGGAAAACTTGAAGGCGAAAGAAGAGAAATCGTAGAATTTTGTCGCAAAATGCACGAATGGACTTGCGAACAAATCAAAGCAGGCGTTTATGCGGACGACGTTGCAAAGAGATTTTTACAAATGTATAAGGACGCAGGTTTTGAAAAGAACTACGTTTACGGTCCTTGTCACGGAACGGGTATGATAGAAGTAGAAGCACCGTGGATGGAAACTACTTCAAACTATCCGTTAGAAGAAAATATGACTTTTCAAGTAGATACCTTCATTTCAGGACCGACTTTCGGTTGTCGTTGGGAAAAAGGTATTGCCGTTAAGAAAGACGGTTACGAATCTTATACGGACTATTTGAAGAAGGGTATTATTGAGTTGGAATTCTAATCTAAAAGGCATATTCATCTTAAATAACATCGTTTCTACTTCAAATTTTGTCATCGTTGACCAAAAGGTCTAACTCAAATAAAATTTTTGTGAGCCTTGTTCTTTAAGCAACTATGCCTTTATACGAATATAATCAAATAAAAAGGGAAGCAGTTATATATGGCAATAGGAAAGAAAAAATGGATAATACCCGATTGTGAATTACCGCAAGCGGGTGAAGGTGTATTAAAAGGACACGAAAGCGTTATAATAGTAAACGATAACGATAAAGACGTAAAAATTAAAGTTACACTTTACTTTGTTGACGAACCGTGCTATGATAAAATTGAGTGGACGGTAAAGGCTAAATCGGTTAGATGTTTTAGAATGAATAATCCTAACGATATGAGCGGTTACGTTGTTCCGTTTGAAACTCAATATGCAATGAA
>JAZRVG010000132.1:0-17670 GCA_045599025.1 Christensenellaceae bacterium | reverse complement strand
CAACTTGCGGCAACTGCAAATTCTATTGCTCTTTGCGGTTCATAGCCGTTTAATAAAGAATAAATTAAACCACCACCGAAACTGTCGCCACCGCCTACTCTATCTACGATATGCATTGCGTATTTCTTACTGAATACTGCTTCGCCGTTTGTGTAAAGCATTGCCGACCAGTTGTTGTCGTTTGCTGATAAACTTTCTCTTAAAGTGATTGCTACGCCTTTAAATTTAAATCTGTCCGTAAGTTTTTTTGCAACCGAAATATAACCGTTTCTGTCAAGTTTTCCCGTGTTAATATCGGTATTGTCGGCTTCTATTCCAAACACGTCTTTTGCGTCTTCTTCGTTTGCTATGCAGTAATCAACGTAATTACAAATTTCACCCATTACTTTTCCTGCTTTTTCTTTACTCCAAAGTTTTTTACGGAAGTTAAGGTCGCAAGAAATTTTTACACCTAATTTTTTTGCTTTCTTACAAGCAATTACGCAAATTTCAGCCATTTCGTCGGAAAGTGCCGGTGTAATCCCCGTAAAGTGGAACCAGTCAACCCCTTCAAAAATTTTAGCCCAGTCAAAGTCTTCTTTTTTAGCCATTGCGATAGCCGAATACGCTCTATCGTAAATAACCTTACTCGGTCTTTGTGACGCACCCTTTTCGCAGTAGTAAATACCTACTCTGTCTCCGCCACGAACGATTAAAGAAGTATCTACGCCGAACTTTCTTAAACTGTTTACTGCCGATTGCCCTATTTCGTGCGTTGGAAGTTTACTTACGAACGCTACGTCCACTCCGTAGTTCGCTAAACTTACCGCTACGTTTGCTTCCGCTCCCGCAAAAGTTGATACGTATTTGTCTGCTTGACAAAACCTTAAATACCCTTCGGGGTTTAATCTCATCATTATCTCGCCAAATGTTATTACCTTCATATTATTTTATCGCCTCTATAAATTTTTTTGCAGTTTCTTTTACAAGTTCATAATCACCTGTTTTTACGCCTTTTGTCAATTCTCCGCCTACTCCGAAAGCAAATGCTCCGTTCTTTTTCCACTCGGCTATATTTTCCAAACTTACGCCACCCGTAGGCATTATTTCCAAATTGTTAAGCGGTGCTTTATAATCTTTTATTACGCTTGGCTTATAATTGTTAGCAGGGAATAATTTTACAACGTCAACCCCGTGTTCCAAGGCTATTACCGCTTCTTTTGGAGTTGCTACCCCGCACATATACGGAACGCTATATCTGTTACATATTTTTGCAACTTCTTCCTCAAACGAAGGAGATATAATGAATTTTGCACCCGATAACATTGCTATTCTTGCCGTTTCACTGTCTAAAACAGTTCCTGCCCCTATTAGCATTTTATCTCCGTATTCCTTACTTAACTTTTCTATTATTGTGTGAGCGTAAGGAATTGTGAAAGTCATTTCTATTACTTTTATTCCGCCTTCGTATAAAGCGTTAAAAGCCTTTTTTGCCTTTTCTTCATTATCTACCCTTACGATAGCAACTATTTTTTCTTGTTCTATTTTATTTAATATTTCGTACTTTTTTAACATTATTTCACCTATAAAAATAACCTTTATTTAATATCTTTTAATGAATTTAAAGTGTTTTCCGCACCTATTCTTAAAAAATCAAAATCCGAACCGGAAGTAAAGAAAGTTATACCCATATCTGCCCACTTTTGTAAAAAATCTTTATCGGTTCTTCCCGTTGCCATACCTATTGCTTTATTATTTTTCTTTAAAATATCAATCGCTTTTTTAACGTATTTTAATTCTTCTTCACAAAGAACGTCTCCCGGTTTACCGATATCAAAACTTAAATCCCACAAACCGAATATAAAACAATCTATACCTTCAACTTTGACTATTTCTTCAAGATTATCTACTGATTCTTTCGTTTCAAGTTGTATGCAACGAATTATTTTATCTTGTTTTTCTATCACTGTATCTAAACTGTCTAATCCGTATCTTCCGTATCTCATTGCCCCACTACCCCTTGTTCCTTTTAAAGGATAGTAAGTGGAATCTATCGCTTTTTGGGCTTGTTCTTTTGTGTTTATCATAGGGAATATAACTCCCGTAGGCCCCATTTCCAAAACTCTTTTGGTGTGATTGTAATCATCAATATGTAACCTTATTAAAGTTGGAACTCCCTTTGTTTCACATAAACTTATATATTCAAGGAGTTGATGATATCCTATAGGCGAATGTTCGGTATCTACCCATAAAAAATCGTAATCTAAAGATGAAAAAATATCACCGATTATCGTATCGCACATCATTATTTGAGTGCCCAAAACTTTTTCTTTATTTAAAATTTTATTTTTTAAATCTTTCATTATAATTTTTTATTACCCCTTCCAGTTTAAATCAAACTCGGAAATATCATTTCCGTCTATTTGGGTAATCCTTACCGTTTTTCTAAACACGTTTACGCTGTCTTTTAAAATATTTTCTTTATTACCTATCTCCTTTACCGCATTTAATACGGGCGGTTTTTGGCATATATGATTTGCGTTCCAGCATATAAAATTCTCCATTCCACTTTCGTATGATTTTTTCGCTAAATCTAATTGATATTCGTACGGAGCGTGTTGCCAAGCAAGTGCCGAATAGAATTTTTTACCGTATTTTTTCGTCAATTCGTTAAACCCTTTTGCTCCGTCTATTATTCTCGTTTTATCGTGGTCGTAACAACGCTTTATTACCACTTGTTCGTTTTCTTTTTCTATATATTTATCTACGTCTATTAAGCCGTTTTCGTCTAACACGCCGTCGGTATCTTCGTAGTATTTCATTAAACCTTGCGAAACGCTGTCTATTAAATCCTCTTTCAACCACGTTTCTACGTCGTAGCCAAATTGCTTACTACTCTCTAAATCGTAAAATACTACTGCGTTTATTTTATACGGTTTTTTGTTTAACGCTTTGGCTTTATTTTCAAGTGCCGTTTTTAATTCTTTTATAAATTCCGTTACGAAATAACTTAAAGTTTCGTTTAACCTGTAATCTGAAAACGGCAACTTTCTTGCGTCTATTTGATAGTCTTTCATTACTTTTTCTATTACCGGTTTTTCAAATAATACGCACGTTGCTCTATGGAAAAACAAACTTACACCGTCAAAATAATCGGGTAAAGTTTCAACTATATGTTTTATTTTTAATTCACGAACTTCTTTATAAGCGTATGAAAGAAAACCTGCTTTACCGCCGTTACGGAGTTCACATAAATATTCTTTACACTTACTTTGTTCGCTACTTTCGTTTAATTGATAATAAGGAAGTGCAAAATCTCCGAAACCTAATCTATGACCGTGTAAAATCTCGGCATTTGACAAATGCACGTAATCTGCTATTTTTGAAAAAATTTCTTCTCTTTTCCCGTTAAATTTATTTATTGCTTTTTTATAGTTCCTTCTAAATTTTTGATAGTAGCATTTAGGTTCTTTTAAAAACGGACTGTCAAAATCACTTTCGCAAATTACGCTGTCTATATTGCCGTTTTCAAGCATTTTTATTCTACCTAAATAGTCGCTTGTCGTTTTATAATCACACTCTCCGAAATAATCTGCGTCTAAATGGTATTGAACGGTTTTATTATTATGACTATTCTTTATTTCGGTTAATTCTTCACTAGTCACTTCTTCAAGTCTTATATAAAGCAAACAACAAGAAATCGGCTGATGAAATACGGGACATTCAAAATTTCTCGGTTTATTTATTATTATTTTATTGTTAGTTAAATCGGCTATTTTGAATAAAAATTCTTCGGCGTATTCGTACACTCCCCACCTTGGATAACCGTTTACAAAAAACAAGTTAGAAGGTACTATTGCGGTTTTCCCTTCTTCGTTTGAAAGTGAAATTTCCATTAGTGTATTTGCGGTTATTTGACCTAAACACAAATATATTTTATAAGTCCCCTTAACCTTTAAGTCTATTTCTATCGGCTTTGGAAAAGAGTTTTCGCCACACGCAAGCATTACCCCGCTTTTCCCGTTTGCTTTATACGGAATTTTTTGCCATTTGTTTTTGCTTGGCGAAGCGGAAAGTTTTACGCTTACACATTTATCTAATTCGTTAAATAATAATTCTTTATTTTCCATAATTCCCTTTCAAACCGTTAATCGGTATTTTAAATAAAAATTATTTTATTCGTTTATCCACTTTATTTCCATAGGATTGAGCGTTAACTCTTGTTCTTTTCCGTTTATATCGTAGAATTTGGTAGTTTGTATCTCACTACTGTTGTTTACTACTGCGTATTTTTTACTCGTAGGATAGTAATTGCACTCGGTATTTACGTTAGATGAATAACAAACGTTCAAATCTTTATTTGCAACGTAACACATTGCTTTATACAATAGTTGAGAATTTTCAAAACTGTACGGAATTCCCGTTATATAGAAAGATTTTCCTTTTCCGTATTCGTGAACGGCCATTTTAACTTCGCCAACGTTGGAATCTCTTTTAAATCTGTCGCTAATTGCGATATCTAAAATTTTTGTTCCGTCTAACGCATAGATGTTTTTCTTATCTTCGCCGTAGTCAAAGAATTTTAAGTTTTTAGTAAGTTCATGCTCTTCTTTTTTGATATTGTATTTAGTAACGGACAAAGTGTAACCTATTTCTTCATCAACGCCTAAAACGTCGGCAAGTTGGAAAAATCTTCCGTTTGCATAGCAAGCCGTAGGTTCGCCTACGCCAATAAAGCCACCGCCGTTATATACGAATTTTCTTATGCTCGTTTGTAATTGTTCGTCTAACCAAACTTTTCCACCGCTGAACGAAGTATAAGCGTCGCCTGCATTTATTATAACGTCAATATCACTCGGTACGCCGTTTTTAACTTCGTCAAAAGTTAAGAATTCAATATCAACCGGTAAACCGCTAATACTTTCTAAAATTCCTTGATACGAATATATTTGTTGGTACCAAAGTTCGTGGGCTACCATGTGGCTCATCCAACTTCTCTTTTTGCCCCACGCATTGAGTAACCCCACTTTTAATCTGCAATAAGGTTTTTTATTGTCTATTGCGTCGTAAATAGTTCTAAATTCGTCGGCAATTTCTTCAACTCTGTCAATAAACGAAGGGAACATAGCCGCCAAGCCTAAATATCCGCCGAAACCCATACGGTCAAGCGGTTTTCTCATCATACCCCTTCTTGCGGTAAGCCAGTTTCTATTGAGTTCCGCCACCGCATTTTTTTCGTTTCCTTTAAAGAAGGTATCGGGGAAGAAGTACGGTAAAAATCTTCCTTCGTGATATTTTACGTGAGGTATTTCCGATAACATACGAACGGTTACGCCACCGCCTACCGAACCAACTACCGCATCAAGATTCATATCCTTAAAGTGTTCGCCGTAAGGTTCGCTACCTGCCCAGTCGTCGCCAAGGAACATCATTGCTTCCTTGCCGTATTCATGACAAATTTCAACGAGTTCTCCTACTGTTTTTGCTACGAATCTTTCAATAAAATCCATATATTTTTTCATTTTTTCGCTTGGATGCCTAAATTGATTATTGTAATGTCCGTTATCAACGAAATCTTCTGCTGTTAAACGAATACCCGTTTCTTTATAAAAATTTTCTATATGAATAGGGTTAGCGGTTTGTCCGTAACCGAACCACTCTACGTATCTTTGGTCACCCTTATCATTGAAAATTAAAGTGAATTGATAAAGGAAAGTAGTAAATCTTACTACGTTAGTATCTTTATTTTCTTCACACCATTTTCTCATATGGTCTTTGATATATTCTTTCGTATAAGGGAACGCAGGGTCATAAGTAAGTTGTTTTTCACAAGTCCAATTATTCGTTAAATAATTGTATATTTGAACGGGGTGCCAAGTTATTCTTGCTAAAAAAGTTACGGTATATTCGTGAAAAGGTACGGTATTTTTTATAACTACTATATCGCTGTCTTTTTCACTTTCAAAATCTTCAATTTTAGTTCCCGTCGTTCTATCGTAAACTTCCCACAAATCAAAATAAGTGTAATCGGGGTCAAATTCGTCCTTTAAAAAACCGTCCATAACGTTTACCGTTAAAGTGGTTTCGGTTGCTAAATTTCTATTAGAAAGCAAAAATATTCTTTGTGCTTCTTCGGGGTGTTTTCTTGCCCAATCGTTATCTCCACGAACGATAAAATAAGTGTTATATACTTTCCCGAATTCACTTGCGTTTTTCGGAAGTTTTGTTCCGTCGCAATCTCTAACTGCGTCTGCTCCCCACTTTTTTGCTATTTGTTTAGTTCCTTCAACGAAACTGTCGTCCGCCGGTATTGTAAATCTTCCTTTTTTCATTTTTTCTCTCCTTTTAATCTTTGATTATGAAAGTGTTTTCTCCACTCGTTAATTTTTGTGAATTATAATATACCGAAAGTCCGTTCGGTACTTTTACTGTGTAATAAATTTTATCTTCTTTCCTTTCCCAACTTATACCGATAACACCGTAGCCCGTTTCAACTTTTCCTTTAACGGAGTTAAGTTCTTTAATAAAATTAGGCGTTAAGTTAAGATTTTCGTAAGCAATATTTTCTTCGTTTATATTTACGCCGAGTAAACCTTTTATAAACCAACCTATTACTTCGGAATACATGTGATGATTTCTTGAATCGGTAAATCCACTGTCTTTCCACGTTTCCCATAAGGTAGTTGCACCGTTACTAAACCACTCTTTGTATGAAGGAATTCCGCTTGAAGTTAACGATTTATAAATATATTCCGTTTGATTTACTACGGTTAATGCGTCAAATATGTATTGATACCCGAGCATCCCGCAAGCAAAACGGCAACCTGCCTTTTCTATAAGAGTAATAAGTTGTTTTGAAAGTTCCTTATTATCGGTTAATTTTAGAGTTATAAGCATAGCAACGGGCGTTTGTTCGTTTAATATACATTTGCCGTCAACTATATAATTTTTTAACAGGTTTTTACGGGATAAACCGTAATATTTTAAATATTTTTCACTGTCTTTACCCGTTTTTAATTTACACGCAAGATTTATTATATGCGAGAATTTTTGAACGTAAAATTCTCTTATAAATACTGTATCTACAAGTCTGTTATTAAAACCGTCCCAATCGCCGAGCCAATATTTCGTATCACTTTTATCGCTTATAAAATAATCAAAATATTTTTCAAAATACGGTAGAGATTTTATTAAAAATTCTTTATTGCCGTAATATAAATACATTTTATAAGGTATTTCAAAAAGTGCCCCGTCCGCAACCGGTCCGTGATTAAACCCGTAGCCGAAAGAAGGTACTACCGCCGGTATTGCCCCGTCTTCACGCATTGAATAAAAAATATCTTGAACCCACTTTTCAAAAAATCCGTTCATTTTAAAATTGATGCACAACTGCTCTGCGGATGCTTGTGCGTCGTTCATCCAACCGAATTTTTCCCTTGTTGGACAATCGGTTAAAGCGTAGTGCATATTAGAATAACTTGAACGTATGCCTGCATTGTAAATTTTATTAAAAAGTTCGTTATCGCACTCAAACGTTGTGTTTCTTTCAATTAATTGATGAACGAAAACTGCCTTGAAGTCACTTTTTTTAGGAATTTCTTCCAAACCTTCAACCAAAACGTATCTAAAACCGTGATAGGTAAATTTAGGCGACCAAACGTAATTTTTCTTTCCGCAAATATATCTGTCAACTTGAAAATCAACCGTTGTATACAAAATATTTAAGCCGTTTAATTTAAGTTCGCCGTTCTCGTAAATTTCTTCCGAATGGCTTAACTTTATTTCTTGTCCTTCTTTGCCGTTAAAATATATTTTCATATACCCCGAAATATTTACACCAAAGTCAAGAACGTAGCCTTTATCTACTTTTATTACTTTTTGATATTCCAACTCTTGAATTTCTCTGATAGGCGGACACAAGCACTCTTTTCTTTCGGGGCAAAAGCCACTATTATCAAAGACTGCGTTTCCCCATTTAGAATCGTCAAAGTTGAGAGTTTTCCAATTTTCATCGTATAGTTGAGCGTTAAAAGTTTCTCCGCTACGGAGTTCGTTATATATCACGAAACTGTTTGATAAAGTTTTAAAACTTTCGTCGGAAGATAAAAACGTTTCTCCGTCCACTATTAGTTCCAACGCTAATTTCGGATTATCTCTAAAACTTGCGTTATTATTGTGCCAATGCGAATCAAAATTTTCATTGAAAAAGTTGTTACCGAGTATTACCGCTAAAACGTTTTCGCCTTCTTTTAATAATTCCGTAACGTCGTAAACGTTATACCATACGAGATTTTCGTAAGTGCTAACGGGAGCGGTAAACAAATCTTCCGTTATAATTTTGCCGTTTAAATAAAAATAACCGAAACCAAGCCCACACACTTTTAATTTTGCATCAGCAAAAGATTTAAGCGTAAATTTTCGCCTAAAAATCGGGGCTATAGATTCGGTTTTAATAAAATTTTCTTTTGATTTTATAAATTTAGCGTTAAACATAAACGAGATTTTGCACGCATAAAGCGTATTTTTTAATTATTTTATTTCGTCAAATTTTGGAATTGATATTGACGCACCTTTCCTTGAAACGCAAATAGCCGAAGCCTTTGCTCCTAAATCAAGTGCCTTTTCTATATTGCCACTTGATACGAACTCCTTTAAAAAGTAACCGAAAAATGTATCTCCCGCACTCGTTGCGTCAACGGGTTTTACTTTATAAATGCCTTGTTTGAATTCTTTTTCTTTGTAACTGCAAATACTTCCGTTACTTCCAAGCGTCAACAAAATTACAGCATTAGGAAATTTACTTTTAAGGTCTGCTAATATTTCGTTATATTTGCTCTTTCCCGTTAACGATTGTCCTTCCGTTTCGTTTACGTTGATAATCTCAACTTTACTTAAATCGTATAATTTTTCCTTTCCGTTTACGGGGGCGACGTTTATGGCAATTCTTAATCCTTTTTCGTAAGCCTTGTCAATTATATAATCAATTGAATTTATTTCGTTTTGCAAAATGAGAAAATCGCCTTTTTCAAAATTGTTTAAAACTGCGTCTATCTCTTCCTTTTTTATTCTTTGGTTAGCACCGCCGTTTAATATAATAGTATTTTGCCCAACGGAATTAACTTGAATAATAGCGTGACCGCTCTCTCCGTCGTCGATATAAATATTATCAATATTAACACCGTTTTCTTTAAGATATTCAAGCATAAATTTACCGTCTAACCCAACTTTTCCGGCATGAAAAATCGGCAAGCCCGCACGTGCAAAGGCTATTGACTGGTTTAAACCTTTTCCGCCTATGTTTCTATGATATGCGTTTGATAATATCGTTTCCCCTTCTTTTACGAATTCGTTTACTTCATAAACGTAATCAATATTCAAAGAACCGAAATTTAATATTTTCATATTAGTTATTCCTTTAATTATTTAATTCTTTTTCAAAAAAACTTTCCAAATATTTTGCCGTTTCGTTAGACGATTTATTTAACTTTACGATATATTTATTTGATTCGGCATTTTTAGTGAAAAAAGTTCTTCCGCTTTCGTTTAAAGAGATATTTCCGCTAACGGATGAAAAATATTCGTTATCTCCAAACACTCCGTAAAGTACGGTTAAAGGGTCCCAACTACACCTACTTCCCTTACAAAAATATTTATAGGAAAGTGAAACGGGGTTGGTTTCGTCGCAATTCGTAACCAAACCGCCAAAAGTGAAAACGTCACAACCCATATTGAAATCGCAAAAATAAGTTTTCGTGGTAACTTTTTTTAAAACAGTAAATGCGGATTTCAAATCGGAAACTATATTGTACTCTCCCTTATATTCTTCGCCGTAAAAAGTAAAGGTGTCGGAAGTTTGACTAAAATTACCACCCATTATAACGATTTTTTCAACCTTTTCGTTAAATACGGTTTCGCCTTGAATATCGCCGAATTTTGAGTTTAAAAAATTTGCTATATTACGTAACTGCCCAATACAAATTACCGTTACGCTTTTATTTTCCGAATTTATCAAATTTTCATACAATAATTCGTTAGCGTCGTAAAATTCCGTAGTTGTGTTTACATTTAATTCGTTTAATATTTTTTCGGCAAAATTATTTACAATATTAGGAATAATAACTTCTTTTTTTAAAATTCCTATATTAAACGAATTGCCGTAATATGCGTTTATTACTTCCGTAAGTTTAGCACCTTGATAAAAACCGTTTGAATAAAGCATACAACCTACGTCTATAATTTTTTCGTTATAAAATTTATTTATTAGGGCTATTGCGGACGCATCGTCGCAATCACTTCCTAAATCTGTATCAATAATTATTTTTTTCATAAATTACTCGTTAATCTTTTTACTGCTTTTTGCAAATAACGAAATTAAAATGCCTAATATCGGCAAAGCACCCCAAAGTAAAATAGTACCTTTCCAACCAATAACCGAAACTATATTGTTTAGCAATAAATTCATAAGCGACGCTGCAAAGTAACCCGCCGAATCAAGTATTCCGTTTGCACTTGAAACGCAACCGCTACTTGCAAGCCCGGGAATAAAGAAACTCCACATTACCGAAGACGCTATTAAGGTTGAAAGCAAGGCTAAACTAAATAAAGCAATATCTACCCATTGATTAAATATAAAATACATAGCCAAATAACATACGGGGGCTATTACAAGTAAAATTCTCGTCGTTAATATATCGTTTTCCTTAAATAATTTACAAAAGAATAACGATAAAAACGGACAGAACGCACATACGAAAGCCATTACCGAAGTTATTAAACCCGAAATTTTTGAAGAAAATCCTAAATATTCCGTCAAAAAAGTCGGTCTCCAAAAGGCTATGGACGACGAAGTAATTTCGTAAATCATACCCAAAAATAAATAAATTACAAAATTTTTCAATTTGAATACGGACAAGAAAGAAACTTTACTTTTTTCTCTCTTTTTATCAATAAGTTTAATAAAACCTTTCTTTTCTAATTTGCCGAAGGTTAAAAACATTACGAGAGCAAATACGTAACATACTATACCCCAGATTACGAAAACGGTCATATCGTTCATAAAAAGTGCAAAAATACTTACTACGAACGGACCGACGAAAGATACGAAAGATAAAAAAGCACAGCAAAAACGTGCTAATTTTTTTTCCAAATTTTCGGAAATAGTTTTTACAAGCGGTCCACGTAGCATTGATAATCCTATGCCTATGATACCGTAAAATACGGTTTGAACGGCAATAACTTTTACTAACGCAAAAAATATGCACGCAGTACCACTTAACGTTAAGCCGATTAGCACCATATATTTCGGTTTTACGTAGTCGCCTACAATTCCGTTTATAAGTTGACCTACGGCGTATAATAAACAATATACGGAAGTAAACAAGCCTATTTGCTGTTTATCAAATATTCCGTTTTCTATAAATTGCGGAGAAAAAACGCTTAATATATTTGGAAGAATATATCTTATTAAATAAGTTATTATACATATTCCGCCTATCAAAAAAGGTATTGATTGTCTTTTGTCGCTTTGTCCGTTGTTATTCAATATATTTTCTTTATTTTCCATATAAACTTTTATTTAATAATTTCCAATCCGTCATAAGCAACTGTAAACCCGTCGCCTATCTCTTTTTTCTCTACGGTTTCGTGCTTTTCGTGTAACGTTCTTGCCAAATGGCTTAAAATCAAAAGAGAATTTTCGTTGCAAGCGTTATTTTTAAAAAGCGTAGGCTTTAATATTCTTAACATAGGAAGTGAATTGTGTTCACAAACTCTATAATCGCCAACGTACTCGCCAACGGTAGCGTCAAGAACTAAAATGTCGTAATTTCTGTTTCTCATAGCGTTCATTTCATCGGTCATAAGCCACGCTCCGTCAAGTCCGTAAAACAATTTTTCGCCGTTTTTTTCTATATCGTAATGTACGGCAAAATTTTCATGATTTGCGGGTAGAACTTTTATTTTGTAATCGCCAAGTTCTATATTTTGCAAGTGAGAAACACCTAAAACGTTAATTCCGTCAATATTGATATTAGCGTCCTTGTTTACTACTAACATTAGTTTTTCGTCAGTTAGTTTTGCAAGGTCTTGTATTGCTTGCACGTTAAAATGGTCGCCGTGCGTGTGAGTTATTAAAAGATATTTAATTTTTTTTATATCAACGCCGTATTTTTTTAGAGATAAAAAAGTATGTGGTCCGCAATCTATTAGTAAATCGTCGTTTACAAGAATTGAAGACGAACGTCTTACGCTTTTATCGTTTAACTTAAAACCTTCTTCCGTTTTTAAAAGTTCGCTAAAATCGGCGGCTCCGGTACCCAAAAATTTTAATTTCATAATAAAACCTTTACTTCTTTCGGTCCGTCGTATTTAACGGCGACCTTTCCGTTTTCGTCCTTTATATTTACGGTTAATTTTCCGTATGGAGTCATAATAACGGCGTCTATAAATTTTAATCCGCATAAATTAGGTTTAATAGAAACTGTTTTAAACCCTACTTCTTCTATTTTTAGGCCTATAATTTCTTCGTAAATAAACGGAATAACGCCCGTTGACCAACCGTGACACAAACTATGCCTAAATCCCGTATAGCAGAATTTGCCGTAATCGGCGTGTATATGTGTTTTACCTTCTTGTTCAAATTTATCAATGCCAAGCGGATTGTCTTTAATCCAGTCTATATCAAAATCTTCCCAAAAAGTAGTTGCACCTAAATCAAGCATTGCACCGTAATATTTTTTTGCTATATCAAGTGCGTTTTCTGTTTTACCGCCTTTTGATATACATTTAAAAATATAGTAGGTCATAAATGCGGAAAGACCGCTTGCTCCGTCTTTAATCAACAAATCAACGTCTTCTTTTTCAATTTTGTTTTTTGCAAAACATTGAAAAGCCTTGATTTGCTTTTTGTCGGTATCAAAATATATCCATTTTTCTATTTTATCGTTTAGAGTTTTTATACCGTTAGATTGAATATTTAATTCTTTAAAAATATTCTTTAACAAACTTAACGCATATACGAATAGCGATTTCATACCTATTTCGGCATTTGGCGTTTGGAAAGTTGCCCAGTCCAAAAAGGGCGACATATCCCAGTCAAAATAAGCACGCTTAAAATCGCAATTTCCGTCGTCGTCAATACAATAATTCATTTGATTGATAAGACCTAACAAATAGTCTTTATTTTCAAATAAATATTCACGGTTGCCCGTTCTAAAATAAACTTCCCACAATACTACCACGTACCACATAGAATACGCAGGTATGCCGTTTATCCATTTTGGTAATTGCGAAACTCTTTTTTCTTCCGTTAAACAATCGTACACTCTTTTATATTCGCCAAGCGTGTACATTATGGAAAGAGATTCAGGGTGTAAATCGCCTATCCAAACGAGTTTATCTCTTTTTATTCCGTCCCAAATAAGTTCGTTTTGACGACATAATTTTACCGTTCTAAACGCCGTGTTGAAAATATCGTTCAACCTTTCGTCGCTTGAAGAAAAACGTACTATATCTTCGCAATACGCCTCAATAGAAAGAAGTTGAGCGTTTACAAGGTGTAATTCACAATCTTCAATGTTGTCAATTCTAACAAATCTAAAACCGGAAGTACCCGTTTGGTATTCGGAATTTTGCGTTACGGTTATAACGAAATCACGAATACTGTGGCTGTTTGATGCGTTTTTATAACCTATATTAGAACACGTTTCGGCTACCGATTCTCCGAACCTTATTCTAATATTAGTTGTAAAATCATTTGTTTTTACTTCATTTATTAGCAATCTTAATAAACCGAAATATTCTTTACCGAAATCAAGTATAACGAAACCTTTTCCTTTAATAATCATTTTTTCGGTTTCGGAAGTTAAAATTTGGTTTTTCTTGCTAAATAAGCAATTTTCGCCTATTACGTTTTCAGTTTTTTTGACTATGTTTATAGGCATTATTGCCTTTTGTGTATAACTCATAAATTTGCCTTTTTTATTTCCCCTATTCCACTTTTTCGGTGGAATAGGGCTTGTTTGTTATTTCTTTTTTTTATGCAACTTCGGTTGCTACTATATTTTTAATAGTAATAGAGAAATTTGCCACTTCGGCAGGGTAAGTCGTGTTACCTACCTTATGTTGCCAGTTTGCCGCCGACAAGTTGCATATTGCACCGTTACCGTCAAGCGTTACGTTAGATAACGTTATAGTAACGTATTCGCCTTTTGTAAACGAACTTGATAAGCCTGTATATAACCAACCCGTTATGCTTGAAGTATTAGTCGGGTTAACTATTGCTATATAAACGGCAAATACATCTTCATAATCGCTATCCAAACGAATATCTGCTTTTATTGATACCGTTTTACCTGCCAATTCTTTATCAACTAATAAAGGTTTAGTTTCGTTTTTGTTGTACCAACCGCTTCCCGTTGTGTAAGTTAATTTAGTAGCCTTTTCAATAGTAATATCTTTTACTGTTGCAACGGAATTTGCATTAGTTGCGTTAATAAAACATAACATTACACAATTACCGTAACCACTTACGTCAATAGGGTCAAACGAAGAATTGTATTGTAATTGAGTGTAAGAATATACTACCGTAGTACAGGTAACTTCATACCAATCGGAACCTGCAACTGTTGCTTTTAAAGAATATTTTGATGCAAGACCGTCAACGTAAGTACCACTACCCCATTTTATTTCCGTTTTATCTCTTACAAGTAATTCGGTATAACTGTTAACGTTAGAATTGAATTTTACTTTAAAGGAAACTTCAACTTCCGTTCCTTCGGCGTATTCGGTAGGTAAACCTAAATACGATTGATATGCCGTACTGTTCGTTTTGTTAACGGTGCCTTTAGAAGCACTCTTACCAACGTATTCAACGGTTACGTCTTTATAGTAGAAGTCACTGTCTTTACCTGCGTTAAGTGCAAGATAAATACATTTTCCTTCGTGAGTTAAATTCAATGCTTTTTGGTTTGAAGTAAAAGTATAAGTAGTATTATTAAGAACGGTTGCGTTAAATTCAATATCTATCCATTTACCACTGTTTGCTTTTGCTGTTTTAGAAGTTGAGGACCAAATAGTAACAGAACCTGAGGCTGCCAAGTTTGCCCAATCACTTGTGGTAGTTTCGTAAATTTTCATATTTACTTTAACGGTATCGCCAACTTCGTAGTCGCCCATATCAAAGAATTCAACGCCGTAATATCCGGTATTAGCATCTCCACTGTTTGCGGCTTGCATTGCTACCTTTTTACCAACGTATTCAATATTTACGTCTTTATAGTAGAAGTCGGTTGTTTTTCCTGCGTTAAGTGCAAGATAAATACAATTACCTTCGTGTGTTAAATTCAATGCTTTTTGGTTTGAAGTGAAAGTATAAGTAGTGTTATTAACAACGGTTGTGCTAAACGAGATTTCAACCCAATTACCACTGTTTGTTTTAGCAAGTTTTGATGCAATAGACCAAATAGAAACTCCGCCGGACGCACCTAAATTTGCATAGTCACTAGTAGAATTTTCGTAAACCTTCATAGTTACTTTTAAGGTATCACCAACTTCGTATGCACTTGCGTCAAAGAATTCAACGCCGTAATATCCGGTATTTGCATCTCCGCTGTTTGCGGCTTTCATCGCTACTTTAGTACCTTCGGGAATAAATTTTGCTTTAACAGTTATATTTGAAGTTACAATACTATTGAAATTGTATTCGGTATCGTCAACGAACCAACCGGCAAATACATAATCTGTTTTTGAAGGATCTACCGTCGGTTTTGTTGCTTTATTTCCTTCCAAAACTGTTTGCGTATCATATGTTTCACCATCTACGCTAAAAGATACGGTAAATGAGCTACAATTTACCACTAAAACGTTATTATAATAAATACCGTTAGAATTAAAAGTAAAAGAAGAATTAGCAATAGCAACTCCGTCACCTATTAAAGCACCAACACTTGAATAAGGTGTAGTTAATCCGTTAGTGCCTTCCGGTGCCATTTTACCGTTTGTAATTGCATAACAATTTTCAAGAGTCGCAAAGTTTTTAGCCGTTCCGTCACCGAAAGCCGTTCCGTTTACATTAGTAAATTGAATATTTGCAACGGTATTTTTAATTTTTGCATTCCAATTACCATTTGGCCCTAAATTTTCTTCACTGTTGTTATTCGGTCCGTCCGAAAGTCTTGCAACACCTTTAACACCGCCCAAATTTTCACCTTGAACATATACGTTTTCTATCGTTGATTGATAAAAAATATTACCTGCAACAAAATACGAATTTGTGTTATTGATAGTTGCCCCTATTATAGCAACATTTTTTACATGTCCCGAAATGCCGTTTGCTCTGTTTCCCAAATCGCCGAACATTCCGCCTGCTCCTGTAAATTTGCTATAATCGTAATTCTTTATAATATGGTTTTGACCGTCAAAAGTCCCGTAAAAAGCAACTTGTGCCGCTCTTGCAATATTGCTACCGTAGTTATTATAATCGGTAAAATCTAAATCTGTTGTTAATTTAACAATATCGTCTTCTTTATACTTTGTGATATTTCTTAAAAAGTCAACGAATTGATCTTTTGTGGAAATTTCAACTACCGCACTTGGTCTATTATCGTTATTAGTTATTTCTTTGCTTGTTGTAGCACCCGAATCAACTTTGAAATTTTTATCCGTTAAAGATATTTTCCCTTCATTGATTAAGTCAACAAGAGCGTCATAACTACTTGTATCGTTTACAACGATAGGGTAATTTTCACTACCGTACCAAGTATTATAAGTAAGTTCGGCACCGCTACCTAATATTGTTTCTGCAAAATCGTTTTGAGAATCTAATACCGCACTGTTTACGACATTATAAATACTTCTTGCTACGCTGTTTGCCGTACTTGCCCTTAAAGTAATTTCCGTTTTCGTATCGTTAGCAAAAAATGCTATAGCATTAAATTCTCGGCTTAAATTTTCATTTTTAACGTTACATAATACGCCGTTTGCATAATACTCGTCTTCTACCGCATACGGAATTCCTAAATCTACCCATTTATCTTTATAAGTCAATAGGTTATCGTCCGTTGCACTGCTTACATTTAATATATCTTTTGGACATATTAACATATAAAGTTTGTTGGTTTCCGTAATGGAATTTTTAGTGGTTTCGTCCATTTTTACTTGGAATCTTAAACCGTTTGTGATATCGTCACCGTTTTCTCCGCCAATCTTTCCGCCTGTCAATCTCAATGACGCACCGTAAACCATTTCAAAAACTTGTGTTGACGCACTTGCTTTTTGTGTTTTGAAAGTGACAAAACTTAACGATAATGAAAGTGTGAGCATAAAAGATAAAAAAGCAAGACTGAATAATCTTATTTTTCTCATATGCCTATTCCCTCCCAATTATCAATGATAGTCTTGTCGTAACCTTCAAGGTTTGAAGTTGCAACAATATTTACAAAATTAGTAAATACCATTTTCAACTCCGGCTTTGTGTATTGTTTTAATAAATCACTAGCCATAATATTCCTCCTATCATTTTATTATTTAAGCATAATTGCTTATTTCCTATATTGTTTTTATATTTTTAACGGTAATATATCCGCCTGCGTCCATACGCTTTATTCTAAAAATAATTCCGTTTAAGTGTATAGGAAGTAAGTTAAATCTTATATCCGAATATATTCCGTTTGTTTTTTCTAAAAACTCTTTTAC
>JAZRVG010000131.1:0-30635 GCA_045599025.1 Christensenellaceae bacterium | reverse complement strand
AACAAAAGAAAAAGCGTTAACAAAAGTTAACGCTTCGTGGTGACCCTACCGAGGTACAAACATACCCTACAAGTAGGGAACTCTGTTTGACCTTTGCCCGTCATAGTAAGTCCGTCATTTGACAGCCGAACTCTTCTCGTTTTCACCTCGGTTTTAACAAAAGAAAAAGCGTTAACAGAAGTTAACGCTTCGTGGTGACCCTACCGAGGTACAAACATACCCTACAAGTAGGGAACTCTGTTTGACCTTTGTCCGTCATAGTAAGTCCGTCATTTGACGGCCGAACTCTTCTCGTTCTCACCTCGGTTTTAACAAAAGAAAAAGCGTTAACAAAAGTTAACGCTTCGTGGTGACCCTACCGAGGTTCGAACTCGGGTTACCGCCGTGAAAGGGCGATGTCTTGGACCGCTTGACCATAGGGCCTTATTTAATTTTTTATGGTAGCGGCGGTCAGATTCGAACCAACGACCTGCCGGGTATGAACCGGCCGCTCTAACCAACTAAGCTACGCCGCCATATAACCGCATTACGGTAATGGTTGCGGAGGTGGGATTTGAACCTCACGACCTTCGGGTTATGAGCCCGACGAGCTACCAAGCTGCTCCACTCCGCGATGACTAATGCTAAATTATAATACCTAATTTATTTTGTTTTGTCAACTAATTTTAAGTACTATTTTTATTTTTTTAGAATATTTATCCCGTAAGTGTTCGTATATATTATATAGGTTAGGTGAATTTATGTCAACAAAATTGAGCGACTTAAAAAGAAAACAGGTAATTAACGTGAAATCGGGCAAAAATTTGGGTAAAATTTGCGACCTTTTAATTGACGAAAAAACCGGCTCTATTAAAAAAATTATAGTTGCAGGTAAAAAAAGCAGTCTTCTTTTTAACGATACCACACAAATTCTTTACGATTGTATCGTAAAAATAGGCTCCGATACCATTTTGGTTAAAGAACCCATTAAAATTCCCGAAGTTTGCGACAATCCTTGTCCGCCCGATTGCTCACAATCTCAAAGTAACTTTGACGAAGAATAATTTTATTTTTTTAACCGCTTTTTTTAAGCGGTTTTATTTTTTACTTGTAAAAATTTATAAAATATTGTAAACTTATTGTATGGCTAAAAAATCACAAGAAATTTTAAAAACTCCTATGTCGGTTAAAGACTCCGCTCTTTTATTTGACTTTTCTATTATAATAAGACTTATTTTAACTTTTATTATAGGCTTTTTAACGGTAAAAATTGCCTTTCCAACCCTTGTTTTACACGTGTTTAACTATATAATTTCACCCGTATCAATAGTTATAGCAATTTTACTTTTATTAACGAAAGGTAAAACTTTTTCCGACTTAAAGAAAACAATAGTACCTACCCGTCCCGACCGAAATTCCGTTATAGCAACGGCTTTAATCACGGTAGGTATGTTTTTCGGGCTTTCAAAACTCAACGATTTATTCATATCGTTTTTATCAAGCGTAGGTTTAAATACAGGTAGCGAAGTTTCAGTTCCCGATAAAACGGTTTGGGGAATTACCGTTTCGCTCTTATTTATTTGCACTCTCCCCGCATTTTTTGAAGAATTGCTTTTTAGGGGATTTATCGTTAACGGTCTTAAAAACGCAGGGGAAACGTTTGCAATAATACTTACGGGCGTGTTATTTTCTCTGTCACACATGAACCCCGCACAAACACTTTATCAATTAGCGGTAGGCGTTTTGTACGCACTAATTGCCGTTCGTGGCGGAAATTATCTTTTAACCTTTTTATCTCACTTATTAAACAACGTTTTGATTATTTTAAACTATTATTTTTGGGGATTTACACCAAGCGGATTTATTGCCGTTTGGCTTACGGTGGTAGGCCTTATTTCGCTTACAATAGGTGTGATTATGCTTATTAAAAACAAGAAAAACACCCCTATTACCGAAAACAAAACTTCGTTCGTTTACGGGCTCCCGATAGGAATAATCGCTTGTTTAATTTTATGGATTGTAGGACTTTTTGCGTAGTATGGTTAAAGTAAAAGTAGTTGCCGTTGGCAAGATTAAAGAAAAATATTATAGCGACGCTATTACGGAATATTCAAAAAGGCTTTCACGCTTTTGCGACTTCAAAATAGTTGAAGTAAAAGAAGAAAATTTTAACGCAGAACCTTCCCCAAGCGAAATAGAAGAAATTAAAAAAACGGAAGCCTTACGCATAGAAAAAGAACTTACGGGCTATACCGTTGCTCTTTGCATAGAAGGAGAGAAATATTCTTCGGAAAAGTTAGCGTTTTTACTGGAAAAAGTTAAGGATTTTAGCGGTTTAATAACATTTATTATAGGCGGTTCTTACGGGCTTGACGACAGTATAAAGAAAGCAGTAAACCAAAAATTATCCTTCTCCGATTTAACCTTTCCGCACACTTTGTTTAGAGTAATGTTAACCGAACAAATATACCGTGCGTTTATGATAAATTCAAATTCAAAATATCACAAATAAGACTATGTTAGAAAAAGAAAAATTTATGAAAATTTGCTTAAAGGAAGCGAAAAAAGCCTACGATAAAGGCGAACTTCCTATCGGGGCGGTTATAGTTAAGGACGGGCAAGTAATTGCAAAGGCTCACAATTTGAGAAACACAAAAAAAATAGCCACTTGCCACGCAGAAATACTCGCTATTGAACAGGCGTGCAAAAAATTGGGCGACTGGCGTCTTTTAGGTTGTGAAATGTACGTTAGTTTAGAGCCTTGTTCTATGTGTGCGGGGGCTATACTCAATTCCCGTATAGAAAAACTGTATTTCGGGGCTTACGAAAAAAAGAGCGGTGCGGTACTTTCCAACTTTAATATCCTATATAAGGGTGGGCTTAATCACGAAACGCAAGTGGAAGGCGGTATTTTGGAAAAAGATTGCAGTGAACTTTTAAAAAAATTTTTTCTTGACAAAAGAATTGTAAAATAACCCCTATTCGTTTGACTTAATTGTATTAAAATTGTAAAATATATATACATTTGGCTATAAGCCGTTAATTATACTTTTGGAGGCGTTATGATAACACATAGCACGGAAATTAAACTCTTTGCAGGCAACTCAAACAGACAACTTGCCGAAGCAATCGCAAAAGAACTTAACATGGAATTGAGCATTGCGGAAGTAGGCAAATTTAGCGATGGAGAAATTAGCGTTCATATCGGCGAAACCGTTAGAGGACGTGACGTATTCGTTATTCAATCTACCGACCAACCTGTTAACGATAACCTTATGGAACTTCTTATTATGATTGACGCTTTAAGAAGAGCGTCCGCAGGAAGAATTACCGCAGTTATTCCTTACTTCGGTTATGCAAGACAAGACAGAAAAGCAAAACCACGTGACCCAATTACCGCAAAACTCGTTGCAGACCTTCTTCAAACCGCAGGTGCAGACAGAATTCTTACTATGGACCTTCACGCTTTACAAATTCAAGGTTTCTTTGATATTCCCGTTGATCACCTTATCGGCGGACCGCTTTTATACAAGCACTTTACGAGTTTAGTTGACGACGATTTCGTCGTTGTATCTCCCGACGTAGGTTCCGTTTCCAGAGCAAGAAACGTAGCGTCTAAACTCGGTTGTTCTATGGCTATTATTGATAAACGTCGTCCAAAGGCTAACCAAATGGAAGTTATGAACATTATCGGCGACATTAAGGGTAAAAAATGCTTAATGGTTGACGATATGATTGATACCGCAGGTACTATCGTTCAAGGTGCGGAAGCCCTTTACAAAAACGGTGCTAAAGAAATTTACGCTTGTTGTACTCACGCAGTTTTCTCCGGCCCTGCTATTGAAAGAATTAAAAATTCTCATATCACCAAATTGGTTGTATTAGACACCATCGCTCTTCCCGAAGAAAAGAAACTTGATAAAATTGAAGTCGTTTCCGTTGCAAAACTCTTTGCTCTTGCGATTGAAAACGTTTACCTTGACAGAAAAATGTCGGACATTTACGACAACTAATTTTAAAACTATTACGGCGACTTATTTGTCGCCGTTTTTTAATCTATGAGTGGATATTTTAAACAAAAAGCAATAAAGAAAACACCGAAAACGGAACTTTCGGAAAAAGAATACAATGAAATATTATCTTCCGCAAAAAGCAAGCCCTCAAAAACGCTTACTTTAACGGTTACGGACACCGATAACGATTTTACCGGGGTAGCATACCGCTTTGGAAAGAATTATCATATAAAAAACACCGTTACGGGTGACGTCGTTACCGTTTTAGACAAACGCATTGACAAAAAGGAAATATATCTTGACTATTACGAAGTGGAAACCCCTTCCGCCTACCGTAGAGAACCCGTTTGTCCGTTTTTTAACGAGTGCGGAAACTGTAATTTACTACATATAAAATACGATAGGCAATTAAAATTAAAAACGGATTTCGTAACGAAAAAAGTTAAAGAATTTAAAACTTTTGCTCACCCGTCTGTTGGCGGAAACGAATACTTTTACCGCAACAAAGTTCACCTTGCTTTTACCGAAAAAGGCGGTAAAATAGGGCTTGGATTTTTTAACGAAGAAACGCATAACGTTGTGGAGATAAAATCGTGTTTTCTCCACGAAAAGTGGCTTGAAATTCTTATAAAAGCCGTAAAAACTTGGGCTACGGAACTCCGTTTAACAGTCTTTAAACCGTGGACGAACAAAGGGCTTTTACGCTTTATTTCCGCAAGGTATATAGACGGTAAAATCATGGTTACGGTGGTAGCAACCGAGAGGTTGCGTTCCTTAAAAAAACTGTACGAAAAACTTGCCGTTAGTTTTAAAGAAGTGGTTTTATACCAAAACGTAAACAATAAAAAGACTTCGGAAATATTTAGCGACGAATTTTACTCGGAAAGTGAAGTTAAAAAGTTAGAAGGACAAATGAACGGGGTAAATTTCAGATTAAGCCCTAATTCGTTCTTTCAAGTGAACACTCCCATTGCCGAAAAAGCCTATGCGGAAATTATTGAAGAAATAAAATCTTCAAAAGAACCTAACGTTTTAGACTGTTTTAGCGGAATAGGTATTACTTCCGTTGCGTTTGCAAAAACGGGCAAGTCGGTAACAAGCATTGAAATTGTTAAAAAAGCAGTTGAAGACGCAAGGGAACTTGCAAAATTAAACGGCGTAGAAAATATCAAATTCATTTGCGGAGACTGTAACGAAGTTTTAAGAAAACTCAAAACGGGTAACGATTCCGTTTTCTTCGTTGACCCGCCGAGAAAAGGTTTAGGACAAATGGTAGTAAATTCAATTCTTGCGTTTGCTCCTAAAAAGATAGTTTATCTTTCTTGCAATATAGAAACGCTCGTTTTAGACCTTAAAATGCTTACTAAAAACGGCTATACCGTTAAAAAAGTTACTCCTTACGACTTTTTTGCAAACACTCGCCACGTAGAAACTTTGGTAGTTTTAACAAAAAAAGAATAAAACTTGCATTTAGGCAACTAATTGTAATATAATTATAAGGTACTATGAAAAAAATTCTAAAATTTACAACTTTAATATTAACAATTTTAAGTTTATTGATTTTACCTTGTTGCAAGCAAAAGGAAGTTGAAAAAACGAACGAACCGCCTTCCCGTTTTGAAATAAAAGACGAAGTCGTTACGCTATTAGATAACGAATACAAGTTTCAATTTGAAGCGGAAGGAAAAAAATCCGATTATTTAAGATTTACCCCGAATATAGAAGATTTCAAACCGAATTTACACCCTACTTTTAATAAAAATCTTGCTGAAACCGCAATACTTTCTTCGTATATTGTAGAAGGAAAAGACTTAACTTTTCACGGGAAAAATCAAGATTTTGAAATATATTCGTTTAGAGATTTTTACTCTTTGTTAGGGTTTAAAACTTACAACTATAAATCGGTATCTTCAAACGAAGTAGCGTTAGATAAACACGACTTATGCGGAGCGTATCTCGGCTATACTTCATTTACTTCAACCGACGGAAAAACTTACGAAACTGTTATTTGCACTATAAACGGCTATACGGAAGGCGGTGGTTGGCAATCTAACTTTGACGTAGGTGCGGACACTACTTCTTACTACGAATTAACCGGTTCTCATCCCGACTGGGAAAACAAAAAGCACCACAAGGGTTTTGATATTGCCACAAACAGAATTTACGGAGTTATTAAAGATTACATTAACGAAAAAGCAACCGTAAACGAAAATTTTAGTATTTTTATTACGGGGCATTCCCGTGGAGCGGCAATAACCAACCTACTTGCAAAAAAGTTTAAGGACGAAAATATAAATTCCGTTGCCTACTGTTTTAACACACCTAACGTTACGACCGAAACGGACGAAACTGTTTTGAAATCTTACGACAATATTTTTTCAATAGTGAACGAAGACGATATAGTTTCAATCGTGCCTTCTAACTCGTGGAACGGTTTTACCACTTACGGCAACGAACTTTCCTACAAAATTTCTTCAAACAGCGAAAGGTGGGAAACGGTATTTAATCAATACTACTATTCACTTTCAAATAATCAAATTAAAAACGTTAAAAATTTTTTGAGTGAAATTACCGATACAAGAGAAAACATTTACGAATATGAAGACGGAAAAGCAACGGTTGAGTATTACGACACTGCCGATAAAGCATTAGCGAGAAAACAAGAAATTTTAGAACTTTTAGGTAATGAAAAGCAAATTCAAGAAAGTGTTAAAATAGAAGTTACCGCTACCGATAAAGGTTTTAAAGTTACGATAGAAAACAGACCTGCTCTTGTTATTTTCGTAGCAAGCAAGTTACTTTCGGAAGATATTGATTTAGACTATAACAAATTTTTACCGCTTGTAGATAAGTATATATCTAACTACAAACATATAATTACAAGCATAGTTTTAAACAGCAAAAGAATATCGTTACCGCACGAAGTTTTTACACCTTTTATAGGTATTGAAAATTTATAAGAAAACATAAAAAATCCCCACTTTTCGTGGGGATTTTTATATTTTTAGTCCTTATAAAACCTTATTTTCAATGCGGTTATTTGCGGTAATACTACTATGTGATTTTCGTCCTTTTCGGTATAGAAAGCAAACTTGATTTTGCCTACTTTCCCGTTAGTTCCTTGAACGATAATATTCGTAGTTCTTCCGTCTAAATTGTTTACGTTTACGCCAACCGTAATTTGCTCTAATATATCGGCATTTGAAATATATTCAAGTTCGCACATTATAACGCCCCTTTCTTTTATCGTAGCGTCGGCAGTATTGTTTAAAAACTCTACTTCTTCAAATGCGTTTTTGCACTCAAAAGTTTTTAAAGAAGTTATATTGTCCATAGCCCTTGTTTGCATACAGAACTTTAAAATGTTTTTAGCGTTTCTTTGAAGTTCGCCTAACGCTAAACTGCCGTTTTCAATACTTTCGTAAATATTCGTTTTGGTATTAACGGTATCGTAAACTACGGAGTGCATATCGTTTTGAGAACGGACAAGCGATGCAAAACCACGAGTTCCCGTAATGCCACCGTCGTTATTAGAATAACCGAATTTTTCATCGTCGTCGGTAGACGGCCACCAGTCCGTCATTACCATACCGTCGTAATTCCACTCGTTTCTTAAAATTTCGGTAAGTAAATCGTAAGAAGAATTTGCAAACGTGCCGTTTATTTTATTGTAAGAAGTCATTATTTGTTTAACGTAGCCCGAACGGATAGGAATTTCAAAGGCCTTTAAGAAAATTTCACGCAAGGCTCTTTCACTTAAAACTTCGTTTTCACTGTTTCTTTCCGTTTCCTGACTGTTTACGGCAAAATGTTTTACCGTTGCGAAAACGCCTTCTTCGTAAAGTGACTTACACTGTGCGGTGGCAATAGTACCTGCTAAAAAGGGGTCTTCACTAAAATATTCAAAGTTTCTTCCGCAAAGTAGCGAACGGTGAATATTCATACCGGGGGAAAGTAAAACGTCAACTTGGTATTTAACCATATCTTTCGCTACAACCTTATAAACTTCTTCGTTTATTTTACGGTTGAACGAACAAGCAAGGAGCGTTCCCGACGGAACTAAATTTGCGGTAGCACCGCACTCTAATCTAACACCGCTCGGTCCGTCGCACATAGTAACGACGGGTATTCCGAAATTTGAAAGTTCCTTTGTTAAACCACCGTAAGAACCGGTTGTTCCCGGCATTGGCGATTTGTAACTTCCAAAGCCTTCGGCAGACATAAGTTCCTTTAAATCTTTAACGGAAAGTTGGCTTACGAACTCGTCTAAACTGTGTTTTCCGTTTTTAACGTCTATAAGTTTTATTCCTTTATCTCCCGTTATTTCAAGGGCTTTGGGAATATTAGCGTCACGCTTTTTATTCGGGGAAAGTTGAGATTTTTGGGCTTTTTCGTAGGTAAAATCAACACCGTTTACGGTAGTTATTTTTTCAAAATCTTCTTGCGGTGCAAGGTTTTGAGAACACTTACACAAAAGGGTGGTTTCTTCTATAAGCATACTGTAAGCGAATTTTGCGTTTCTAACCGAATTACCTATATAAAAACAGTACTCTCCGCCTTCTAAAACGTAAGAGAAGGGGTAGCCCGTTATTCCGCTATCGTCGTAAGAAGAAAAACTGTAAAAATCACAAGCAATATCAAGCGTTTGCTCTTGGTTTATTTGAAGTTCTTCCGTCTTTTCGTAGCCTATTAAAACTCTTGCGGGTTTACCTAACTTACCTTGTGGGCAAGATGCATAAACTTGAACTACTTCCTTGCCTTTATAGTTACCGATATTCTTGATTTTTACCGAGAAAAGTACACCGTTTTCAACTTTTTTAAAGCCTATCGGTGTTATTTCAAAATTAGTGTAAGTAAGCCCGTAACCGAAAGGATACAAAACGTTTTCTTTATCAAAAGTTTCGTAATAACGGTACCCTACGAAAATATCTTCAACGTGAATATTTTTTTTCGTATCGCCGAAATGATAGTAAGCAGGGTCTTTGGTCGGGTCTATAATAATAGTATCGGAAAGTTTTCCCGAAGGGGGATTTATTCCTAAAAGAGCGTCAACCGTACCCGTTCCACCGTCTTGTCCGCCTTGCCAAACGTATGCAACCGATTTAATATTCAACTCTTTAACCCAGTTCATATCAATAATATTGCCCGAATTTATAAGCACGCAAAACTTACTAAAATATTTTGATATGAGTTTTATTGCGTTATATTCTTCGTCTAATAAAAAAGCCTGTCCTTTTTCCTTTAAAAAGTCAACCGATTCTCCGCTTAACCTACTTAAAATAAATATTGCTTTCCCGTTACGTAAAGACGCATTTTTAACTAATTCCTCATCTAAAACGGGGTGGTTTGGTATAGGAATAAAATTCCAAATATCGTCACGCCTTTCAAGTGGGTTGTTTTTTACGAAATCTAAATAATAATCGTCAACCGTTTTATCAATTTCAACTATTTTTTTAAGTTCCGTTCTAATATCCGTTTGATAAGAAGTGGTTACTCTACCACCCGAACCCATTCCGCTTTTTACGTATTCAAAACTCGCCCTACCGAAAAGAGCGATTTTTTCGCCTTTTATAAGCGGTAAAGTACCGTCGTTTTCCAAAAGGACTATACCTTCGGGAACTGCTTTTCTTAAAACGTCCATAATTCACCTTTTCCTTTTATTTGATTATAACTGTTTTTATACCGATTTGCAAGTGTTTTATATAAATATAAAAATGCTTTTTTACCTTGACTTTTTTAACAAAAAGTAATATCATTTAAAGGAAAATAAAAAAAGGAAAAAAAGATATGAAAACATTAGAGCAAAAAGTTACGGAACTTATTTCTTCCGTACATGAACTTGAAAATAATCAAGCGTTAAAACAAAATGCAAAACTACCTTCTAACTCTTACTTTTTAAATGCCGACGAAATAGTTTGCTATCCACGTCCTTTCGGTGACGGAAGATACCCTTATTCTTACGACGGAAGAATTTTGTGGGCTCACTCTTCGGGCAATATTAAGGTGGAAGAAAGTACCTTTAATATTTTTCTTGAAACGCACGAAGGAAGAGAGCCTAACTTGTGTTTCTTTTTCGGTTTAGACAAGGGCGAAAAGTTCTTTCCCGTTTCAATTACGGGGGCAGGAAAACTTCCCTTTGAAGAGAATATAAAAAGGTTTACGGTATTTACGCCGAAAGCCGTTTACTATATAACCGAAACGGAAAATTTAACCGCTTGCGTTCGTGCTTTTATGGACGAAAACAAGAACTTAAAATTCTCCACTTTTATCAAAAATAGTGGAGAAAACTCGGTAAAAACCTACGTGTCGGCATACTTTAATTTGTTTTTAGGTCACTCTAATTACGAATATATTGAAACTAAATGGTACAGAAAAAACACTGCGTTAAAGGACGGATTTTTAACCGAAGTTACGGAGTATTTATCAAGAACTTCTTGCTTAAAACACTACGCTTTCGTTAAAAGAAGTTCGGTAAAAGAAAAGGTATTATCCACCACTTCAAAAACTAATTTTAACGGTGGTATGCAAAACCAAATTAACTGTTCAACGTCACTTCAAAACGGCAAGTTTGAAAAGGAAGTTTTATACACAGAATTTACCGATACCGCCATTTCGGGCGATATTATTCCCGTAACTTTAAAAGGCGGAGAGAGTTTTAGCGTAAGTTATACGGTTTCGGTTGAAAGCGACGAAAAACTTGCGAAAGAAAAAGCGAATATTTTATGCGAAACGAAGGACTTTGATTCGCTTATTTATGCGGACGTAAAATTAGGCGAGCCGTTTAGTGAAATTCCAAACGTTAAAATTAGCGGTTTTGAAAACGGAATAAACGACGATGCGTTTAACAATTTTATCAAGAACGTTTACCGCCAAGTAGAATTTTGTTCACGTGCAAAAAACTACGCAGGTGCTTTAATAGGAATAAGAGATATTTTCCAACAAGTTGAGGCAGGGCTTATTTGGATACCCGAATACTGTCGTGGCAAAATAGTTGAAGCCTTGAATTTTATAGGCGTTAACGGTAGAGCACCGAGACAATATTCTTATCCGCCAAACAAAAATATTCCACCTAAAATGGACCTTCGTGCGTTCGTAGACCAAGGCGTTTGGATAATTTCAACCGTTTACACCTACTTAAAACACACGGGCGACTATTCTATTTTAAAGGAAACTTGCGGTTACTACGAATTTAGTGGAAACGAAGTTTTATTATGCGATAAAAAAGATACGGTATTAGAGCATTTGCTCCGCATTGCCGATTTCTTAACTTCTAATTTAGACGACAAAACAAACTGCTTACACGCTTTATACGGCGACTGGAACGACGCTTTGGACGGGCTTGGAAAGACCGAAAACAAAGATAAAGAATTTGGAACGGGCGTTTCGGTTATGGCAACTTTACAATTCTACCAAAACCTTAAAGAACTTTCCGACATTTTGGAAAAAGTGGGAGATTTCTCGGGAAAAATCAACGAATTTACAAAAACCCGTGCAAGAATTGAAAAGGGCTTACTTGAAAACGCAATAGTAGAAAAAGACGGAATTAGAAAAATTCTTCACGGTTGGGGCGACGAAATGAGTTTCAAAGTTGCAAGTTTTTGCGATGCGGACGGAAAATCTCGTGACGGCTTAACCACCAACGCATATTTCGTTATAAGCGATATGTTAAGTGCCGACGAAACTTTAAAGAAAGATATTTTAGGTGCGTACGAACGCTTAAATTCCAAATACGGAATTAAAACTTTTGAACCCTACTTTGCCGAAGACGACAGAAAGGTGGGCAGAATAACTCACTTGCCGAAAGGAACTGCCGAAAACGGCTCGGTATATATTCACGCAACGCTTTTTGCAATTTGGTCGTTATTCAAAATGAACGAACCTAAATTTGCATGGGAACAACTTTATAAAATTCTTCCTATAACTCACGAAGAAATTTCCACCACGCCTTTCGTTATGCCAAACTCGTTTATTTACAACGAAGAAAAGAATTTTGACGGCGAATCTATGAGCGATTGGTTTACGGGTAGCGGTTGCGTTTTGATTAAAGTTCTTACTTGGTATATTTTCGGCGTTCAACCGACTTTAAACGGTTTGGAAATTAAAATGCCTTCCTACGTTCCTTTCAAAAAGGGCGAAATTACTTTAAAAATAAAATCCGCCACCGTAACGGTTAAATATTCTAAACTCGGCACGGGTAGAAAGTATATTTTAAACGGAAAACAAGTAGATAGCGTTTCGCTTTTAGACGAAAATCTTAAAAATGGAAAATTCGTTGTGGAAATTACCGACTAATTCGCTATTTATATTTACAATTCAAAAAAAAAGGTATATAATTTATAAGATTTAAATAACATAAAGGAGTTTTTATGAGTAAAGTTTTAGACGAAATTAAATTAAAAGCAAAAGCGCTCTGCAAAACTATCGTTTTACCGGAAGGAGAAGACGCAAGGGTAGTTGAAGCAGCGTCCGTTTGCGTTAAAGAAGGAATTGCAAAAATAGTTCTTTTAGGTGACGAAAACGAAATTAAAAAGAACAACCCCGAAGTTGACCTTTCGGGCGTTACGGTTTTAAACCCCGTAACTTACGGAAAAACCGAAGAATACGCCAAACTTTTATTTGATTTAAGACAAGGCAAAATCAACAAGAAAACGGGACTTCCCGAATACGCTACGGTTGAAGACGCTAAAAATTATATTTTGAAAGATTACACCATGTACGGTGCGTTAATGCTTAAACTTGACGACGTTGACGGTATGGTTTCGGGTGCTTGCCACTCAACCGCAAACACTTTGCGTCCGGGTCTTCAAGTTATCAAAACAAGCAAAACTACGCCTATCGTTTCAGCATACTTCTTAATGATTGCACCCGAATACGGCAACGAATACTGTGAAGACGGTTGCTACATTTACGCCGATTCCGGTCTTAACCAAAACCCGACGAGCGAAGAACTTGCTTACATAGCAAAATCTTCTGCCGACAGTGCAAGAACTATTGCAGGAATTGAACCACGTATCGCTTTCATTTCTCACTCTACGAAAGGTAGTGCAAGACACGCCGACGTTGATAAGGTCACTACGGCAGTTCAAAAATTCCACGAACTTTACCCCGAAGAAAAAGCCGACGGCGAACTTCAATTTGACGCCGCTATCGTTCCCGACGTTGCTAAAACGAAAGCACCTAACTCTTTAGTTGCAGGTCACGCAAACGTTATGATTTTCCCCGACCTTGACGCAGGTAACAGTAACTACAAAAATACCGAAAGATTAGGTCATTTCCAAGCCATAGGCCCACTTTGCCAAGGTTTAGCAAAGCCTATCAATGATTTATCACGTGGTTGCCACATGGCGGATATAGTTGCGGCAGTTGCTATTACGGCAATTCAAACTCAAATTAAATAAGGAGTAAAATTATGAAAATTTTAGTAGTAAACGCAGGTAGTTCTTCTTTAAAATATCAACTTATTGACATGGAAACGGAACAAGCAATCGCAAAGGGCGGTTGTGAAAGAATAGGTATTGAAGGTTCGTTCTTAAAGCACAAATCTTCAAAAGGCGAAGTAGTTATCACTTCACCGATGCCAACGCACAAAGAAGCGATTGAACTCGTTTTAAATACTTTAACAAGTAAAGAAAACGGCGTTATTTCTTCTATGGACGAAATTGACGCAGTAGGTCACAGAGTCGTTCATAGTGGTGAAGACTTTAACTGCTCGGTAGTTTTAACCGACGAAGTTTTGAAGATTTGCAAGAACAATACCGAACTCGCACCCCTTCACCAACCGGCTAACCTTATAGGTATTGAAGCGTGCAAACAAGTTATGCCTAACTGCAAAATGGTAGGCGTATTTGATACCGCTTTCCACTCTACTATGCCCGACTATGCGTATATGTACGCTATTCCTTACGAATTCTACAAAGATTACAAGGTTAGAAGATACGGTTTCCACGGAACTTCTCACAAATACGTTTCTTCCGTATGCCAAGAATATTTAGGCAAAAAAGATTTGAAAATCGTTACTTGCCACCTTGGAAACGGCTCGTCTATGAGTGCGGTAGTAAACGGAAAAGTTATTGATACTTCTATGGGCTTTACACCGCTTGCAGGCGTTCCTATGGGAACACGTTCGGGCGATATTGACCCTGCCGTTGTTGAATATTTAGGAACTAAACTCAACAAAAACGCAAACGAAGTTTTAACTATTTTGAATAAAAAATCGGGCGTTGCCGGAATTAGCGGAGTTTCAAGCGATTTTAGAGATTTACGCCAAGCAAAAGAAGAAGGCAACGAAAGAGCAAGACTTGCCCTTGATATGTTCACATACAACGTTAAAAAATATATCGGAGCATACACCGCCGCTATGGGTGGAGTTGACGCTATCGTATTTACCGCTGGTATCGGCGAACACGACGCAGACGTTAGAAAAGATTCCGTTTCCGGTTTAGAATATATGGGCGTTAAGATTGACGATAAGAAAAATACCGCTCATTTTGACGGACCTGTTCATGAAATTCAAGCGGACGACAGCAAAGTAAAAGTTTTAGTTATTCCTACAAACGAAGAACTCGTTATTGCAAGAGAAACTATGGAACTTGTTAAATAATACAATATAATAGGAGCATGTATTTATGGCAAATATAGACTATAAAGACCAAAATTTTATTTTGGCAGTCGCATCAATAGTTCTCGGTTTGTTGTTCGTAATTTTCAAATCGGGCGTAATCGGAATTGCAATGACAGTTTTAGGCATTGCTTGTATCGTTTCGGCAGTGTTTGATTTTATCAATAATAACACAACCCCTGCAATTATCAAACTTGCAATCGGTATCGTTATTATCGTTCTCGGTTGGGCAGTTGCAGTCGTTGCAAGCATAATTTTAGCAGTTTTGTTAATTGCTTACGGCGGAAAAGACCTTTACGAATTTATTAAATCTGAAAACAAACCGTTAGTTCAAATTATTAAACCTGCTTTAATGCTTTTAATCGGTATCGCTATTATTATCGGTCAATTCGGTGCATTAGATATTTTATTTATCATTGCAGGAATTATCTTCATTGTAAACGGCGGTTTTATGCTTGCGGAAATCGTAATGAAATAATTAAAAAATTCAAAAATAACCAAGAAAAGTTCGGCATTTTGCCGAACTTTTTTATACGCTTTTTAAAAAAATTAAAATGCCGTTTCGGTTTAGAAACGGCATATTTTTTTATCTTCTTTTTAAGTTTACTATTCGTTTAAAAGTATCTAAATTAGTGTTTACTACCAAATCTTCGGGGAAGTCTAACGTTTTTAATATTTCAAGCGCCTTTTTAAAATCGCCTACTTTTTCTCTACCGTGACTGTCACTTCCAAGCGATAAATAAGTGCCGAACCTTTTGCACTCTTTTACAAGCGAAGTAACTATCTCCGTCCTGTTCCCCCTATATCCGCCAAGTGATGCGGAGTTTAATTCTATTATGCTACCCGTTTCTTTCGCACACTCGCAAATTTGCGAAAAGTTTACGGAAAAGTCGGGATTTTCGGGGTGACCTATTATATTTACGAACTTGTTTTGCATTGCGTTTAATATCGCTTTGGTGTTTTCGCTTTCCGTACTCGGTTTAAACACTTCTTTATGCAAACTTGCAATAGTGTAGTCAAGTTTAGTTAAAATAAATTCGGGTAAATCTATCTCTCCGCTTGCGTTGCTTATATTTAGTTCCGCACCGTATAAAATTTTTACACCGTACATACTACTTGGCGACAACATTTTTACCGAATTGAAATAATCTTGTTTCGCACCCGAAAGCATTTTAGGAGCGTGGTCGGTTATTCCAACGGCTTCAAAACCCTTTTCGCTTGCCGAAAGGGCTATATGCCGAACGGTATCGGTTGTATGATGACCGCTTGCTATCGTATGAGTATGTAAATCAACGCAAATTTTCATAACTTCACCTAACTTATTAGATTTTAACATTTTTGTTGTATTTTGACAAGAATTTTTACACATTTTCCCTAAAAACAACAAAAAAACAATAAAGTTTAGATAAAAACAACATTTTTTTGTGTGGAGTTGTTGACAAAGTCTCTATTTAATAATATAATTATAGCGTATAATTAAAATAATCGTATATTATCGTTTTAAGAGGTGATATAAATGTACAACAGTACAAGGTGCGAAAAAACTTCAAGAATTACAAAACTTATTGACGACTTATACAAAAAAATGCCCGTTATTGAATCGGCAAGAGCGAAACTTTTAGCCGAAAGTTATTCTTTAACCGAAAACGAGCCTATTATTATAAGGCGTGCAAAAGCGTTTGAGCATATTCTTAAAAATATTCCTATAATTATTCGTGAAGGGGAACTTATAGTAGGTTCTACCACTATTGCTCCACGTGGTTGTCAAACTTACCCCGAATTTTCTTACGAGTGGCTTGAAAGTGAGTTTGAAACGGTTGAAAAGCGTAGTGCAGACCCGTTTTATATTGCCAACGATACGAAAAAAGATTTACTTCAAGCAAACAAGTATTTTAAAGGCAAAACTACGAGTGAACTTGCTACCGCTTATATGGCTCCCGAAGCAATTAAGGCGATTGAACACAACGTTTTTACACCGGGAAACTATTTCTACAACGGCGTTGGTCACGTTACCGTTCACTACGATTGGATTTTGGCGGTAGGCTTTGAAGGTTTAAAACAAAAAATCAAAAACGAACTTTCCACTATAAGCGTAGGAGACTCAAATTACGCTAAAAAATCTCACTTATTAGAGGCAATGCTTATAAGTATTGACGCAGTTATCGCTTACGCTAACCGTTACAGCGTTTTAGCAAAGGAAACGGCAGATAAGTGTACGGACAAAAAGCGTAAAGAAGAACTTTTAACAATTTCCGAAAACTGCAAACAAGTTCCCGAAAAAGGTGCTAAAACTTTTTGGCAAGCGTGCCAAACTTTTTGGTTTATTCAACAACTTTTACAAGTGGAATCAAGCGGTCACTCAATTTCTCCCGGCCGTTTTGACCAATACATGTACCCGTATTTTAAACACGATACGGACAAAAACGGCTTATCAAGAGATTTTGCACAAGAACTTATTGATTGCATTTTCGTTAAATTCAACGACTTAAACAAATGCCGTGACGCCTCTTCGGCGGAAGGCTTTGCAGGTTATTCTCTTTTCCAAAATCTTATAGTAGGCGGACAAAACGAATTCGGTAGGGACGTTACCAACGATTTATCGTTTATGTGTTTGGACGCATCTATGCACACACACCTTCCGCAACCTTCTTTATCTATAAGAGTATGGAACGGCTCGCCTAACGAACTTTTACTCCGTGCAGCCGAAGTTACCCGTACGGGCGTAGGCTTACCCGCTTACTATAACGACGAAGTTATTATTCCGTCGCTTATGTCTATGGGGCTTACTATTGAAGAGGCTCGCAACTACAATATTATCGGTTGCGTTGAACCGCAAATCGCAGGCAAAACGGAAGGTTGGCACGACGCAGCGTTCTTCAATATGTGCCGTCCGCTTGAATTCGTATTCTCTAACGGTATGGACGGTGGCGAACAAGTTAGTATTCAAACGGGAGAAATTTCTTCCCTTACTACTTTTGAAAAATTCTTTAACGCTTACGAAAAGCAAATGGAATACAATATTTCTTTACTCGTAAATGCGGACAACGCTATTGACGTTGCTCATGCGGAAAGATGCCCGCTTCCTTTCCTTTCTTCTATGATAGAAGACTGCATAGGTAGCGGAAAAACCGTTCAAGAAGGCGGTGCAATTCACAACTTTACCGGTCCGCAAGGTTTCGGTATTGCAAATATGGTTGATTCCCTTTACGCTATTAAAACTTTGGTTTACGAAAATCACGCCGTAACTTTGGAAGAATACAAAGAGGCTCTTGATAATAACTTCGGTATGGGCATTGACGAAACGCAAGCTAAAATTATTGCTCAAAAAGTTATTTTAGATATTAAAAAACAAGGTAGAAATCCTTCGGAATGGGAAATCCAAAATGCGGTAAGAAACGCACAAAAGGATAACCTTTCCAAAGAAAAAAAGGAAAAATACCAAAATCTTTTAAAAATGATTAACGCCCTTCCAAAATACGGCAACGATATTGACGAAGTTGACGAATTAGGAAGATTAGCCGAATACACTTATGCAAAACCGCTTAAAAAATACCTTAACCCACGTGGCGGTAAATTCCAAGCAGGCTTGTATCCCGTTTCGGCAAACGTTCCGTTAGGGGCTCAAACCGGTGCTACTCCCGACGGCAGACTTGCTCACAAACCGATAGCGGACGGCGTTTCGCCATCGGCAGGCAAAGATACTCACGGACCTACCGCCGCCGCCAACTCCGTTGCAAAACTTGACCACGGAATTTGCAGTAACGGAACTTTATACAATCAAAAGTTCCACCCGTCCGCATTAGCAGGACAAGACGGTCTTATCAAATTCGTTGCGTTAATAAGAAGTTATTTTGACCAAAAGGGTAGCCACGTTCAATTCAACGTAGTTGACAAGCAAACTCTTTTAGACGCTCAAAAGCACCCGGAAGAGTACAAACATTTGGTAGTTAGGGTTGCAGGTTACAGTGCGTTATTCACAACGCTTTCCAAATCGTTGCAAGACGATATTATAAGCAGAACCGAACAAGGATTTTAATTTTATATATTATATATGGATAATTATCTTAAAACTTCGGGGAGAATTTTTGATATTCAAAAGTTTTCGGTACACGACGGAATAGGTATTAGAACGATAGTGTTCTTAAAAGGTTGCACTATGCGTTGCCGTTGGTGTTGTAATCCCGAATCACAAAACTACAAAATTGAAAGTATGGTAGTAAACGGCGAAACCAAAATTACGGGAAAAGACGTTACCGTTGAAGAAGTTATGAAAACCGTTCTTCAAGATATGCCTTATTACCGTAGGAGCGGTGGCGGTCTTACCCTTTCGGGCGGAGAGTGTTTATGCCAAAAAGATTTTGCCCGTGATTTATTACGCTCTGCCAAAGAGAGCGGAATTTCTACCGCAATAGAGAGTATGGCGAACGTTCCTTACGAAAATATAGAAGAAGTTTTGCCCTATCTTGACTATTATTTAATGGATATTAAGCATATGAATTCGCAAAAACATAAGGAGTTTTGCGGTATGCCTAACGAACTCATTTTAAGAAATGCGGTTAAAGTTGCAAACTCAAACGCTTGCACTTTGATTATAAGAGTTCCCGTTATTCCTACCTTTAACGACACTAATGAAGAAATTGCCGAAATAGCAAAATTCGCAAAATCGTTAAACGGTGTAAAACAAATACATTTATTACCCTATCACCGTTTAGGGCAAGACAAATACGAAAGGTTAGGTAGAACATACAAAATGAAAGATATTCTACCGCCTACTAAACAAAAAATGCAAGAACTTTTGGAAGTCGCTCAAAAAGTTAGCGGTTTACACGTTCAAATAGGAGGCTAAAAGTGGATATTAAATCTTTAATAGAAGAAAGTGCGTCCAAACTTCCCGAAAACGAAAAATTGAGAATTATTCAAGAACTCGTTCCCGGTAAACAAATTACCATCGCACACGTTATAGCAAATCCCGACAGTATTTTATACGAAAAGTTAGGTTTAAACCCTGCTATTGATTATTCTCACTCGGCTATCGGTATCGTTTGTATGACTCCTGCCGAAACGGCAATTATCGCAGGCGATATCGCTATAAAAGCAAGTAACGCCGATTTAGGTTTCGTTGACAGATTTAGCGGTACGCTCATTTTAACGGGTACGGTTAGCGAAGTTAAAGCGTCGCTTGAAGCAATTTTACACTACGCAAAGGAAACCTTGCGTTTCGTTACTTGCAATTTAACTCAAACATAATATGCTTAAAGAACTTCCAAAACGCAAAAAAGTTATGTTTATAGGTAGAACGGGCGTTGGCAAAACAACCTTAACGCAAGCCCTTCACGGCGAAGATTTAGTCTACCATAAAACACAATATATAAATTATCACAAATATATTATTGACCCACCGGGCGAATATATTGAAGACAAGCAATTCGGTTTCGTTTTAGGTCTATACTCTTACGAAGTTCAAATAGTTTGTTTACTTTGTTCTTCCACCGAAGAATTTTCACTCTACTCGCCTTGTTGCACTTCAATGTCTAATAGAGAGTGCATAGGTATAGTCACCAAAAAGAACGCCCCTAACGGTCACCCCGAACTTTCGGCTAACTGGCTACGCCTCGCCGGGTGCAAAAAGATATTTTTTATTGATTCCTTCACCCGTGAAGGTTTAGACGAACTTATTGAGTATTTTGGTTGGTAATTTGTTGTTTTTGTGTGGTTTTTATTCAAAATTTGGTAAAATTACTCACAAAACAAACAAAAACTTGCAAAAATACCACAAAACTTTATCAAAATTATTGACAACTTACGTTGTTTGTAATATACTAAAATCAAAATAATGAAAAAGAATACTAAAAGTATTTATTAAGGAGATTTATTTATGGTAAACGAATTTGAAATTAAAAAACAAATTTGCGAAATCGGCAAAAGAATTTACAATCAAGGAATGGTTGCCGCTAACGACGGTAACATTTCCGTAAAACTTAACGACAACGAGTTTCTTTGCACCCCAACCGGCGTAAGCAAGGGCTTTATGACTCCGGAATTTATTTGTAAAGTTGACGCTCAAGGTAAAGTTATTCAAGCAAATCCGGGATTTAGACCTTCTTCGGAAATCAAAATGCACATGAGAGTTTACAAAGAAAGACCGGACGTTAAATCGGTAGTTCACGCTCACCCGATTTATGCAACGAGTTTTGCTATCGCAGGTATTCCTTTAACTCAACCTATCATGCCCGAAGCAGTTATTTCTTTAGGTTGCGTTCCTATCGCCGAATACGGCACGCCTTCTACGGAAGAAATTCCAGACGCAGTTAGCAAATATTTACAACACTTTGACGCAGTTTTACTTGCTAACCACGGTGCTCTTTCTTACAGTGATTCACTCGTTAACGCTTACTACAAAATGGAATCTCTTGAATTCTATGCAAAACTTTTATTCAACGCAAGACTTTTAGGCGGACCGCAAGAATTAAGCGAAAGCCAAGTTCAAAGACTTTACGAAATCCGTCGTCAAATGGGTCTTAAAGGTAAACACCCTGCAGACGTTTGCGTAAACAATAAAAACGGTCAAGCAAGTTGCCACAACTGCGGTTCTTGCGGTGGTAACGGCGGTTGCTCTTCGGACGCTGACGTTGTTGCGGAAGTTACCAAAAAAGTTCTTAAAGAACTCGGTCTTAATAAATAATATATAAATATGGATATAGAAGTTATTTCACAAACGGTTAAGAAAATCGTTGAAGAAATGAACCTATCAAAAACCGAATATACCGTAAAACACACTTCGCTTACGTTAGATTTAGCAACTTTACTTGCAAAAGAAGTAGAGTTAGAGGCAAAAAAACGCAAAATGAAAATAGTAGTTTGCGTTGCTAACGCAAGCGGAAACCCCGTTTTAGTGCACGCTATGGACGACAGTTTTATAGCAAGTTACAAAATAGCGGTTGACAAGGCTTATACTTCGGTAGCCTTGAAAATGCCTACTAAAAAATTAGCAGTTTTAGCAGGGGCAGGCGGTAGTTTATTCGGAATAAATCAAACCGACGGTCGCATAGTAATATTCGGCGGTGGCGAACCGCTTGAACATAACGGAGAAATTATAGGTGCGGTTGCGGTTAGTGGCGGTACTGCCGAAGAAGATACTTCTCTCGGCGAATTCGCTAAAAATAAATTTAAGGAGTTAATATCGTGGCAGTTGACGAAAAAATGATACAAGACATAGTAAGCCAAGTAGTTGCCAAAATAAATCTCACTAACGGTAACGTGGGAACAAACGGTATTTTTGAAGATATGAACGACGCTATTGAGGCGTCCAAAAAAGCACAAGCAGTTGTTAAAACGATGTCGCTTGATATGCGTGAAAAAATCATATCAAATATCCGTAAAAAGACAATGGAAAACGCTGAAACTCTTGCTCGCATGGGCGTTGAAGAAACCGGTATGGGCAACGTTCCTCACAAAATATTAAAACATCAACTCGTAGCCGAAAAAACCCCCGGCACGGAAGATTTATCTACCGTTGCTTGGTCGGGCGACAGAGGTCTTACTCTCGTAGAAATGGGACCCTTCGGCGTAATCGGTGCTATAACGCCGACTACTAACCCGAGTGAAACCATAATTTGCAATACGATAGGTATGCTTGCAGGCGGTAACACAGTTGTGTTCAACCCGCACCCTGCCGCTATCAAAACTTCTTTGTTTGCTATCAATATGGTAAACGAAGCAAGTATGGAAGTAGGCGGTCCTAACAATATTGCAGTATCTGCGTCTAAACCTACACTTGAAACAAGTGCGGTTATGATGAAACATAAAGATATTCCGCTTTTGGTTGCAACGGGCGGTCCGGGCGTAGTTACCGCAGTTTTATCAAGCGGTAAAAGAGCAATCGGAGCAGGTGCAGGTAATCCACCGGCACTCGTTGACGAAACGGCTGATATCAAAAAGGCGGCACAAGATATCGTAAACGGTTGTACGTTTGACAACAACCTTCCTTGCATAGCAGAAAAAGAAGTAGTTGCGGTTAGCGAAGTCGTTGACGAACTTATGAAGTATATGATAGAAGACCAAGGTTGCTATTTAGCGTCCAAAGAAATTCAAGATAAACTTATAGAAACGGTTATCACGCCAAAGGGTGCTTTGAACAGAAAGTGCGTTGGTAGAAGTGCGAAAGCCCTTCTTAAAATGGTTGGCGTTGACGTTCCCGATAATATTCGTTGCATTATCTTTGAAGGTCCAAAGGAACACCCGCTTATCGCTACCGAACTTATGATGCCTATTTTAGGTATCGTTAGAGCAAAAGATTTTGACGACGCAGTTGAACAAGCAGTTTGGCTTGAACACGGCAACCGTCACTCGGCTCACATACACAGCAAAAACGTTGACAGAATTACCAAGTACGCAAAGGCTATTGACACCGCTATTTTAGTTAAGAACGGTCCGTCTTATTCGGCACTCGGTTTCGGCGGTGAAGGTTATTGTACTTTCACTATCGCATCAAGAACGGGCGAAGGTTTAACTTCGGCAAGCACGTTCACAAAACGTCGTCGTTGCGTTATGACCGACAGTTTATGCATTAGATAGGAGTTTGAAATGGACAACTTAAATATTGAACAAATCGTAAGACAAGTTTTAGCAAATATGGGTGCAACGAGCGGTTCTACAAATAACGTTTCCGCAGGCGTACCTAAAACGGCAAGAGTTGCTATGCTTACCGCTCTTGACAAAATTGAATTAAAAGAATTCCCACTTCCCGAAATCGGTGACGACGATATGCTCGTTAAGGTTGAAGGTTGCGGTATTTGCGGAACTGACCAACACGAATACAAAAGAGACCCGTTCGGCTTAATTCCCGTAGTTTTAGGACACGAAGGAACGGGCGAAATAGTTAAAATGGGTAAAAACGTTAAAAAGGACAGTGCCGGCAAACCTACCAAAGTAGGCGATAAAGTCGTTACTTGTATGATTTTTAAAGATAATCCGGACATTACTATGTTTGACTTGAACAAACAAAACGTAGGCGGTGCGGACGTTTACGGCTTACTTCCCGATAACGACCCGAACAACCACTTCAAAGGTTGGTTTGCAGATTATATAGTAGTAAAAGGCGGTTCTACCTTCTTCAACGTAAGCGATTTAGATTTAGATTCAAGAATTTTAATTGAACCTTGTGCAGTTTTAATTCACGCAGTTGAAAGAGCAAAAACAACGGGCATTTTAAGATTTAATTCCCGTGTAGCCGTTCAAGGTTGCGGACCTATCGGTCTTATCTGTATAGCAGTTTTAAGAACTATGGGTATTGAAAATATCGTAGCGGTTGACGGAAACGAACAACGTCTTGCATTTGCTAAAAAAATGGGTGCAAACGGAACTGTAAACTTTAAAGATTTCAAGGGTATTGAAGAACTTGCAAACGGACTTAAAGACCAATTCGGCGGATACCTTGCCGACTTTGCCTTCCAATGCACGGGTTCACCCGTAGGTCACGCAAATATCTATAAATTCATAAGAAACGGCGGTGGACTTTGCGAACTCGGTTTCTTCATTAACGGCGGTGACGCAACTATCAATCCGCACTTTGATATTTGTTCAAAAGAAATTACTACGGTTGGTTCTTGGGTTTACACTTTAAGAGATTACGTAACTACGTTTGATTTCTTAAAACGTGCTTTGGCTATCGGTTTACCGATTAAAGAACTTATTACCGATAAATATACTCTTGAACAAGCCGACGAAGCGTTTAAGAAAGCGGTTTCTATGACCGGACTTAAAATAGCAATAGTAAACAAGTAAAATGGCTAGCGCAGTTGGAATATTAGAAGTATTCGGTTTAACTACCGCATTTTGTGCGGCGGACGCAGGTTGCAAGGCGGCCGACGTAACTATTGAAGTGTTTGACAAAAACAAACCGGCAAATGCGGACAGTTTACCCGTACCTTTATTAGTAGCAATTAAATTTAGAGGCGACGTTTCGGCGGTTACTTCCGCTATGGAAGCCGCTAAACAAGTAGCAAAAGATATGACGGGCATAGTTGCCGAACATATCATAGCAAATCCCGAAGAAGACACTCAAAAAATGTTAAAATTGAGTGGATTTGATAAAAATTAAAAAATAAAAAATTAAACATTATTTGGAGGATACAATTATGGCAATGGAAGCATTAGGAATGGTAGAAACAAGAGGTCTTACCGCAGCAGTTGAAGCAGCAGATGCAATGGTTAAAGCAGCACAAGTTACGCTTATCGGAACGGAAAAAATCGGTAGCGGACTCGTAACCGTTATGGTAAGAGGCGACGTAGGAGCAGTTAAAGCAGCAGTTGAAGCAGGTGCACAAAACGCATCAAGACTCGGCGAATTAGTTGCTACTCACGTAATTCCAAGACCTCATCAAGACGTTGAAAAAATTCTTCCTTCTTTCCCTGTTCAAAAATAATTTATTAGGTTTAAACAATGAGAGAAGCACTTGGATTTGTTGAAATAACCGGCGTTGTGGCGGCAGTTGACGCACTTGATATTATGTGCAAAACCTCAAACGTCCAGTTAGTAACGTGGGAACGCAAAATGGGTGGCAGATTAGTTACCATTATCGTAAAAGGTAGCGTTTCCGCAGTTACCGAGGCAGTTGAAACCGCAACGGCAAACGCAATTAAAAAACCGGTATGTCATGCGGTTATAGCAAATCCGCACGACGAGATACTTAAACTTATTGAAAAGAGCCAACAGGTTCATTTCGGTAAGAAAACTAACACAAGCGAAGGTCTTACACAAAAAGACGTTCAAGAAAAATAAAAAATAAAAAAATTAAATTCAAAAATTTTAAGGAGGACATAAATTATGTCAATGGAAGCATTAGGTATGGTTGAAACCAGAGGTTTAGTTGCAGCAATTGAAGCAGCAGATGCTATGGTTAAAGCAGCACAAGTAGTACTTATCGGTACTGAAAAAATCGGTAGCGGACTCGTAACCGTTATGGTAAGAGGTGACGTTGGTGCAGTTAAATCCGCAGTTGAAGCAGGCGCACAAAACGCTTCAAGACTTGGCGAATTAGTTGCTACTCACGTAATTCCAAGACCTCATCAGGACGTTGAAAAAATTCTTCCTACTATTAAATAAGAAAGAATTTTAACTTCCTATTGTCAAGAGTGTTTATAATCCATACCGTTTAATTACGGTATGGATAAAATGCTCTAAACTAAAATTTACAAGGCAGGCTTTTTATGGAAAGAGAAGAAATTGAACTTATAACTAAAATTATTATGCAAGAACTTGATAAAAAAAGTGAAAACGTTAGCGGTTTTGAAGTACCGGTAGGCGTTTCCGCAAGGCATATTCACTTAACGCAAGAACACGTTAACGCTTTGTTCGGCGAAGGCTATCAACTCACTAAAAAGAAAGATTTGATGGGTGGTCAATATGCGTGCAACGAGTGCGTTACCATCGTAGGTTTAAAACTCCGTGCCATAGAAAACGTTAGAATTTTAGGCCCTGTAAGAAAAGCGTCGCAAGTTGAAATTTCGGCTACCGATGCAATTAAACTCGGTGTTAAAGCACCTATTAGAGAATCCGGAGATATTAAGGGTTCTGCTCCTATTGCGATAGTAGGTCCAAAAGGAGTTTTATATTTGAACGAAGGTTGCATTATTGCAATGCGCCATATACATATGTCGCCAAACGACGCTATGAACGCAGGCGTTCAAAACGGGCAAGAAGTGTCCGTTAAGGTTGATAACGAAAGGGGTACGGTTTACAACCACGTTAAAATTAGAGTTGACCCCACTTTTACACTTGAAATGCATATTGATACGGACGAAGCAAACGCTGCTAAAATCGGTTGCGGAAACAAGTGTGTAATTATTAAATAAGAAAATAAAAGGTACGGAATTATGATTATAGGTAAAGTAGTAGGAAGCGTAGTTTCCACAAGAAAAAATGAAAATTTAATCGGCTCAAAATTTATGATAGTAGAGCCTATTCCCAGCCTTAAAGTTGATAACCGAATCGTAGCCATTGATAAAATCGGTGCAGGCATAGGCGAATACGTGTTAGTAGCACAAGGCAGTGCCGCAAGAATAGGTTGCGATATGGAAAAATGTCCCGTTGACGCCGCTATCGTAGGTATCATAGACGAAGGACAAAATTTAGAGTAATAAATTATGGAAAAAACGACTTTATGCGATATTTTAAAAAATAACGGTATTGTCGGTGCAGGCGGAGCAGGATTTCCAACCTATGCGAAGATAGACGAACGTGCAAACACCATTATAATGAACTGTTGTGAGTGCGAACCGCTTTTGAAACTCCATAGGCAACTTTTAGAAAGGAATACCAACGCAATTTTAGACGCTTTTGAAATTATAAGACAAACGGTAGGTGCAAACGAAGCAATTATCGGTATTAAAAAAGCGTATACGGAAACGATTACCGCTATTGAAAGCATTTTAGACAATTACCCGAATATAACGCTTAAAAAATTAGAAGAAGTTTACCCTGCCGGCGACGAAGTAGTTTTGATTTACGAAGTTACCGGTAAAGTAGTTCGCCCGGGCGGACTTCCTATTGAAAGCGGTGTTGCAGTTTTCAACGTTGAAACGGTTTACAACCTTGCAAACGCTTTGAAAAACAAGCCCGTTACTTCAAAACTCGTTACCGTTGCTTGCGAAGTAAAAACTCCTAAAACGGTTAGAGTTCCTCTCGGTATGAGTTTGGAAGAAGTAGTTAAACTTGCAGGCGGAGAAACGGTTCAAGACGCAGTTTATCTCGTTGGCGGACCTATGATGGGTAGAATTTTACCAAAAACCGAAACGGTTACTAAAACGACTAACGCTATTTTGGTTTTACCTAAAACTCACTATCTTATAAACAGAAAAACAAGCAACAACAAAATCAATTTAAAAAGAGCGGCGGCATCTTGCTGTCAATGTAGTATGTGTACCGACCTTTGTCCAAGACACTTACTCGGTCACCCCATAGACCCCGCACGTTTTATGAGAGCAACGACTTGCAAGGACGGTCAAGATATTACCGCCTTTGTAAACACTTTATATTGCAGTGGTTGCGGACTTTGCGAAATGTATTCTTGTCCGCAAGGCTTATCCCCAAGAACTTTGATAGGCGAAGTTAAAAACGCTTTGAGAGCGTCGGGAATTAAACCTTCAAAAGATATTGCGATTAACCCCGTTGCTCCACAAAGACAATATAGAAAAGCACCCGTCAACCGTTTGGAAGCAAGGCTTGACCTTGCCAAATACGACGTGAAAGCACCTATTGAAGAAGACCTTAAACTTACCGATAGCGTAAGAGAAAGTTTATCCGAACATATAGGTTCGCCGTCCGTTCCTACGGTTAAACAAGGCGACGTGGTAAAAATAGGCGACTTAATAGCAAGTAGCGGAAACGGTTTAAGCGTTTGCTTGCATGCGTCTATTGACGGAATAGTTACCGACGTTACGCCTAAATACATTGAGATTAAAAAGGTAAGGTAGTTTTATTATGGCTAAATCAATAGGAATGATAGAATATAAAACCGTTTCGGCGGGCGTTTTGGCAACCGACGTTATGGTTAAAACTGCCGAAGTTGATATAATTGAAGCACAAACCGTATGCCCCGGCAAATATATCGCCATAATATCGGGCGAACTTTCCGCCGTTAGAGCAGCGGTTGACAATGCTAAAAATTCAAACCCTATGCAATTTATTGACAGTTTCGTTTTAGGTAATCCCGACCAGTCTATTTTCCCTGCAATTACGGGAACTTGCGAAACTAACGAAATAAAAGCACTCGGCGTTTTGGAAACTTACAACGCATCAAAAATTATCGTAGCGGCGGACGTTGCCGCAAAAACCGCAAACGTTTCTTTAATAGAAATAAGAGTTGCAAGGGGTATGTGTGGTAAATCGTATATGATGATTACGGGCGAAGTTGCCGCCGTAACCGCCGCCATTGAACGTGCGAAAGACGCAGTTAGCGAAGATGGTATGTTCCTTGACAGTTCTGTTATTGCAAGACCCGACAAGAAACTTTGCGATAGTATATTGTAATTTTTACGGGATTGCTATATTTAGCAATCCTTTTATTTTAAAAACGGTAAGGGAGTAAAAACATTGTTAGCAATAGAAAGAAAAAATCAAATTCTTGCCATTTTGCAAGACGAAAAAAAGGTAGTAGTTACCGAATTAAGCACCCGTTTTGACGTTAGCGAAGAAACTATAAGGCGTGACCTTGACAAACTAGAAAAAGAAGGTTATATCAAAAAGGCTTACGGCGGAGCGGTATTAAACGACAATCAACTTTTGGAACTTCCTTTTATCGTTCGTAAAAAGGCAAACGTTGAAGAAAAACAAAAAATTGCAGATATTATTGCCGAAGAAATTTACGACGGCGACAAAATTATTTTAGACGCAAGTTCTACCGCCTTATTCGTTTTAAGAAAAATAAAGGACAAGAAAAATATAACCTTAATAACAAACTCGGTTGAAATTTTATTAGAGGCAACCGAAATTAGCGGTTGGAACGTATTTTCAACAGGTGGCAGACTACAAGAAGGCTCTCTTGCGTTGTTCGGCCCGTCGGCGGACAAAATGCTTTTAAACTATCACGCAGACAAGGCGATTATAAGTTGCAAAGGCATTGATATTCGTGGCGGACTTACCGATTCAAACGAACTCCACGCAGTAACAAAATACAATATGCTTAATTGTGCCAACAAAAAAATAGTGGTTGCCGACAGTAGCAAATTTGACAAAATTGCATTTTCTAAAATTGACGATATAAATAATCTTGATATGATAATCACGAACGTTAAACCGAGTTTAGAGTGGACAGATTATTGCCAAAGAAACGATATAGACCTTATTTTCTCTACGGAGGAAGAATAATATGACGAAAATAATTTGTTTTGCTAATAACAAAGGCGGTAGCGGAAAATCTACCACTTGTTCAAACGTTGCGTATTTTTTAAGTACGCTTGGCAAAAAAGTTTTGGTTATTGACGGCGATATGCAACTTAACTTATCTCTTGCGTTTTTTAGCGAAGATAAAGTTTTGGAAATTGCCGAAAGCGGTAAAAACCTTTACGGTATTATCAAAAACGGTTTAAACGTTAAAGATTGCATATATAAAACGGACTACGAAAATTTAGACGTTTTGCCTTCTTCAACCTTAATGAGCGGTATTGAATACGAACTTTTTACCAAATGGCAAAGGGAATTTATTCTTAAAAAAGCCCTTGCGGAAATAAAAAGCGAAGGCTTATACGATATAATTTTAGTTGACGCACCACCTACGCTTGGCGGTTGGGTTATGAATATTATGTGTGCAAGCGACTATTTGATTATACCCGTAGAGGCAAGCCCGTGGGGGTTATTCGGTTTATCAAATATGTTCTCGTTTTTAGAAGAAGTTAAACCGATAGCCGAAAACTTAAAACTTTTAGGAATTGCCGTAACGAAAGTTGACGCAAGAAAAAATTATTACAAGCAAACTATGGAAACGCTTTCAAGTTTAGAAACCGTTCCGCTTTTTGAAACGGCAATACGTTTAGACAGTGCGGTTGAGTGGTCGCAAGAAAACAGCAAACCGCTTGGAGCATACAAAAAAGGTTCAAGAGCAAGCGTTGAATATTTAAGTTTAACGAACGAAATTTTATCAAAAATTTAAGGTGATAATATGGCAGTAGGAAAATCAAGTTTAGTAAGAGCAAGTAAAGGATTAGCAAACCAAAAAACGATAGACAAAAAAGCGGTGCTTGAAAACGTTATATGCGATGCGGAAATTAGTTCTATCAAATATACTAATAAAAAAGCCGACGAAAAACTTATAAAGAGCATTGAAACTTACGGCGTTATTTCTCCCGTTATTGCGGTAAAAGACGGCGAAAATTTAGTAGTTATTGACGGAGCAAAAAGAATTGACGCTTTAAAAACTTTAAACCAAGCAACCGTAAAAGCGGTAATAGTAAACGGAAACGTAAACTCACTTAAAAAAGAAGTTTCGGCTTATAAAGTTGAAAAGTTATCGGAAAAAGCGGTAGAAGAA
>JAZRVG010000130.1:0-14230 GCA_045599025.1 Christensenellaceae bacterium | reverse complement strand
ACAGTCTTACGCACAACTTAACAACGTTTACGGCGAAACGGTAGCCGATATCGTAAAAGGTAACTGCGGTATAAAAATGTTCATAGGTTCAAACGATATGGGTACTTGTAAAGAGTACAGTGAACTTTGCGGTAACATAACGGTTATAACTGCTTCAACTTCAAGTTCCGGAGTGGGTAAAGATTTAAGCGTGTCGCAACAAACGCAAGTTCGTCCGCTTATTTATCCAAGCGAACTCCAAAGATTAAACCACGCAGGCGATATAGGTCATTCAATAATAGTTACGTTCGGTAACTTCCCGTTAAAGACCTATTTCACACCGTCCTTTAAAGTTCCGTTCTACAAAATGGGTAAAATGGACACTTCGGACACGCAAGAAAACTTCTTTGACGAAAACGCTTGTTTCTATAACGTAAATGAAAGAAACAACTTAATTTTCAAATCGGCAGAAGAAGAAAACAAACAAGAAGAACCACAAAAAGAAGTTGCGTTTAAACTTGACGTTCAAAAGGTAGAAGAAAAACCCGAAACGCAAGAAACGACGGAACAGTTAAGCGACGAAAATTTAGTAACGTATTTTAGAATTTGGCAAAGCGAAAATCCGATGGGAACGACAGAAGAATTTTTCAAAGCCATGGCTAAAAGAGCGTTGGAAAAAGAAGTAGTTTCAAGTTACAACGATTGGAAGAAAAATAATCCGCAAGCAAACACCGATAAATTCTTTATAGATATGTCGGAAAAAACGAAGATAGACGAAACGTCGGGAGATAAAAATGAAGAAGAATAAAATCTTAAAATATATAGTTTCCTTTGTTCTTGCCATAGTTTTGGCAGGGGGCGTTTTCGCATCGGTAAACTATTCGTTAAACAAGGCGGTTGTTTCCGCAGATTCGTTAAACGTTCAATTTGACGAAGATTCCGAACACGTTTACGCAAGTAACACCGGTTTAATTACTTTTAAAGTAGTAATAAGCCAAAAGTTAAATACCGCCACCGAAGTTTACTATCATACCGAAAATCTTACCGCAGTTGACGGGGTGGATTATACGGGAACGGAAATGGGCGTAGTTAGAATTCCCGCAAATTCGTATTACGGTTATATTTCCATAAATACTCAATCTACACCAACTGAAACCTGTTTGTTAGATGAATATTATTCAAGGTCTTTCCAAGTGGTTTTAGATAGAGCCATTGGCGTAGATATAGGCGAAAGAAATATCGCCACAGGTTCACTTTTTTCAAGATTTACCTTGCATCTTGAAAACAATAACGGCTTAACGTACGGAGTTGAATATAGAAAATTTTTAAAGAGTGAAAAAGAATTTGCACCGAGTTTAGGTACGGAGAAAGTTAAATATTCGGGTGCAATGATTTCTTCGTCTTTATGGTACGAATATCACGAAACGTTAGGAACGGAAGTTTACGGTTCTTTCTATATGGATAACCTTGATATGGAGGCGGGCTTAACTCCTCAACACAGAAAGGGTAGTATAACCTTTGGTGACTATGAGTTTTGTACCGATGAGTTAGGTTATAAGTCTAACGAAGAAAAGGGTAATATAGCATGGGTTTACTTTGATACCAACATTTCAGACAATAATAAGTTTTATTACAGTTTGGTAACCGATTATTTCCTTTACGGCGAAAATCCGTACGACGGTATGTTTAGTAAGAAAATGGATATAGACGAGTCGTGGACTAACGGAACTGCAAAGAAATTATACAAAGACCCTAACTCTAACGAGTATAACGGAAACGTAGAGGGCGTATTTTTCAAGGTTGAGCCGAAAAAAAATATGTACGGCGTAGGTCTTGCTTGTAAAAACAACTGTACGTGTCTTGATATGTATTATCACGGCGGAAACGTTTATATGCGTATGCTTGACGAAAAAGTACCGGAAGTCGTATCAAGTTACATAGACGATACTGCTCTTGCAAGAACCGGAAAGTTAAGGCTTATTTTAAGATTTTCCGAACCTGTTCATTTAAGTGCAAAAAATAACGATTCTTTGGTTAGCGTTTACTTTAACGGCGAAGGCTTAAAGAGAGAATTTAGATATTTAGCAGGCGAATATACCGATACTCTTTGCTACGAATGGGATGCAAAAACGGACGTTTCTTATAAAACTTACCGCTATGAATTTGATTCCGTTTCTGCCGATATAGCAAAAGACGAAATTTGCGACTTTGCTTACAATATTAACAGTTATAAAAAGGTTAGCAATAACACTACCGGCAGTTTTTCTCAAAAAACTTTTTTAGATATTCAAAAAAAAGGCGAAAACTTCCAAATTGATTATTTAAAACCGAGCATTAAATTAACGCAAAAAACTTCGGGCTATTCTAAACAACACACCTTTAAAGTTTCCCTTCCTAACGTACCTTACGGAACTATTTATTACAGATGGGACACTTCGAAAGAAGAAGACAGAAAATTATCAAACTTTGAAGATTTTACCGTTTACAACGAAGAAACTTCTCCAAACGTATCTATAGATTATTCAACGAAAGATACTCAAAAATATTATCTACATATAATTGCCATATCGCCTTACGGGGTAATGCAGTACGAAACGAGTAATTTCGTATTGTTTGATAATATAAAGCCTACTGCGACCGTAACTATTGACAACGATAAAAACCAACTCGGTTTTAAAACGTTTGATATTCAGTATTACGATAGCGAATCTTTTATGAGTACGGTCACGTTAAATATTTCGGATGAAGACGGCAACAACCGTAAATCGTATCTACTTTATAACCACGATACGAAGGTAAAAGACCCGCTTTTAAGACAGCCCGTCATTGATTCCGGACAATTTGTGACTCATTACTATTCGGCAACGTATCCGATGGACGATTATTTTAACGAATTGCCAAAAGATGCCGAATCTATTTATTATCCGGCAGACGATAAGATTTTATCGTTACTTTCCGAAGAAGAGCCGAGAAAAACCTTCAATATTTGGTTCTCTTTCAAAGATAATTGCGGAAACACTTTTGATACTTATCCGGAATCTTACACTTACGATATAAGAGCGTTCTTTGAAACGCAATACGTTGTTATGGGAACGAACGGTATAGTTGAACCGTTAACCGATATTAAAGAAGCGGAAGTTTACGATATGCAAAATTCCGAATCTAATACGTTAACTATAAATACCGATCAAACGGACGGTTACTATAAAATTCTTATTGAAAGACTTATTAAAGGCAAACTGACTATAAAAGGCGGTACGCTTAAAGACGACGTTATTATCGGTAACCACAACGAACAAACGATTTCCATCGTAGGACTCACTACGGGGCAATATTTGTTTAAACCTTACTTTATTCCAGATTCCGCCGAAGGCGACGAAAGTAAACAACTTGTATCAAACGATATATCAATTTGTTTAACTAACGGTAAAAACGAAGATACCGCAAACTATTCTAAAATTACGGGCGGTAAACTTGCTTTAATAAACAAAGTAGTTCAACTTAACGAAGTTAAATATTATTTCAGGGGAGAGGACGGTAAACAACCTGTTTCTTTCTATTACGGCTCGGAACTTAACGAAGACGGGAAATATACGGGTGGTTCGGCATATCCTTCTTTCTCTTCAAAAGCCGTTCTTATAGACTACGTTGAGTTTATGGAATATCAAGATTTATATATGATAACTCTTGACGCAAAAACGGCTGATTACCTTAATAAACCGGGTAATATGAAATATGTTAAGGCTAATAACGAAACAAAAGTTGCAAAAGCAAATCAACGCTGGATTAGATATAAGCAATCTAACTTTAATCCGGACAGTAACTCTCAAAACGACTGGGTATATTATTTCTACGACGACTTATCGTTAAACGGCGAAGAAAACGTTGACCCTAACGAAATATCTAAAAACAAGTTATCAACAAACCTTAAAAGTGCGATAAGTTCGGTGGTAAATACTATCGTTAACACGAAAATGAACAGGGTTATTGAAACTTACCTTGTTGAAGACGATCAATTATACTCAAATAAATCGCCTAAATTAAGTGATTCTCAAATTCACTACGAAATGGAAACCGTTTTAGAAACGAAAATGGGCAACACGTTTGAGATTCCGTTAGAGTTTGAAGGCGATATAGACATTTACAGTAATAAAATAGTTTACGAAGATAATAAAAATTATTATCTTGCGTCAAATCTTTTCTTAACGGTATCAAAAAGCACGCTTTTATATTACAGATACGAAGGTAAGGGCGATTGGAAAAAAATCAAAGCAACCGACGGCGAAAGTTTAAGAGACGCTTTGGGCAACGTTGCTACGGGTATTTTTGAAATAAGAGAAATTGACGAATACGGTATGCGTGAATATATGGTATTCATTGACGCAGACGCTCCGTCTTTAAAGACTTTGGTTAACAAAGAAGAAATGGATATAGACGACGCAAACCAAACGGTAAACTGTTATTCCTTCTCTTTCGTTTCAATGAGACAAGAGGCGGATAAATACGCTTACGTGGCGATATTCTCTTACCCGGGCTGGGTACTTCAAAACGTTTATTACGCAAACGAAATTGCAGGCGTAGTTTTAAACGAAAACCATTACGTTCGTGTAGGCGACCGTTCGGGTAACGTTTACGATTTTGCAGTTTTAATGTCAACCGAAGAACTTATAGTTACAATAACCGAAAGTTCACTCGGCAACGGCGTTATAGTAAATTGTCCTAACCGTAACGAAAACGAAATTTACCGTTATGAAGTATATTGTAACAACGAACTTATTTCTACGGAATTCCCCGGAAAACCAAAATTATACACTCAATCGGGAACTTATCTTGTAAACGTACAAGATATTTACGGATTCTCCGCATCTCCGCAATACACTTTCAATAGAAGTGCTCCGGAAGTAACTTGGTACTACATGAATTCGTCGGAAAACTTTTCGGTATTTAACGAAAAGGAACAAAAGGGTGCAATGCTCATTGAATCCGATAAGGAAGTAATAAATAAGTATTTCGTTTATACTGCAAGTCAAACGAGATTTAAGATTAACGACAATATCGGTACTCCAAGATACGAATTGAAAGGATTGGAACTTAACGAATACGTCGCTAATACTGCAAACGATACGATAACCGTAAACAAAATAGGCGGTTGGTCAGTTTCAATTTGGTATGAAGAATATCCTAATTGCGTAGTTTATTACGAATGTATTTCCGATACGCAAGCACCGGAAGTTACGGTAAACTATCTCGGTAATTCTTATATTCAATCAGAACTTGCCATAATGGAAAAAACTTATTCAAAAACTCCTACCGCTTTGGTTTACGAAAAGTCAACCGACACAATGTTATACGCTTACGACGGCGATAAAATAAGTGCGGTTTACTCAATAATAACCGTTGACGATAACAAAAAACTTAAAAACGTATTAGTATATATAAACGATAAATTAGTTAGCGACAGTGACGGGACGGAAGAATTGAAATTCGTTGAAAGAGGTTCTTACCGTATAGTAGCAACGGATATTTTCAATAACCAAAGTATTGTATCGTTTGAAAATATTACTTCACCGCTTGCAAGTTTCAGCGTTGACGGAGTTGATAATTTTAGCGGAAGTTTAGAAGAAGTTTTAAACGGTAATAAGCGTATTACGGCTAAAACTACTTGCGATAGCGAAGTTGAATTGTTAATAAGAAACAACGCAGGTTCTCACAATTATTTGCACTATCTCGTAAAGGACGGCGAAGTATTTAAGGGTGTTTACGAATTAACTTCTTCGGGCGGTGTTCAAGATATTATCAACGTTTGGGATAGCGAACCGCTTTTCGTTCTCGGCAACTTAAACAATAGACCTAACACCTTGTTTGAATTGTATTTAGACGGCGAATACGGAGTATATCTTTTAATGAATGACAACGGTATAGCAACTTTCGTAGTTGATTGTATTGCGTTAAGCCAAGAAGTTGAAATCCGTGTTTCCAACGGTTCGGGTAGAGAGCCTTCGTACAGAAAAATCTTAATGTCCAAATCTATGACGGACGTTCCCGTTTATGCAGGAGAGCAATTACTTAAAACTAATCAAAACGGAACGGTAATTTTTGCTAACCACTCTATCAAATTAGGTGAAATTCCTAACGATATTCAAAGAATAGAAGTTGCTTATTCAACGACTTTGAATTTTGAAAATTACAGTGAAGTTTACAATAAAGATAAAGAAACCGCAGGTTTAAAATGCGAAGAAAAAGGTTTCTATAATTTAAGAATTACCAACGTTTACGGCAACGTGTTAGACTATTATATAAACTATACCGATTCGGCACAAGTTTACTTAACCGTAACTTATGCGGACGGAGAAGAAAGCGTATTCTCTTCTAAATACAACGGAGTTATAAAAACGAACAATTCCGTTACGATAACTGCGTATGGTCAAGAAGTCGTATTTAACGATAACGGAGTAAACTTTGACGGAGTTAAAGAAAACGAAGTTTATACTTACAAGGAGTTTTACGAAAAAGGCGAACATACGATTACTGTTACCGACCAAGGCGGAACGAGCGTTCAATTTAAGGTAAGTATTGATAACGAAGTCCCCGTAGATTATAACGACGGTTGGATAACGGGCTACGAATCTTCTCTTGGCGAAAATATTTACACTAATAAAAAACTTTCGGTAAACGTGAATAAGGATATTATTTACAGAGTGTCGGTATTAAACGACGGCAAGCATTACGTCGTTTATGACGTTCTTACCGAAAATACAGTTACGGACGAAAGCCTTTGGGAAAATTGTATATGTCGTAACGGAGACGGTATTTACGTAGTATATTTCCGCAACGAGTATGGCAATTTGGTAACTAAAACGGTAAATTACCGTGAAACGCCAACTCTCACCGTTATGAGAAGAACGGCTATGAACGGCAACGAAACAAAGTGCGATATTAACGAGTGTATTGAAAGGGGAGTTTACTCATCAAATTCAATAAGTTTTTCAACTTGTGCAAGTAATTATACGTTCACGGTAGGTGACAGAACTTTACCGCTTAGCGAGCCTTTCTTACTTGAATTTAACTCAATGAGTGGCGACGCAAGTTTTGAATATTTAGTTTCTTATTACGACGAATACGGTTTCAACTATTCGTTCAAAGCGGTATTACAACGTAGAACGGTACAAATAAATACCGACGATATGAAAATCGTTGATATTGACGGTTATTTATATACCAAAGATAAAGTTTCAATAACTTTCGGTAGCGAATACGAAGCAAAAGTTTCCTTAAACGACGGAAAACCCGTTGATTACGTTTCGGGAACTAAACTCGGAAAAGACGGAACTTATCACTTTATAATCAACGATATAGCAGGTAACTTAAAATCGTATAACGTAACGAGAAAAAGTTATAACAAGTATAACTTAATGGAAATTAACACCGAAAAGCCTATTATTAAAGGTGGCGTAACGAATTCAAGCATATCTTTCAATTCGTTAGATAAAATGTCTAAAATTGCTCAATTATTCCGTAACGGAGTTGAAGTAAAAGAATATACTTCCACCGTATTTAATCAAATGGGCTACTGGGAATTGCTTATAGTTGACAGTGTAGGAAACACCGCATATTTTGATTTCTATATAGTAAATCACGCAACGAGCAATTTCAGTTATACTGCTCCACGTGGTTACAGTATTTACGAAGTTTGGAAGACGGACGAATACGGCAATCCGCAACTTGATTCTCAAAAGGGCGAGTCCATTTTACTTGTTGAAGACGGTAATTATTCCGTATCAATGAGAGCGGACAGTAGTGATATTTCAATTAACTTTACCGTAACTATTGATAACACCGTACCGAAAGCAACTTTGGTTGGCGTTGAAGAAGGAAAAGATGCGGTAGAAAACGTTACTATTGATAATCTTTCTATCGGCGATATCGTTTATATCTACAAGGACGGAGTTTTAAAAGACCAAATAGAAATAACTTCTATTGGAGATAAAGTAGCAATTTCCGACGGTGGTAACTATAAAGTAGTAATAGTAAACGAAGCAAACGTTTCAACTACTTATACCTTCCGCAAAAAACAAATCGCAAACGTAGCGGGAAGCGTACTTATTTTAGTAGCATGCTTAATTCTTGCAACCGGTTTGTTCATTGGTTTGTTGTATAGAAATACTTCAAGAACCGACAAATAATAAATTAGTGCATTAGCACTTAAAAAAAATAAAAATCTAACAAAAAAAAGGAGATAATTATGTTAGTAAATTTTTTAGCAGCAGCATCATCAATTTCAGAAAAAGAACTTAGAACAATCGTTCAACCGTTAATCGACGTATGTAACACGGTACTTCCTATCCTTCTTTCGGTAGTAGGAGCAGTAGGAGCAATTTGGTGTGTAATCCTTGGCGTTAAATACGCTCGTGCAGACGAACCACAAGAACACGAAAAGGCAAAAAACGGCTTAAAGAACGCTATTATCGGTTTCGTACTTATTTTCGTTCTTTTACTTGCTCTTCATATGGGCGTAAGCGTATTCACTAACTGGTGGACTGAATACCTTCAAAATCACCAAACTCAAGTTTGATTAGTTATTAAATGAGAAACAATGCTAAAAAAATATTAAGTATTGTATTTTCCTTTTTTACCGTAGTTTCTATGTGTATGCTTGCGGGTTGTCAAGACCTCGGTTACGACGATTATGCTGATTATGTTCCCGGTGAAAGTCATAAGTCAAGCGGGGAACAATATACGCAAGCGTACTACGAATCTTACGGAACGGTTACGGCATATTATAGCGACGGCAAACAAAATTTTGAAATAGAGAATTCGCTTTACAACAGAAGAACGGTAAGAAATATGGCTTGGGACGAAGACGAAGGCGATAAGCCCGTTCCCGTTTACCCGTATGTATATCTTGCCTTGCCTATAAACAGAAATATGAATATTTCGGAAGTGGCGATGTATGTAAAAACGGAAAAATTTGAAGGTTACACTTCTTTTGACCATACGGGCGAACCGGAAGAATTTAACGATATGGACGAATGGTCTTCTACCGTGAATTTTTTCCTTTTGCCTAATAAGGACGCTATGCCTAAAAAAATAAAGTATTTCGGTTTTCCCGACCAAGAAGAAATTGAAATAGAAGACGGATTCGGTCATAAACATACCGAAATGCAAGATATTGAGTACGACGACCCTAAAAGTGGAGATGCCGTTGGTTCTGTACGCTTAAAATATGTAAAAGACAAATGGTCAAGTTTTCGTATAACGAAATGGAACTACGGAGTTGGAACTGCAAGGTCTATTGCCGTAAGCGAAGGGAATATATTACTTTTAAGATTTGAAAATAATACGGGGTATAACAGAGGCGTAGCAACCAAAAGTTATTTTAACTTCATAAATCTTATGATTCGTGTAGTTAGTTAAGGAGTAGAAATGTTTGATTGGTTTTGGGAATTTTTATACGGTTTATCAAAATCTATTTTTAGATTGATAGACGGTGCAATGTCCTGTGCGAATAAATTGTGCGGTATAGAGCCTATTTCCGTTGAAGGAGAAGATACGGATTTTTTAACGTATCTTATCAATAACGAAAGGGTAGGGCTTGCATTTAGGGTTGCCGCAATTATCGGTATAATATTAGTAAGTATATTTGCAGTTTTTGCAGTTATACGTGCAATAGCAAGCGACAAGGGCGGAACGCCTATGCAAATTTTTGTTAAGACGTTCAAAACTATGCTTATGTTTTTATTCGTTCCCGCCGTAATGTTAGTGCTTATTTCCGTTGTAAACGTGTTTATGATGGCATTATACAAAGCAACTTTAGGCGGTAGTCCGGACGGCATAGGTAGATTTTTATGCGGTGCGTTCTCGCAAGACGCTTTAAAAGGCGGTACAGACCCTTTGTTCTATTTAGATCCTAACTTTAACTATACTGATACGGGTAGTTTATGGAACTATATAGATTTAGAAGACTTTGACTTCTTCTTCTCGTGGATATCGGGCATTTGTATTCTTATTTCACTTGCAAATACGCTTTTAATGTTCGTTGATAGAACTATATCAATAATACTTTTGTACATAGCAGCGCCTATTTCTATTTCTACAAACGTTATAGACGACGGTGCAAGGTTTAAACTGTGGCGAGACCAAGTGCTTGTTAAGTTTATAACGGCGTACGGGTGTATAATTGCATTAAACGTGTACGTATTGATAATATCTATAATAACGAGTAGTTCGGTAAGATTTTTTGACAGTGATTTCTTAAATAACTTGTTTAAGATAGCCTTTATTTTAGGCGGTTCGGTATCAATGCAAAGGTCAATGGCACTTGTAGGTAACTTAATCAGTGCGGGTGCAGGTTCTAACGAACTTCGTGATAACGCTATTGCGTCGGCAAGTGCAAAAGGCATTATGGGAGGAATTGCAAAGGGTATCGGAAAAGGTGCTTTGGCAGGTGCTCGTGGAACGGCTGCCACTGTTCGTGGTGGTATTAGATTCGGTAAAGACTGGAAAAAGGACGGCTTTGGCGCAACTGCTAAAAACCGTATGAAAAGACTCGGTTCAACTTTGTATAACAAAATTGACCCGTTTGGAACGGCAAAGGAAGAAAAAGACGCAAAATCCCGTCAAGATAATAACCAACAACTTGCAAATATGATTGGCGACAGAGTAGGTAACGCCATATCGGGTAGCCGTGAAAACAACGATAATAACGATAATCAAGCCCAACACGACCGAGTTCGTGGTCCCGGCAACGCACTCAATAACGTTATAGGCGGTCAGCAGATGCTTGCCGAACAAAATGAAGGAAACGAAGATTAAAAGGAGGGTAAATAAATGAGAGTTATTCCAAGAACAGCCAAAGTAAAAGTTCAATTTTTCAAAAACTTTTCAATAGCGGATACGATTATAGCACTCGTTGCCCTTTCTTTGGAGGTGCTTACCTTTGTTACGAATTTGGGCTACGCCCGTTTCATAATAATGGCTATAATATTAGTTGTAGCAATATCGTTGTTTTTGCCGTTTGACGGACAGCGTGCATATATGCTTTTCGTTAACTTTACGAGATATATTTTCTCGGTAAAACACTATTCTAACGAACATAAAAAATCGCAAACGAACATAGAGTTTTTCATACCTTTTAAAGATATAAAGAACGGCTTTATAGTTTACGAAGAATATAAGGGCGGTGTTTTGCAAATTGACCCGAGAGAATTTGAACTTCTTTCGGATTTTAGGCAAGACCAAATGATAGACGAATATTTTGGAAAAATTATCCGTTCAATTTCGGGTAAAGTAAGGGCGTCTATCGTAAAAATTGATAAAAAACTTGATTTTATTCCTTACATAAAACAAGAAGAACAAAAAAGACAAGATATATACAAACTCTTTGAGTTAGGCGAACTTACCAAAGCGGAACTTGACGGTAGAGAAAAAGTTATTAACGACAGAGTAAGAATTTATACGGAATTATCCGAAAAAACTCCCGTTAAAAAACCTTTCTACTATCTTGTAGTTTACGATGCAAATCCGGACACGATAACGGATATTTTAACCGATGCTATTGAAACTTTTGCCGAAATAGGTATGACTTCGCATATATTAAACGATAAAGAATTAGGCGTATTTTTAAAGTATAACTATACCGAAAATTTTGAGCCTAACGACGTTAATATGCTCTACGACGAAGAGTTTTTACAATGGGTTATTCCAAAAGATATCGTATTTAAACCTTTCTCAACGGTAATAGACGGCGAAGAAAGTATGACTTATACGGTAAAAAATTTCCCGCTTTCGGTATTCAATTCGTGGGGTTATAAACTTTTCAATATACCCGATACGAAAGTAGTAATGAACCTTGAACCTTATGAAAAAACCAAGGCTATTCATATGATAGACCGTTCACTTCAAGAATTGTCTTCTCAATCGGAACAGTCTTATAAAGCGTCTTCAATGATTGATAAACAAACGCATATGGAAACGCTCGTTCAAGTTTTAAGATTACTTCAAAACGATAACGAAACTTTATTTAAAGTAACCCTTCATTTTACCTTGTACAATAGAACGGGTAACAGAAAGGACGCAAAGAAAAATCTTAAAAAGTCTATAAAGAGAATTCTTTCGGATGAAGGTTTTGAATTAGTAGATAACTTCTGCCGTCAAAACCATGCGGTAATATCTTCTAACATTTCAAGATACGACGTAATGCAAGACTACGCCCGTGCTATACAATCGGGTTCGGTTGCAGCGTCTTTCCCCTTCGTTTTATCTTCGGTTATGGACGAAAAAGGTTGTATTTTAGGAACGGAAAACAATTTCCCCGTAATAGTTGACTTCTTTAAAAGAAACAACGAGCGTGTAAACTCAAATATGGTTATTATGGGTAAATCGGGCTCGGGTAAATCTTACGCAACTAAAACCATATTATCAAATCTTTCCGCCGAAAACAGTAAAATATTCATATTAGACCCCGAAAACGAATACGGTCCGCTTGCCAAGAATTTAGGCGGTAGACTTATAGACGTAGGTACGGCTTCGCAAGGAAGAATAAACCCCTTCCACATTATAACAACGCTTGATGCGGACGAAGGCGAAGGTAACATAAATAACTTTGCGGTACACCTTCAATTCCTTGAAGAATTTTTCAGGGTTGCTCTTGCGGGAATTAGTGCAGAGGCACTTGAATACCTTAACAACGTTATAGTTGAATTGTATGCGGAATACGGCATCAATTCACAAACGAATTTGTCAAAGTTAGAGGCAAAAGACTATCCTACTTTTGACGGACTTTGCAAAATTATCAACAAAAAACTTACCGAAGCAAAAGTTGATTACGACGTAACGCAACTCCGTATTTTGCATAACTACGTCTCCAAGTTTGCAGGAGAAGGAAGAAATGCAAATCTTTGGAATGGTGAAAGTACGCTTTCCGTTAAGGAAAACTTTACCGTATTCAATTTCCAAAGTTTGCTTGCAAATAAAAACGGCGTAATAGCAAACGCACAAATGCTACTCGTATTAAAATGGCTTGATAACGAAATTATCAAGAACCGTGAATTTAATATAAAACACGGCACGAATAGAAAAATAGTCGTTTGTATAGACGAAGCCCATGTATTTATTGATGCTAAATACCCCGTAGCACTTGACTTTATGTACCAACTTGCAAAGCGTATAAGAAAGTATAACGGTATGCAAATCGTTATAACTCAAAATATTAAAGACTTCGTAGGAAGTGAAGACATTATAAGAAAGTCAACGGCTATAATAAACGCTTGTCAATATTCGTTTATTTTTGCGTTAGCACCTAACGATATGGACGATTTGTGTACCCTTTACGACAAGGCGGGACAAATCAACGAAGTAGAGCAAGACCAAATCGTTAACAACGAAAGGGGTAATGCTTTCATTATCACAAGCCCAACGAATAGAACTAACATAAAAATTATCGCATCAAACAGTACTAAAAAATTGTTCGGCGAATAAAAAACTAAAAGCACTACTAAAATAGTAGTGTTTTTTTATTGCAAAAAAGTAGGGTTGTGGTATAATAAAACTATGTTGGATTTTATAGAAAAAAATGCAAAAGAAACAAAAAAAAGATTTTCAAAATATTACGAAGAAGGCGATTTCGTTTTAGGTTTTATAACCGACGTGCATACCTACGGTAACGAACATTATAAGCATATAGCCGATTTCTTTTCGCTTGCAAAAGATTTTAATGTTGACGTTTTCGTGAACGGTGGAGATATAGGGCTTGATATAGAAGAAGATAAACAAGAGTGTGAAGAAATAATAAATAATACTTTTAACGCTATGAATTCAACCGTTCCCGTACTTTTTTGTAAAGGAAATCACGACTTTGGAAAACAAAAGGTAAAAAACGGAGAGATTATAGACCGTTTATGCGTTCCGTTTGCTAATAAATTTTCAAACGAAATAACGCTTGTAAAAAACGGTAATTTAGGCGGTTACGGATTTTATAAGAACGAGAAAAAGAAAACGGAAGTTGTATTTTTAAATACCACCGAAGGGGAAACGAATTCGTTTGTTATGAGCGATAGCCAAATAAAGTGGTTTATAGAAACTCTTGAAAATATTGAAGAAAATTATAAGGTAATAGTAGTTTCTCACGTTTGTTTTGACGATGTAGGTTTATGGCTCAATTCAACTTTCACTTTACCTAAAAAGTTTGATATAATAAAAGAGATTTTAAAAGATTTTGCAAACGGAAAAAGCGGTAAAAAAACTTTTGAAAATA
>JAZRVG010000129.1:0-11146 GCA_045599025.1 Christensenellaceae bacterium | reverse complement strand
CAACAAGAAGAGTGTGTTTATATTTTTTTGAAAAATAATAATTGGAAGTATTCAAATGGAAAAATTAAACATTGTATTAAAAATTCTTTGGATTGTTCTTTTAAAATAAGTAATACTTGTTGCATGAACACAAAAGAATTTGCAAAAACAGTGTTAGAGTTAAGCAATAAAAAAATACTAAAAATAAAATCTGTAACAAAAACTGAAAATGCCGATACAATATGAATGTGAAAGTTGTGATTTTACAACGGAAAATCCATCCATTGACTGCGTATATCCCAAATGCGGTGGTAAATTAGTAGCAGTAAAATTAAAAATAAATCCGAACCACTCACTTTTTAAAATGATTTGGCTCGGATTAAATTATTTTAACGTTGTTACAAGTCCTATTATTTTAAATTATGTATAAAAAACGCTATCCGCTTTTATGAGTGTTATTCCGCCGTTGGCGGAGTGATATGCCTTACGGCGTGTTATTCGCTTTTACAAATCAATTTTTGAAAAAATATATTTGTTAAAAAGCGAGTGATATGCTTACCTTTGGTAAGCGTTGTGGAAGTAATGCTATAAGAAAGTGCTGTTTATAATTGCAAGCGTATATTAAAACCCACTGTATTTCACTTTCGTGAATTACAGTGGGTTAACTTTTTGTTATTAAATTTTAATCTTTAAAATACTTACGCATTAAAGTAGAGTGTTTTCAACTAAAAATTATTTATTGATATTTTTGTACATAGGTCCGTAAGTTTCGCAAGCACGGAAATCTTGACCTTCTTTGTCCATACCGAAAGCGTTCCAACAAGCAGGACGGAAGATTTTATCTTCTTCAACGTTGTGCATACATACGGGAATACGGAGTATTGAGCAAAGTGTTAAAAGGTCAGCACCGATATGTCCGTAAGAAATAGCACCGTGGTTTGCACCCCAGTTATTCATAACGTCGTAAGCAGATTTGAACGCACCTTTTCCGTTGCAACGTGGAGTGAACCAAGTGCAAGGCCAAGTCGGGTTAGTTCTTTCCATTAATGTATCGGTTACTTCGTCGGGGAGTTTAACAGTCCAACCTTCGGCAACTTGAAGAACAGGCCCTAAACCTTTAACAAGGTTAAGTCTTATCATAGTAGCGGGCATTTCGGCTCTCGTTACGAAGTGAGAACTGAATCCGCCTCCACGGAAGTTATCAAAACCTGCTTCGCACCAAACGGTTGCGTCGGTCATTTTCTTAATATCTTTATCGTCAACTTTCCACCATTGTTTCATAGTGTTGTTGCCGTTTTCGTCAACACATTCACCGCAAGCGTCCAAACAAGCGGCACCGCTGTTAAGTAAGTGAATAATACCGCCGTTTTCTTTTGCTTTTCCTTCAAGGTCGTAGCCGGTAACACGTTTAGTTGCTTCGGGAGACCAGAAAGTTCTAACGTCCGCAAAGATTTGAGCACGACCGGTTAAGAGTTTCATAAAGAGCATTGAAATACCGTTTAAAACGTCGTTTTCCGTAGCGAAAACCATAGGTTCTTTCTTGCCTTCGTAGTCAAAAGAAGAGTTCAAAACTGCCTCTGGGTAGTCGCAGTTCGGCCAGTGGTCAGTCCATTGTCTTTGACCTTGGAAACCTGCACAAATAGCGTTATGGCCGAGTTTTTCTTCTTTGAAAGCATCGGGGAGTTTATCATTACCCATCATTAAATCTTTAATGATAACGTACATTTTGGTAATGAATTCCCATTGTTTGTCTTTTTCTTCACGGTTGAATTTAATTCTCTTCTTTTCGCCCAAGAAATCAACGAATTCGGGGTTATCGTCTCTGCCTTCTTTGCAGTGTTCTTTCGTCCACGCAAGGCATTTTTCAACTTCTTCTTTATTGTAAATACCTTCTTCCATACGGCGTAAAATTTCTACTTCGTCAATAGATTCTACACGCATACCGAGATATTCTTCCATAAAGTTTTGGTCCATAATAGAACCGCCGATACCCATAGTAACCGAACCGATTTGAAGGTAAGATTTTCCACGCATAGTAGCCGCAGCGATAGCCGCTCTACCGAAACGGAGAAGTTTTTCCTTAACGTCTTCGGGGATAGTGGTAACTTGGTCTCTGTCTTGAACTTCGTGGCCGTAAATACCGAAAGCAGGTAAGCCCTTTTGAGCGTGAGTTGCCAAAACGCTTGCAAGGTAAACCGCACCCGGTCTTTCCGTACCGTTAAAGCCCCAAACTGCTTTTATTGTCATAGGGTCCATATCCATAGTTTCACTGCCGTAGCACCAACAAGGAGTTACCGACAAAGTAATTGCAACGCCTTCTTTCTTAAATTGTTCTTGGCAAGCGGCTGATTCGGGAACACGACCGATAGAGTGATTTGCTACTACTACTTTAACGGGAGTTCCGTCCGAATAGCAAAGATTATCTTCAAATAATTTTTTAGCAGCGTTTGCTAAAGCCATAGTTTGGTCTTCCAAACTTTCACGCAACATCATAGGTCCTTGACGACCGTCAACGATAGGACGAATACCGATAACCGGGTAATCGCCGATAAGTTTTTTATTAGCCATAATTTCTCCTTTTATATTAAATATCATAGATATTTTATCAAGGCTATTTTACCACTAAAAAGACTTGTAGTCAATACTAAAAATGAAACATTTTGGTTTTTATAATTAAAAAAATACCACTTTTTTATTAAAGTGATATTTTTAAATATTATTTTTAATTTTTGAAAACTGTTTTTATAAGTTTTATGTTTTCGCCGTGTACGGAAAGAACGAAATTTTCGTTGTTTACACTAACGGTTTTAGTGTAAAACTCTTTGTTTAAAGTGGAAATTTTTGACGGAATAAAACGGGTTTTAGATAAAGTTTTGAATAAACTTTCTTTATTAGCCCAAATTTCCGTAATTTTATTTGCGGTTAAATTTTCTAATTCGTAATTTTCATTTTCGGAAAGAATTTTTGCTAAAAATTCGCCTTTTCCGTATTTTGCTATAAGATTTTCAATACTTTTTACGCTTTCAACGTCAACTCCCACTTCTTTTGAAGATACGGAAACCGCCACCAAACCGTTTGAGTGAGAAATACTTAAATAAAAACCGTCGCTAACTATTTTTCCGTTTTCGTTTTTAGAAAAATTATAGTCGCTTATATCTTTGTTAAAAATCTCTTTAAGCATAACGGATAAAAGTTCAAACGAAAAATATTTTTCCCTTTTAACTTTTTCGTTTTCGGTGCTTTCAATTTCCTTTTGTCTAAAAGAAGAATTAAGCCGTTTTATTATTAAGTTTTCGGGAATTAACGCATAATAAACGTATAAAAAATCTTTTTTCATATTATTTTTTGAATTTTAAAGATAAACGCATTGAATTAAATATGCAAATTACCGCAACGCCTACGTCCCCGAAAACAGCAAACCACATATTGGTTATACCTAAACTTGATAAAACCATTATTAAAACTTTTATAATAAGAGCAAAAATTACGTTTTGCATTGATATTTTTAAGGTTGCTCTTGCTATTTTTTTTGCTTTTAGTAAGGAACGCAAATCGTCTTTCATTAAAACCACGTCCGACGCTTCAATAGCGGCGTCCGCACCGAGTCCGCCCATAGAAATACCTACGTCGGAAAGCCTTAAAGAAGGAGCGTCGTTAATACCGTCTCCAACGAAAGAAATTACTTGATTTTTTCCCTTACTTGTAAGCATTTTATCAAGTTTTTCAAGTTTGTTTTGCGGTAAAAGTTCGTAAGAATATTCGTCTAAACCTACTTTTTTTGCAACGTCTTCGGCAATAGTTTTACTGTCGCCCGTAAGCATAACCGTTTTTGCATTTTGTTTTTTGAGTTCGTTAATAACTAAAGGCGTTTCGGGTTTTATTTCGTCGGCTATAAGAGTAGAGCCTACGAATTTTCCGTTTTTGGCAAGGTAAACTACCGTTCCAACGCCGTTTTCCTTTTCGTATATAATGCCGTTATCTTGCATAAGTTTTTCGTTGCCGATATATAAAACGGTTTCGCCTTTTTTAGCGATAATACCTTTTCCCGCAACGTTTTCAACCGTATAATCTTTATCGTATTTTCCGTTAGACGCAGTTAAAATAGATTTTGCTATCGGGTGGCTTGAATATTGTTCGCCCGATGCTAAAAGATATAAAATTTCTTCACGGTTTTCTTCGGGAGTAACCTTTTGAACTGTAAAATTGCCTTTGGTTAAAGTTCCCGTTTTGTCAAACACGAAAACGTTTGATTTTGCAAGAAGTTCCAAATAGTTGGAGCCTTTTACCAAAACTCCGTTTTTAGAAGAAACGCCTATACCCGTAAAGAAAGCAAGGGGAACGGAAACGACCAAAGCACAAGGACAGGAAACTACCAAAAAGTTCAAAGCCCTGTAAACCCAAGTGGAAATATCTTTAGTAATAACCGACGGAATCAATGCAAGTAGAAACGCTGAAATTACAACGATAGGGGTGTAGTATTTTGAAAATACCGTGATAAACCCTTCCGTTTTTGATTTTTTGTTAGATGCGTTCTCAATAAGGTCTAAAACAAGCGTTGCCGTAGAATTTGAAAATTCTTTTTCAACTCTAACGGTAATTTGCTTGGTTAAATTAACGTAGCCCGATAAAACGGTGTCGCCTTCAAAAACGTCTTTCGGAACGCTTTCGCCCGTTAACGCTTTAGTATCAAGAGAAGTATCGCCACAAATTATAACGCCGTCAAGCGGTATTTTTTCACTCGGTAAAACTGTTATTTCATCGCCTACTTTTACCGTTTCGGGAGCAACTCTTTTCAAAACTCCGTCAACCAAAATATTAGCGTAGTCGGGGCGTAAATTCATAAGCGAAGTTATTGACTTTCTTGAATTAGATACGGCGTAACCTTGAAACCACTCTCCTACTTGATAAAAGAGAAGTACCGCACACGCTTCGTCAAACCCTTCGGGCTCTCCGCCCTTTAATGCGTTTACTATTCCTAAAATAAACGCCGAAACGGTGGCAAGAGCCATTAAGAAATTCTCGTCAAAAACTCTTCCTTTCAAAAGATTTTTAAAGCATTTTTTCAAAACGCCGTTACCAACGTAAACGTACACCGAAAAATATAAAACGAAAGGCAGTAAGAACCCTAAATTTTTATATTCTATAACCGATGCAAGCCCGAATTCAAAACGGCTACCGAAAGGGTGTTTTAATATAAGATTTGTAATGAAAAGTACGGCGAAAAAAGAAAACGCTATCACTATTTTTTTTAGTGATTTCTTTTGCTTTTTAGTCATAATAATTAAAGTTCAACTTCAAAATCTTCTTCAACGTCTTTTGCGACTTTTATAGCCTTTTTTAATATTTCGTCAAACTTACCGTCTTCTGCTTCAAACACCATTTTTTGAGTAACGTAGTTTACGGAACAGTCAATAACGCCTTCAACTTTTTTTATAGCGTTTTCGCATTTTCCCGCACATACGGGGCAGTCAACTTCAATAGGGAATACTTTTTTCATAAATTTAAACTCCTTTATATTATTCGTTAATGTGCGAAAGTCCGCACTCAATAATTTTTGAAACGTGGTCGTCGTCAAGTGAATAAAAAACTTCCTTTCCTTGCTTTCTTGCTTTTACAAGGTGTGCGGAGCGTAAAATTCTTAATTGATGCGAAACGGCGGACTTCGTCATATTTAAGCATTTTGCAATATCGCAAACACAAAGTTCGCTAATTTCAAGAGCACTTAAAATTTTAGTTCTCGTAGAATCGCCAAAAACTTTAAACAGTTCCGCTAAATCGCAAATTATCTCGTCACTCGGCATTTTTTTTGTTACTTCGCTAATCGCAGATAAATGCAATACTTCTTCCTCACAAATCAAATCTTTCATATTTCACCTAACAGTTGAACAATTATTCAACTATTATTATATTATTCCTTTTTAAAATTATTGTCAAACGATTTTATAAAAATAATAAAAAAACGTATCAAATTAAAAATAATTCAATACGTTATATTTCCTATTTATATTTAATTGAATCAATTAAGAAATGCCAACTGTATCTACCAAGGTAGTGCGTTCCGAAACTTTTTAAAAATTTAATATTACCCGTAATGTTTTGTTCGCCAGTTCTAATCATAGGAACAGACTTATCAAGACCTACAAGCCCCATTTCTTCGTAAGCAACGCTACCTGCCTCGGCACATAAATATTGAGCGTTAGTGTCCGCCCAAGTATCTTCTTCGGCGGCGTTTATACAAACGGTACGGGGAGCGATAGCACCGATTAGATAGTGTTGGTCAAAAGTAAGAGAGTTTTCGTTGTTTGAATATTGGTTGAAAGAAGGCGTGAACCAAAACGGGAAAACTCTGTTTATGGCTTCAAGGTCTTCGCCCGTTTTATTTTTAGAAATAGCCGCACCCGAACAACCCGAACAGTTAGTTAAGCACCCTGCAAAGTTTTCGTTCAAAGCACAAGCAAGAAGGGCGGTTTTGCCTAAACGGGAATGTCCTACCGCATAAGTTTTGTCTTTCGTTACGAAACCTTTTTCAATAAAATAATTGCAAACGGTATTCATAGCGTAAGCCCAAACGGCAACTTTTCCCGCACACTTGTCTAAACTTCTGTCAACGAGTAAAGGTGCTAAACCGGTTGTAAAATCGTCGTCGTCGGTTGTTACGTCTTGATAGTAAAAATACGCTACCGATAGGCCTTCGTCAATAACTTCTTCGGCGGGGAAATATCTGTGTTCCCAAGTTTCGCCAAAGTTTATAAATACCGCAAGCGGGGAGTTTATATATTTTTTAGGAGTAAAATAGTCAACCTTAAACGACGCTTTTTTATTCTCTTTTGTAAATTCAAAATTAAATGTAATGTGATTTGCTTTTCCCGATAAAGAATATTTGCCTTGTTGCCAATCGGGAACGGGCATTTCGGTAACGGATAATTCAACGCCGTTAGATAAAACGTAGCCGTATTCTTCGTCAAGAATTTTTGTAAGGCAAGCGTTTCTGTCAATTTTACCGTTTTTATCACGAATAAAATCGGGGAGGGTAAAACCTTCGGGATATTGTGGGTGTTTGCCGACAAGATTAGAAGTAAATTTTAAAGTTTCCATTATAAAGTCTCCACGCTAACAAGCGAATATTCCAAAATTCCGATACTGTCGTTAATTTTTGAATACGAACGGATAAGTCTGTGTCTGTCGCCGATAACGTTTTGAGCATAATAAGATTCTATTGAAGAACCCGAAAAAGTTTCGTTTATAGCGGTAACGAATTTTAAAGTGGATAAGTCCCCCGTAGGAGTTCCGTCAAGTGAATAACCGCTAAAAGTTTTAATTTCCGGCTCGCCCGATTTTTGAGCGGAAACGGAATAATACATTTGGTTGTTGCGTTTAGATAAAACGTCAATAGTGTTGAACGCTTGATAGAAATTAGAAGAAATATTGAATAAACGTGGAATTAAAAGCAGTAATTCGTTATCAATATAAGCACCTTTCGTGTACTTTTTGTAAGTAATATCTTCGCTAACAGATTTGCTTTCGTCGTTTAAATCGCAAACAGAATATTTGGTTACGGCATTTTTACCTTCGTAAGAAACGGAATAGTCGTATTTGAATTGTTGCATAGCGTAACCGCCGTTACCGTAAGAAACGGTTGACGAACAAGTTGAACTCTTTTCCGAACAAATAGGAGCAAAAGAATCTACGATAGGCTTGAAAAGAGTTTTCGTTTGAGTATGGTCGGTAAACGGAAATTCTTCGCCGTTAATAACGTACTTGCCCGTGATATCAAGATTTGTTACGTATTCGTAATGGTTGCCGTATTCTCCACCGTAAGAAGAAGTAAGAACAGTTTCGTACACTCCGCTTGTAATTTCCAAACTAACGGCGGAATTTTTAAGTTCTGCGGAATTTGACGGCGACGACGAAACGCATTTTACTTCATAAGTACATTTTTCGTTAACGTCACCAAAGGTGAGCGTTTCGTTAGAAAGCCAGTAAGTTCCTTGAAAGGAAATTGATTCCGTTCCGCAACCCGTAAGTAAGCATAAAACGGTAAGTAAACAAATTGTTAAAGTTAATAATTTTTTCATATTTCACCTAATTACAGTAAAGTATAACATATAAAACGCAAAATGTAAAAGATATTTTTAATTTTTATAATTGTTTAAAAGGTTTATTTATGTTATAATATATAAAAACTTTTTTATTTTGACAGGCATTTGTCCAAAAAATGTGGTAAAGTGTATTAAAAAAGGAGAAAATTATGCAAATTTTTGCAACGGAAACAGTTTACGATTGTATATTAAAAACGGTTAATTTAGTAGATTTTAATAGTCAAAACACCGTTATTTTTGCCGAAGATAAAATAACTTTGTCCGTAGAACTTGAATTAGCAAGAAAGAACGGTGGCGGTTTTTCTAACGTTGACGTTTTAACTTTTAAAAGATACGCATCACGCTTTAACGACAGTAAAAAAGTTTTATCAAAAGAAACTTCCGTAATGATAGTAAGAAAAATCATTATGGAAAACGCAAACGGCTTAACCTGTTTTAAAAAGGCGGTAAGACCGAGTTTGGCGGAAACTGTTTACGAACTTATTTCACAATTAAAAAGTGCCAAAGTTTCGCCTATTGACTTAAAAGATTTAATTAAAAAAGAAAACGCAGGCGTAAGCGGTGCGTTGTTTGAAAAAATAAAAGATATAGAGTTTATTTACGAAAAGTACGACGAGTATTTGTTTAATAATTCCGTTTACGATTCTAACGACTATTTATCTCTTGCCCCCGAAATAATTTTAAACGACGAATATATTAAAAATTCCAACGTTATACTATGCGGTTTTTCATCGGTAACCACGCAACGTGCGGAAGTATTTAAGGCGTTAAGTAGAAGTGCAAAATCGGTTACTGCGGTGGTAATATATTCTAAAAACAGTGAACTTTACACGGGAGAAACGCTTGAAAAGATTTGTAAAATTTTTGATACGCAAAACGTCGTTTACGAAAGCGGAAACCTTAACAAAACCGCCGAAAGATTAAAAAAATATTTGTTTAACCCCGAAGTTTTCAAAAAAGATTTCGTTGGAGAAAACACTAACCAAGTAAATATTTTGGAAACACACTCTTTAACCGAAGAAGTAGAACTTGTAGCAAGGGAAATTTTAAAGGAAGTAAAGAAAGGCAAACGCTTTAAAGATATTGCGGTGGCGGTAGGAAGTTTACAAAACTACGACCATTTGATAACGAGATTTTTTAGCGAATATAAAATTCCTTTCTTTATTGATAAAAACACGAGTTTGGAAAGCCACCCTGTTTACTCTTATATAATTTCTTATTTGGAACTTATAAGGCGTGGTTTTGCGACAAAAGATTTTATAAGTTTTACAACGAACGGGCTTTTTTACGGCGATAAATTTTTAACGGATAAACTTTCAAACTACGTGTTAAAGTATTCTCTTTCACGTAGAGAATTAAAAAACGAATTTACTTTTGAAAGTGAAGATTTAGTAGAATTTGAAACTTTGCGTTCACTTTGTTACGACGTGTATAAACAAGGCGAAAAAGCCAAAACGGCAAAGGACTACGTGAACGCCGTTAAGTATATGCTTGAAAAAACGAAAGCGTTTGAAAATGCGGAACTTTCGGGCAAAAAACTTGAAGATTACGGCGAACTTGGTTATGCCGATTTTAACGAAAAAGTTCCGGAAAAAGTCCTTCAAATTTTAGAAGAAACGGAAAAAATATTAGGGGAAACTCCGCTAAATTTAAACGATTTTGAAAGCATTTTATCAAGCGGTGCGTCTTCAATGACGATAGGCAAAATACCCCTTTATTACGACGCCGTTTACGTTGGCGAAATTAAGGACGTTAGAATTAAAAGTCCCAAAACTTTATTCGCTATGGGCTTGAACGGAGAAGTGCCTTTTACTAAAAGTGACACGGCTATTTTAAGCGACGGCGATTTAACCGAACTTGACGGTTTCAAAATAATAGTAGAACCTAAAATAAGAGCGGTAAACGACAGGGAAAAAGAAAACGTAGGTTTAACGCTTTTGTCTTTTACCGAAAAGTTAAACTGTTCTTTTTCTAACACGGGTTTTTCGGGCGAGCCCGTAAGCAAATCTTCGGTTATAAATTATATAAGTAGAATTTTCAACGTTGTTCCACGCCGTCAAAGTTTGAATTACGATAATACCGAAATATATCAAGACAGAAATTTAGAAATAGCGGACGGCTTTTCTTCGCAAGGTTCAAGCGTTAGAAGACTTGCAAATTTATATTCTAAATTAGAACTTCACGACGGCTTTTCAAAAATGATAATTTCTTCTTTTAACGATGCGGTTAAGAGAACGGACCATAACGTTTTAAAAGAAAAGGCGGACGGCATTTACTTAATAAATCAAGAAAAAGTTCTAAATAACGCAAAAGAATACTGTTTTACCGACGGTTTTGCATCGGCAACCGCCATAGAAAAATTTTTTAGTTGCCCGTACGCAAACTACGCTCAAAATATTTTAGGTCTTAACGAAAAAGAAACGGGGGCTATCGGCGTAAACCGAATAGGAACGGCAATTCACGAGCATTTGGAAAAATTCGTTAAGCGTATAAACGAAATTACCGATAACGAAAGTTTATGTAGAATTTCCGACGAAATTTTAACGGAAATTTTAAACGGTAAAGAATACTCTTACTACAAAAATCAACCCAAATACGAATATCTTTTCAATAAACTTTTGGAAGAAACCCGTAAAACTTCCAAAAGCGTTTACCACACTATTAAAAATTCACTTTTCACTCCCACTTATTTTGAAGTTCCGTTCGGCGACGGCGAAAAGTTTAAGGCAATCAACTTAAACACTTCAAACGGTAACTATAAAATTCGTGGTAAGGTTGACAGAATTGACGTGTTCGGGAATTATATTCGTGTAATTGACTACAAAACGGGTAAAGTTGATAGAAATGAAAAATATCTTTATTTCGGCACTAAATTGCAACTTTACTTATATATGAACGCATTTTTAACAGGCGAAGTTAAGCCGGCAGGCTTGTATTACGAACCTATAAAGGACGAGTTCGTTGACGAAGAAAGTACGCCTAATTTGTTGGAAGGAATAACCGTTAATACGGAGGAAAATATCAACGCTACCGATATCGGTTCTATTGAAAGAAAGTCAAGCGATATA
>JAZRVG010000128.1:0-11255 GCA_045599025.1 Christensenellaceae bacterium | reverse complement strand
TTTCGTTATGCTGTATAAAGCCCGTTATATCTTTTGAAACGGCAAGGTTTACTCCGCTTATTTCACTCGTTATATTTTCCAAAAAAGTAACGTTTTGGTTTCTTGCGGTTAAGTCAAAATACAACCTTTTTTGAGTTTCGGTATCGTCTAAACAAATTAAAACGGTATAACCGCTTATCTTCCAAGAAAGTATATCGCTTGCAAGGGCGTCCAACTTCATATAGTAACGTGAAATTGAAGTTTCGTTTAAAGTGTAGGTTTTTAACGGATTAAATACGGGTATTACCGAATTAAGCGTTTGAACCGCTACTTGCTTATAGTTTGAAAGTGATTTTAAAAGTTCGTTTGAACTTAAAAACTGCCTTTTAATAAAGTCAAGCCCTTCGCCCGTTTTAATCAAGCCGTCCGCACGTTCGTTATGCTCTTTTTCGTGGTTTAGTAGAGTTTGATATACAATTTTACTCTCGTCGTAAACAACCGTTAAGTTTTTACCGAAAACGAAAGACAAATCGTGCGTTTGCTCTTTTAAAAGGGGTGCAACGTAAGATAAACTATCGTCAAAAAGGTCCGTTTCAAGTTTTTCTTGTATTTTGGAATATAAGTTTTTAGCCCCGTCCTTTACGATTAAGTTACCGAAATTTTTATAAGATTTTTTAACTTCTTCCAATATGAAAGGAACTTCGTTTTCACTTATTAAAATATCGGTTGCCATAACGGCGGTTATAGATGAATATTCGTTGTTTTCGTCGTCTCTAATTTTTTCAATTTCGTCGCCGAAAAAGTCAATTTTATAAACTTTGTTTTCGTTTACGGGGAATATTTCAAGTATATCTCCCCTTACGGCAAATTCGCCCTTTTTCTCACAAAAATCTACCCTTTTATAGCCTATGTTTACAAGTCTTTCCGGGCATTTAGTAAAGTCGTATTCTTTGCCCTTTTCATACCTTAAAAGGTGCATTTTTCTCGGGAAAAGTTGAAGTAACGCTTCGGGCGTGGTAACTATTTTTTCCGCTCCCGTACCTATCTCGTACAATGCGGTTAAACGCTCGTATAAACTTTCCTTATCAAAGGTTGGTTTATAGAGTAAAACTTCGTCTTTTTGAGGTAAATACACCGCCTTTTTACCGTAGTAAGCGGAAATAGTTTTTTGAAAGTTTTTTGCGGTAACCGAATCTCTAACAATGAATAAAACCTTTCCTTCTAACGTTGAAATTAACCTTGCTTTTTGCGGAACGGAAACGCCAAAAACCGCAGTGGGAAACCCACTGCGTACGTCTTCGCATATTTTTTTGTAGTCGCCGATAAATCGGCTTGATTTCAATAAGTCTAAAAACATTTAAGTTCCCTATACCGTAACTTAATTTTAACCGTTATATTTGCACATAACTTCCTCAACCGTTTTTCCGTGCAACATTTCAAGCGTTGCGTCGCACGATTTCGTTAATACGGTTTTAAAAGTAGGCTCATCTTCCTTTTTCATATTTGATAAAACGTAATCAATAATAGGAATATCGTTATTTTTCGGTTTAGTGCCTATTCTTATTCTTGCAAAGTTTTCGGAATTTATCTTTTTAACGATATCACGCATACCGTTATGAGTACCCGAAGAACCTTTCGGACGTACCCTTAAAGAACCTATCGGTAAATCTAAATCGTCATACAAAACGATTAACTTTTCCATAGGAATTTTGTAAAAATCAACGGCTTCACGAACGCTGTCTCCACTCAAATTCATATAAGTTAAAGGTTTTAATAAAACAACTTTTTCCGCACCTATATATGTTTCGGCAACGATGCCTTTAAACGCCTTTTTATTAAATTCAACGTTAAGTTTGTTAGCAAGCATATCTATTGCCATAAAACCCATATTGTGCATTGTTTTTAAATATTTTATATCGGGATTTCCAAGCCCTACCACTAAAAACATAGTTTCACCTTCAAAATTTCGTTTACTTTATTATAACACTTTCTCCCTTATTTTGCAATTATTTTTTTTAGTGACTTAAAAGGCAAAATCGTGAATTTTAGACGTTATTTTATCTTTTTATTAAAAATTTTCCATGCTTAAAAAGTTATATTATATTAAAGGTGGTATATTTATGATAAAAGAAAAAATTACTTACGAAAAGGTTTTTATAACGGTTTTTTCAATGTTAACCGTAACCGCACTTAACAACTTGTTTTTAGGCGGTAGTTTTTTGGGAATTTCTTACTACGTTTCACTTCTTTATTTCGGTATGAATCCCCTTTTGGCTACGCTTATTTATCTATCGGGGTTCGTTTACGGTTTTAAACTAAAAACTTTTTATTCCGCACTCATTTCCGCTATTACACTATATTTTATTTTTTCACTTTACGGCAAGAAAAAAAGAAAACCGAAAGGCGAACTTATTTTATATATTCTTCTTGCCGAAACGGGTTTTTTGCTTATTCGTGAAAGTCTATCGCTCGTTTACACTCTTATTGAAGGGGGCGTTGCAGTAGTTTTATCTTTGATTTTTATAACTTCCACAAGAAGTCTTTTCTTTAAAAAACTCAACTATAAGCCGTCGGTTGACGAAATTTTATGCGTGTTTATTTTCGTTGCGTTTTTGGAACTCGGACTTACTAACCTTTTCGGCGTGAACACCGTTAAATCAATAAATATCTTTTTGATTTTACTTTCTTCCGCTTTGAGCGAATTCGGGTTTTCGGTTGCGGTTGCGGTGCTTTTATCAACTTCCACCGCAGTATTTTACAAAAGCCTTATTCCCGTTGCAATTTACGGACTTTTAGGAATAGTCCCGTCCGTATTTATGAAAAAATCTCGGCTTATAGCGTCGTTATTCACTATTTTTTGCGACCTTATCTTCGTTTATATATTAAAATCTTTCGGCACGCCAACCTACTTTGACGTTTTATACGATATAATTCCCGTAATGGTTTTCCTATTCTTGCCAAACCGTTTTTTGAGCGAACTAAACCACAAAATTTCTCTTTTCGGTGCGAAAAATCTTCCAAAATACGCAGTGAACAAAATGCGACTTAACCTGTCCGGAAAACTTTACGGCATAGCCGAAATTTTTAGCGAAATGGAAAAAAGTTTTTCTCTACTTAAAGAAACGACTTCTACCGACGAAGATTTGATAGGCCGTATGGTTGACGAAGTTATGATTAACGTTTGTTCGGTATGTCCTAATTACGTAAGGTGTATGCAAAAGGGCGAACCTAAACGTGAAGACCTTTTTAAGATAATTTCGGTGGGAATTGCCAAAAACAAAATATCTCTCGTTGACCTTACAAAACGTTTTACCGAAAATTGCGGTTACCTTAACAGCGTTATATTTGAAATGAACCGTTTAATAGGAAAATACCGTGAAAAAGTTAAGGAAAACGAGGAACTTTTAAGTGGAAAAGAACTTATAAGAATGCAAAGCGAAGGGGTTTCGGAAGTGTTAAAAGGTATGGCTTTTGACTACTCACGCTCTCTTTCTTTTAGCGGTGGAAAAGAAAAAAAACTTGCCGATATTTTGAATAAACACGGAATAATGTTCAACGAAATTATGGTGCTTGGCGACGGCGAAAATTACGAAATAAACTTATCCGTTAAAAACGAAGATTTAAACCTTAACAAATTACTTTCGGTTATTGACGGCTTTACTAAAAAAATAAACGCAGTCGTATCAAAAACAAGCGTTTCGGCAACTACTTCTTATTTAACCATACGCCCTTCCCCTAATTTAGACGCAGCGTTCGGGCTTTCCACCAAAGTAAAAACCGGTTCGGAAAAAAGCGGAGATACGCACTCTTTAACCAAAATAGACGAAGGAAAATTTTTAATAGCGTTAAGCGACGGTATGGGTAGTGGTATTCGTGCCGAAACCACTTCAAAAACCGCTCTTTCGCTTATAGAATCGTTTTACAAAGCGGGGCTTGACAGTAAACTTATATTGAGTATGGTAAATAAAATTTTAGCGGTTAGTGCCGACGATAATTTTTCGGCAATAGATATGATAACCGTAAATCTTTTTAACCTAACGGCAGATTTTATAAAAATAGGTGCACCAACGAGTTTTATTTTAACCGACAGTTCCATAAAAATTATAGAAGGGAATTCCCTTCCGCTTGGAATATTAGACGATTTAACGCCAAGCGGTTGTTCGGTAGAACTACAAGAAGGCTCAACGGTGGTACTTTTAACCGACGGAGTTGCAGATGCGTTCGGCTCGTCAACCGATATAGTTGACTTTTTACGGACTTTGGAAAATAAAAATCCGCAGTATATCACGGACAGTATTTTAGAAAAGGCTCTTAACAACAACCGTGGAACTGCGGAAGACGATATGACCGTTTTAGCAGTAAGAATATTCAAAAAAATTGCATAAAAAAGTCATAAAAACTTTTATAATTAAAAGGCGTAATATATAATAGCCGTAGCGTCTTGAAAATATAGGATTAGCGGTGCTATGCGGTTACGCACGGTTAATTTAAAAGGAAGAAATTTATGTCTGTATATGAATTGACTCAAATTCTTTCCGCCTATAATTTAAAACTTATAGTAATAGCATTTATTTCGTTTTTGTTAACTTTTCTCGTGAAAAAATGCTTACCCGAAAGTTTAAAGCGTGCGGTGGCACTCGTTCCGTTCATAATTTGTATTCTTATGGCGTTTGGTTGCAATATGATAATTTTAAAAGATTATCAAATAGTAGAAACGGTAAAAGAAGGCTTTAAAGCAGGCGGAATTGCCACGCTTTACTATGCGGTTTTTAAGCAATTCAAAGTGCAAAACGGCACTAAAAAAGCACTTGAATATTTACTTAAAGGAATAGTTGAATCTAAAAGCGTAAAAGCGGTAACCGATAAAATTTTAACAACGTCTAACGGAGTTAAAAATTACGACGAACAAGTGAAAAGTATAAAAGAACTTATATCAACGGTTGCGTCGTTAACCGAAAACGAGTGTAACGCTATTACGGGAATTATTATTAAAACAATAAACGGCGGAAAGTAAAACGCTAATAAATTAAGCAAGGTAAATTTTGCCTTGCTTTTTTTATTTATAAAACTATACTAAAACTTTAAAAGTTGGCAATAATTAGGGTATGAAATTGAAAAACACTCTTAAAAATAACGTCTCCGTTATTAAAAATATTCTACAAAGCGACGATATCGTATTTTTTGAATTTGAAACGGTTGATAAAGTTAGTGCCGTTGCCGTTTTTAGCGAAAGTTTATGCGATAAGGAACTTCTTGGCAAACAGGTTGTTGAACCGCTTATAAATTTAAAGGGTAATTTTACCATTACCGACGCTTATAAAAAAATAACTCTACCCAAAGTTGAAAAAATTGACGAAATTGAAAAGTGCGTTAAAAAAATAACGGAAGGCGAAGGCGTTATACTCTTTGACGGTATAACCACCGCCCTTTCTACCGCTTGCAAAAAGATTTTGGCACGCTCTATCGCAGAGCCACCAACTTCTACCGTACTAAAAGGACCAAGAGAAGGTTTCGTTGAAAATTTGAACTCTAACGTTTCGCTTATGCGACAAAGATTAAAATCAAAGGACTTTACTTTTGAAAAAATTACTATCGGTAAATATTCCGAAACAAGCGTTGGAATTATGTATATTAAGGGGGTCGTTGACAACGATTTACTCAAAAATATACGGGAAAAGTTATCAAAAATCAAGGTTGACGGAATTATAGACAGTTCGTATATAATCAACGCAATTTCAACGAGAAAAACTTCTTTATTCAAGGAAGTAGGCACTACCGAAAAACCCGACGTTCTAACCGCTAAAATTTTGGAAGGGCGTATAGGAATTTTAATAGACGGCTCTCCTATTGCTATAACTTTGCCCTTTTTACTAATAGAAGATTTTCAATCAAGCGAAGACTACTTCGTTAACACCTACCGTGCTACGATTTCACGTTTTTTAAGACTTTCCGCCGTTTTGATTGCAATATACCTACCCGCATTTTTCGTGGCAGCACAACTTTTTCACTTACAAATTATACCACTTGCGTTTATTATGACGCTTGTCGGTAGCATAAAAGGTATTCCCCTATCTCCAAGCGTTGAAATGTTCGTTACTCTTTTTATTTTTGAAGTTTTAAACGAGGCAAGCGTTAGAATGCCAAGATACGTAGGTATTGCTATGAGCGTTGTAGGGGCTCTCGTATTAGGTGAAACGGCGGTAAACGCCGGTATCGTTTCTACCCCTACCATTATGATTGTTGCTATTTCGGGAATTTGCTTATACACCGTTCCCGATATGAGTGAAACACTTTCCGTTTTAAGACTTTTGTTTTTGATAGTTGCAGGCTCTTTCGGTGGGTACGGCGTTATACTTTTAACCGCCGTAGTTATTGCCTATTTATCTAACTTTAAAAGTTTCGGCGTGCCGTATTTAGCACCTTATTCGCCACTAAATTTTAACGATTTACAAGACGGATTTTTTAAAACTTTCTACGCCGAAATGGAAAAACGCCCCGAAGTTTTAAACAGTAAAAACAAAACGAGAATTAAGGTGAAAAAATGAAAGAAGTTATATCTAAAAAACAGTTTTTTATTATAGTTTTTATAGGTTTTTCCATAACGAAATTATACGTTATGCCTGCCGTTTTGGCGGGCTTTTCCAAGGAAAATTCGTGGCTACCCACTTTATTAAACTTTCTTTGGGACTTAATATTTATGCTTATGATTTTTAGTTTTATAAATGATAAAGAGCAAGACTATTTATCGCTACTAAATTCCACTTTCGGCGTTCCGACCGCCAAAATCATAATGCTATTTTACGTTATATTTTTTCTTTTTAAAGCGTACGTGCCTATATTTGAGCAAAAGAACTCAATAGAACTTACCTTTTACGAAACGCAACCTTCTTTATTAACTTTTATGCCCTTTTTTTTAATTGCTTTTTATATCATTTTAAAAGGTATTTACTCTTACGCAAGGTCTATGGAATTTTTGCTTTCCGTTGCCGTTATAGGTTTTATTATAATTTTTATCCTATCGGTTAGCGAAGGCAATTACGAATACTTACTACCCGCCTTTTCTAAACCTTTTTCCACCACCTTATATACCGAATACAATACTCTACTTTGGTTTGGCGATTCCACTTATATTTTATTTTTACTTTCATACGTAAAAAACCCGAGCGAATACAAAAAAACAGTTTGCATTTCGTATATTCTTTGCGGAATATTTACTATTACTTTTTTAGTGGTTTTCTACGCTATTTTCGGCAGTATTGCCGAAAGACAGTACTACGCTTTACTTAAAATGAGCAAGTATTCCTTAACGCTCTCTAACGCAGGACGATTTGACTATTTGGCAACTTTTTTACTTGCGTTAGTTAGTATTTTCCAAACGGCGTTACCCTTAATTTTAGGCTCTCAACTACTAAACGGAGTATTTGATTTTAAAAATAAGTTCGTGTCTCCTACTATCGTAATTTTACTTGAAATAACCTTTTCAATAATTACCGAAAACGACTTTTTCCGTTCGCTTAACTTTATTCAAACTTATATAACGCCGTTCTTTATTTTAATGAGTTATTTAATTCCTTTTATAGTTTTTATATCTCAAAAAAGGAGTGTAAATTATGAATCAATTTAAAAGGGCTAAAATTTTATTTTTGATAGGTGCAATTATTTTCGTTTATTATTTTAACTTTGATTACACCCTTATTAACATTGAAAAAACAGCCATAATCGTTTCTCTCGGTATTGATAAATCGGAGGAAGAATACGAGGCAACCGTTCAAATTGCCGTTCCAAGTTCCGAAAATCATCAAGCAAGCAGTCAAGAGTCGGTAATATCCGCAAAGGGCGAAACACTTTACGGAGCAGTTTCCAAAATAGGCGAACGGACGGGTTGGTATCCAAAGTTAAGTTTTTGCGACGTTATAGTTTTAGGAAAAGGCATTTTGGAAGATAACGTTATGAACGTTATTGACTTTTTTTTAAGGTCGTACAAGGTTGAAGACAGTACGGTTTTATGCATTAGCGATACCACCGCAAAAGAACTTTTACTTTCCACTTCTCCACTTGATAATATTTCGGGGCTTTCATTATCAAAGGTTTTTATGCGTGACGCTAACAGTGCAAGCAGAGTTTTAACTACCACCATAAAAGATTTTAGTATAGGCTACTATTCTAACGGAAATTATGCGTATATTCCCGTGGTAAAGTCCATAAAAACAGACGACGGGGGCGGAGCAACTCAAACTTCTTCTTCGGGAGAAAGCGGTGGTGGAAGTTCCGAAAACCAAGACCTTATAATTTTTGACGCAACCGAAAGTGCAATATTTTTCAAGGGGTATTATAAAGGAACGCTAAACCCCGAACAAACGCTTTGTTATTCTCTATTAAAAAACAAGGTAAACGAAGAGTTTTTAACGATAAATTCCGTTGATAACGAAGGGAATATCGGTAAACTTTTGATAAGTATTTTAAAAAACAAAAAGGAAATTGAACTAATTTACGAAAACGGAAAACCGATTTTAAAAATTTCTCTTAAATTATGGCTTAAAATAACCGATTCCGATTTTTCTCAAAACATTTCGGAACTTTCAAAAGTAGGCGAACTTAACGAAAAGAATTTTTACGACGTTTCGGAATTTTTTAAAACGACTTATTTAGAACTTCAATCCGTGTCAAAGCAAACGGAGTGCGATATTTACGGAGTTAAAGATTTACTATACAGGCGAAATTTTACTCATTTTAAGCAAGATTATTTAACTATTTTGGACGATTACGCTTTAAAACTTGATATTCAACTGTATAATTACGTATAATCGTAAAAATTGCATGACAAAATTTACCTTTTTCGTATATAATATAATTATGAAATACAAAAAATTATTTTTTGACGTTGACAACACCTTACTTGATTTTTGGAAGGCGGAAGAATTTGCCTTTTTGAGTGCAAGCAAAACTTTCAATTTGCCAAGCGAAAAGGAAAACTACCCTTTATACCACGAAATAAACGACAAGTGGTGGAAAAAATTAGAAAGAAAAGAGTGCTTACCCGAAGAAGTGTTATTAAACCGCTTTATTGAGTATTTTGAAACGGTTGATTTTAAAGTAAACCCCTACGATTTTAATAAAACTTTCTTTGAATTTTTATGTCAAGGAAATGCGATAATCGACGGGGCGAACGAAGTTCTAAAAGCCTTAAAAGAAAAAGGCTACGACCTTTATATAATAACGAACGGCGTGGAAGTCGCACAAAGAAAACGGCTTGAAAATCAAGAGTTTATGAACTATATTAGCGGAATATTCACTTCGCAATCTATCGGAGCGACAAAGCCGTCCATTGAGTTTTTTAACCGCATAGAAGAACGCTACGGTATAAAATTTACAAAAGATTCTTTAATTATTGGCGACAGTTTAACGAGTGATATAAAGGGCGGTATAAATATAGGAATTGACACGTGTTGGTTTAACAAAGATAACCTTCCGTTAGATAATAAAATTACGCCTACTTACACGATAAAATCTTTATTCGAGTTACTTAATATATTATGAAAAAATCCCCACTTTTCGTGGGGATTTTTAATATTTTTAAATAAATACAAGTTGAACTAACAGCATATAAACTACCGTTCCTACGGTAATGCTTATTACCGATTTTTTACTTAACAAATAAGATAAAACGGTTGCTAAAACGCCTATTAGCATAGGTAAATAACCGTTTATACTACTAAAAGAAATGTCTTTTAAACAATATACCACAAGCATACCCATAACGGCAAAAGGTAACGTTGAAGAAAGGTAACTTAATATTCCACTACTATCATTTCCGGTTGATTTTTTTGAAAACAAAAATGGTAGCAAACGAAGAATATAGGTAATTACTGCACAAATTAAAACGTATAAAAGAACTTTTTGCTCACTCATTTTCTTTTACCGCCTTTTTTTGTTTATCTATAAAATAAAAGATAAGAAGAACCGCCGTAATAACTACCATTGAAGGTATTAAAAAGTTTTGCTTACCGAATATTATTAAACATATAGCCGAAGAAACTATTCCTACTATTGACGCAGTAGGAATTTTTCTTTCCTTAACTTTACTAAAAACTTGGTCTGTATACACCGTTACGAAAAGCGCCGTTAACGAAAAATCTATTCCAACGAAAATTAAGGGATTTATATTTCCTATTAACGCACCTATTATTCCTCCGACTACCCAATAAATTTGGTCAAGCACGGAAACGGTAGTATAATACGATTTTCTTTCTTTAACGGTAAAAGTATCGTACTCTTTACAAACGAGTGAAAAAGTTTCGTCCGTTAAAGAGTGTATTAAATATGGTTTAATAAGCCCCGTTTCCTTATATTTATCAAGCATGGAAATTCCGTAAAATATATGCCTAAAATTTACCGAAACGGTAGTTATAATTAAGGTTATTACACTAACGCCACCGTTTAAAAGGTCAACTAAAACGTATTGCATAGAGCCTGCGTATATAAATACGCTCATAAGCGGTGCTATATAAAAATTGTAACCGCTACTAACTACAAGCACCCCGAACCCTATACCTAAAACGATATAGCCAACCAACACGGGAAGTGTATCTATTAGCGATTTTTTAAAAATTTTTCCGTTCATAAAAATTATTCCGTTGGAAATAACCGTTGAGTTTTTAAGAAAAATTCCCAGAAAAAGTTAACGGTTTTTAAATATTCAACCTTAAAAAACACACTTGTTTTTATATACAAGCGTGTTTTTAAAAGTTATTTTTTAATTTCCCAAATATGCTTTTTTGATTTTTTCGTCGTTCAAAAGTTCAGAGCCTTTTCCTTCCATTGCTATATTACCCGTTTCCAAAACGTACGCTCTATCTGCAATAGAAAGTGCTTTTTTAGCGTTTTGTTCAACTAAAAAGATAGTAGTTCCCAAAGAATTGATATGCTTAATAGTATCAAAAATAATATTTACGAAAAGCGGAGACAAACCCATAGAAGGTTCGTCTAAAAGCAACATTTTCGGCTTGGACATAAGTGCTCTACCTACGGCAAGCATTTGTTGTTCACCGCCCGAAAGAGTTCCCGAAATTTGTTTTTCTCTTTCTTTAAGTCTTGGGAAGATTTCGTAAACTTCGTTTAAAGTTGCGTTTATTTCTTTGGTATCTTTTCTTGAATAAGCACCTAAAATCAAATTGTCCTTAACGGATAATTCTTGGAAAACTCTTCTTCCTTCGGGAACTTGGGTTAAACCGAGCCCCGTAATTTTATGTGCCGGAGTTTTGGTAAGTTCAATTCCG
>JAZRVG010000127.1:0-16050 GCA_045599025.1 Christensenellaceae bacterium | reverse complement strand
AACGAAAATATGCGTTTTAATACGGTTGATTATTTTAATGCGTCGGCACTTTATCACGGCGGAGTGCAAAACAAAAAAGAATTAAATACCGCAAAAGAAACCATAAAAAAGATTGTTGGCGAAAATTTTGAAGTAATTTTTACTTCGTGTGGTAGCGAATCGGACAATACCGCAGTATTCTCTTACACAAAGCGTGGAAACGCAGTAACTTCTCTTGGCGAACACTCTGCAATACACGTTCCTTTTACGTACCTTAAAGAAAACGGTTACGACAGTAGATTTGCAAAACTCAATATGGACGGTAGCGTTAATATTGAAGATTTACTTTCTAAAATTGACGAAAAAACCGTTTTTTGCTCGGTAGTTCACGTAAATAACGAAACGGGTGCTGTAAACGATATAAATTTAATAGCAAAACTTGTTAAAGAAAAAAATCCAAGAGTAGTTTTTCATAGTGACGGCGTTCAAGCATTTATGAAAATTCCTTGTAAATTAAGTAGTAATATTGATTTGTATTCCGTTTCGGCACATAAAATTAACGGATTAAAAGGTGTTGGAGCATTGTTCGTTAATAAAAAAATACATAATTTAAAACCGCTTATTTTCGGTGGTGGGCAAGAAAACGGACTTCGTAGCGGAACAGAAAATTTATTCGGTATTAAAATATTTGAAAGCGTTGCAAAAGAGCATTTTAATAAAATTTACGATAATTACGAGTTTGTTTCAACTTTAAAGGAAAAATTTTTATCTAAAATAGATAAAGATATTTTCAAAATCATATCTGGCGAAAAATCTTCTCCGTACATTTTGCTTTTGTCGGCAGTTGGACTTCGTGGGGAAGTAATTGAGCATAAAATGGAAGAATACGGTGTTGTAATAGGAACGGGCTCGGCTTGTTCTTCAAAACACAAGTTTAGCCGTATGCTTACCGAAATAGGATTTGAAGAAAACGTTTTGGGTGGAGTTATAAGAATAAGTTTTTGCCCCGAAAACACTATAGAAGAAGTTGAATTTTCGGTAGAAACGTTAAATAAAGTAGCAAAAGAACTTAAAAGGATAATGAACGTATAATGAAAAAAGCAATAATAATTAGGTGGAGTGAAATTCACTTAAAAGGCAAGAATAGATTTTATTTTGAAAAATTATTAGTTGAAAATATAAAACACGCCTTAAAAGGTGTAAAATATAAATTTGTTAAAATCCCGGGTAGATATTTAATTGAAGATTTTAGCGAATACGATACCGAAAATATAATTTCACTTTTAAAAAAGGTTAGTGGAATACATACGGTTTCGGTTGCGTACGTAGTTCCGTCCGATTTAGAAGAAATAGGCAAAATTGCGGTTGAACTTTGTAAGAATAAATCGGGTACTTTTAAAGTTGAAACAAGGCGTGCCGATAAAAAATTTCCTTTACACTCCGTTGAAGTTTCAACAAAAATAGGCGGAATTATTCTTCGTAGTAACCAAAACTTAACGGTTGACGTTCATACGCCGTCTTTTATAGTAAACGTTGATATAAGAGAGTGTGGAGATACGCTTATTTTTACCGATTATATTAAAATGATGGGCGGTATGCCGATAGGTTCGTCGGGTAAAGGCTTACTTATGATTTCGGGTGGAATTGACAGTCCCGTTGCAGGTTATATGATGGCTAAAAGGGGTATGAGATTAGAAGCAATACATTTCCACTCGTACCCGTATACAAACGAATCGGCAAAAGAAAAAGTTTTAACTTTATCTAAAATAGTAAGCGAATATTCAAACGGAATTATCGTTCACGTTATAAAATTTACCGAAATTCAAGAGGCAATTCACGAAAATTGTCCCGAAGAATATATGATAACAATTATGCGTAGATTTATGATGCGTATAAGTGAAATTATTGCAAAAAGAGTAAACGCTCAAACGGTTATAACGGGGGAAAGTTTAGGTCAAGTTGCGTCGCAAACGATAGAAAGTATAACTTCTACTAACAGTGTTGCGGTAATGCCTGTATTAAGACCTTTAATTGCGTTTGATAAGCAAGATATTATTGAAATTGCCGAAAAAATAGGAACTTTTGAAACTTCAATTTTACCTTACGAAGATTGTTGTACCGTATTTTTACCTAAATTCCCTATTATAAAACCGAAACTTGAAAACGTTATAAATATAGAAAAGGCACTAAATATAGAAGAACTTATAAATAAGGCGTTGGAAAGTGAAGAAATTTACAAATTTTAAAATTAAAGCGGTTTGCTAAATGCAAACCGCTTTTAAATTATTCGTCCCACCAGTTTTCGTCTAAAATTTTTAAATTTGAAATATCGTAAGAAACGGTAGGAAATTTGAACGAAGATTTTTCGCCTAAATTATTGTAAACTTCTAAAAGATAATCGTATTTCCCGAAATCTTTTAGTTGTTTAGTAAATTCGTTTAAAACGTTTCCTTCGTAAATTAGTTTTGAATTTTCGTAAATTTTTATTGTTTTAGAGTTCAAAGTATCAAAATTTATTAAAATTTTACCGCTTAAAAGGTTAATTTTTGCATTTTCTATTTTAGGAAAAGTATCTGTTTTTAAATAATTTTTAGGTTCTGTTCCTATTTTGTACACAAACTTTTTTGAAGTTTCTTCGTTAGTTGATATAAGCGGAATTTGATTAGAATATAAAGAATTAGTATCAATATATTCATAAATTATACCGCTTGGAACTTTAAATTTATCGGGTTTTTTATCACTGTACAGTTTTGATATTATTTCACTTGCGATAACAGTAGGGTAAGAACCGCCGGTTATATTGTTAGGCATAAGTTCTCCGTTTTCGTTACCTATCCAAACGCCAATTAAATGATTTGTTGTGTAAGAAATAGAGTAAGCGTCTAAATTTCCTTGTTCTGTTCCGTTTGTGCCCGTTTTTGCACATAGGTCAAAATCAAAATACCTTAATTTTTTAGAAGTTCCGTCTTTTACTGCGTCACGCAATATATCGTTTATTATATATGCGGTTTCTTCACTAAAAACGGGAGTGTATTTAACGTTATTTTCGTAAACTGTTTTTCCGTTTAAGATTATTTTTTTAATAAAAGAAGAATTTGAAAAATTCCCTTCGTTTGAAAAAGAAGAATACGAGTCAACTAATTCTTGTAAAGTTAAACCGCCGTCTATTGAACCGAGTGCGGTTGAAAGGTTTGTTACCTTTGAATTTATATTCATTTTTTCTAAATATTCGTTTGTTTTATCTAAACCGAAACCGCTTAAAAGTTTAACGGACGGAACGTTTAAACTTAACTTTAAAGCGTCTTTTACAGTAACAGCGCCATTAAATTTTCCGCCGAAATTTTTAGGCTCGTAGCCGTTAAAATTTACCTTTTCGTCAATTATTATATCGCTTTCGGTAATATAGTTTTCGTTAATCATAGGGGCGTATATAAGCCAAGGTTTAACGCAAGATGCAGGGCACCTTTTTAAATTAGAATTTTTACCAAAATATGCGATAACACCGCTATTTTTAGAATTTATTACAATTTTTGAACTGTCGTAATTATCTATATTTTCAACTTGAATTTCGCTTATATTTTTTTGTAAGTTAGTATCCAAATAAGTGTATATTTTTACGTTTTTATACGAGTACGGCTCTAAAAAAAATACGTTTTCAAATTCCGATTTTACTGCCGAAATATAACTTGTTAAATACGAATTTTCACTTTCGTTTGTTATTATAATTTTTTCGCTTAAAGCAGTTTCGTATTCTTGTTTGGTTATTAAATGTTGTTCATACATTTGTTTTAAAACCAAATTACGCCTTTTTATAGAATTTTCGTAATTTTCCGTTGGCGAATACGCTTTTGGCGATTTTATTAGACCGGCAAGAAGTGCAGATTCGGAAAGAGTTAATTCCTTTGCATGTTTATTAAAAAATATTTTAGATGCGTTTTCTATTCCGTAAGCACCTTTACCGAAATATATAACGTTTACGTATTTTTCTAAAATTTCGTCTTTGGTGTAAGTTTTTTCAAGTTTTAAGGTTAGTTTTATTTCCGCAAACTTTCTTTTAAAGGTTTTTTCGTTTGTTAAATGAGTATTTTTTATTAGTTGTTGCGATATGGTTGACGCACCTTCTTTTAATTTTCCCGCTTTTACATTGTTTACAGTTGCACCTAAAATTCTTTTATAATCTAAACCGTTATGAGAGTAAAAACGCTTGTCTTCTATCGCAATAAATGCGTTTAAAGTGTAAGGGTTTAATTTGTTTATCGTTACGTAGGAATAATTTTTATTAAAATTATCGGCGTAAACTAAATTATTGTTATCGTCGTAATATTCAAATTTTTTTTCTTGCATTGTAAGTTTAGTTTCGTCAAAAGTATAGTTTTTAACGCTTATAAAAGCGTATGCAAAAAAACTTAAACAAACGGTTAAAAAACTTAATGATAAAAATAAGGTGATTTTCAAAAATTTTCTCATTAAATAAAGTTTGATAAATTATTTTCAAAATATGTAAAAATTGTCGCTTTATAACGAAAAATTTTTGTTTTTTAGTTGAAATATATATTAAAGTTTAGTATAATATTAAATTATGAACTACTATAAAATATATACTTACGGTTGCCAAATGAACGTTCACGAAAGTGAAAAACTTGCGGGAATGCTTGAAGAACTTTCCTACGTTAAAACGGAAGACGACGAATTAGCCGACGTTATCGTTTTTAACACTTGTTGCATTAGGGAAAATGCGGAGCAAAAACTTATAGGAAACGTCGGTGCCTTAAAACCGTTAAAAGAGAAAAAACGTAACTTAATAATTGCCGTTGGCGGTTGTATGACTCAACAAAAAAACGTCGGCGAACGCTTAAAGGAAACTTTTCCGTTTATTGATATAGTTTTTGGAACACACAATTTATCGGAATTTAAAAATTATCTTGAAAAAAGGCTTAAAACAAACAAGTCCGTTTTTGAAGTTTACGAAACGGAAGGGGAAATTTGCGAAAACGTTCCTACTTCCCGTTCAAGTTTTCCTAACGCTTGGGTAAATATAACTTTCGGTTGCAATAATTTTTGTTCTTACTGTATAGTTCCTTACGTTCGTGGAAGGGAACGCAGTCGTGATAAAAACGAAATTTTAAAAGAAGTTGATACGCTCGTATCACAAGGTTATAAAGAAATAACTTTGCTTGGTCAAAACGTAGATTCTTACGGTAAAAACTTTGAAAATAACTACGATTTTGCCGATTTGCTTTCGGATATTTGCAAAATTGACGGAAAGTTTAGAGTTCGTTTTATGTCAAATCACCCGAAAGATATTTCCGAAAAGGTAATAAAAGTTATTGCTGAAAACGATAAAATATGCAAATGTATTCATTTGCCCGTGCAAGCAGGTTCAAACAGAATTTTGTCGCTTATGAACCGTCGTTACGATAGAGAAAAATACTTAAATATCGTAAATACATTGCGTTCGTACTGCAAAGATATTGCAATAACAACCGATATTATGGTCGGTTTTCCAACCGAAACGGACAAGGATTTTTTAGATACTATGAGTTTGGTTAACTCGGTTAGATACGACGGAGCGTTTACTTTCGTATATTCAAGGCGTAAAGGCACAAAGGCCGACGTAATGGAAGGACAAGTTGACGAAGAAGTTAAAAAGGAAAGAATTGTAAAACTCGTTGACAGGCAAAACGAAATAAACAGAGAAAAATCTTTGGAATATTTAGGCAAAACAGTTGAGATTTTAGTTGAAGATTTTGACCAAAAGAAGAAAATGTATTTAGGTAGAGACGATAGGGGAAGAATGGTTTATTTCCCGAGTGATAAAGATATTTTTGGAACTTTCGTTAACGTAAAAGTAATAAAAACCGGTGGAATTTCACTTATAGGTGAAATAGTGGGAGAATAAAATGGAAAACGATAAACAATATTCGCCAATGATGCAACACTATTTGAGTATGAAGGATAATTATAAAGACTGCATACTCTTTTACCGTTTAGGCGATTTTTACGAAATGTTTTTTGAAGACGCAGTTTTAGTTTCAAAAGTTTTAGATTTAACCTTAACGGGTAAAGATTGCGGACTTAAAGAGCGTGCTCCAATGTGTGGTATTCCCTTTCACGCAGCGGACGAATATATAGCAAAACTCGTTCAAAAAGGGTATAAAGTTGCCGTTTGCGAACAACTTTCCGAACCTACCGGTAATTCCCGTGAACTTGTTAAGCGTGACGTAATTAGAATTGTTACGGCGGGAACTATTACCGAAAATACTTTACTTGACGATAAATCTAATAACTTTGCGTCTTGTATATCGGAAGTGGGTGGAAAATTTTCGGCTTCATGGGTTGATATAACTACGGGTGATTTTTTCGTAAAAGAGTTTGAAAAAGAAGTTTCCCTTAACGAAGTTATTGAACATTTGGTAAAAATTAGCCCTGCCGAAATTATATCTACGCAAAGCATATTTTTGGCAAGCAAGAACAATGATTACATAAAACACGGTATTTTGCCGAGAATTGCCATATACAAAGAGTGGGCATTTAATACCGTTCATGCGGAAAAAACGCTTTTAAACCATTTTAACGTAGTTAATCTTTTCGGTTTCGGCATAGAAAATAATCAACCGATTATTTCCGCTTGCGGAGCGTTACTTGAATATTTGAGCGAAACGCAAAAGCACGCTTTCCAAAATATAACTAATCTTACGGTAGTTGACGATAAAGATTATATGATTTTAGACGGCCCTGCATTTAGGAATTTGGAAATTACCAAAACTATGCGTGAAGGCGGTAGATACGGTTCTTTGCTTTGGCTTATGGACAAAACGGAAACCGCTATGGGTTCAAGAAAACTCAACGAGTGGCTTACAACTCCGTTATTAAACGTTGAAAAAATAAATTATAGGCAAGACGGCGTTGAAGAACTTTACAATAATCCGCTTATGCGTAACGGAATAAAGGAAGTTTTGTCAACTATTGCAGACACCGAGCGTTTGGCTGGTAAAATCGTAAACGGAAACGTTTCGCCGAGAGATTGTTTGGCACTCGGTAAGTCGTTTTCGGCTTTTCCGTCGTTAAAATTTACTTTGGCAGGGGCAAAATCTAAAATTATAAACGATATTGCAAACAATATTGCCGATTTAAGCGACGTTGCAAGTTTGCTTATTCACGCAATAAGTGATCCCGCTCCTATGGTGGTTAAGGACGGAAAATCTATAAAAGAAGGATTTGACAAGGAGTTTGACAGGCTTTCAAATCTTTCTAAAAACGTTAACGACGAAGTTAAGAGAATTGAAGCCCGTGAGCGTGAAGCAACGGGAATTAAAACTTTAAAAGTTTCTCACAATAAGGTTTTCGGCTACTATATTGAAGTTACAAACTCGTTCAAAGAGCAAGTTCCTTACACGTATATTCGTAGGCAAACGCTTGTTGGAGCGGAAAGATACATAACCGAAGAACTTAAAAATTTAGAAGACGAGATTTTAAGTGCAAGCGATAAACTTTCGGAACTTGAAAATCAAATTTTTGAAAATATAACCAAAGTTTTGCTTGAAAACGTAAAAGCAATTTTGCGTTCTTCAAAAGCGATAGCAACGCTTGATATTTTATGTTCTTTCGCTATTTTAGCCAAAAAGAACGATTACGTTCGCCCGAATATTTTAAATTACGGCGAAAATTTGCAAATAGTAGGTGGAAGACATCCGGTTGTAGAAGAAGTTTCTTCTTCAAATTTCGTTCCAAACGATACCGTTTTAGATTCTTACGACAACCGTATGATGATTATAACCGGACCGAATATGGCAGGTAAATCAACTTATATGCGACAAGTTGCTTTAATAACGGTTATGGCACACGTCGGTTCGTTCGTTCCGGCAAAATCTGCTAATATTCCGCTTACCGACAGAATTTTTACGAGAGTAGGTGCAAGCGATAACCTTATTTTTGACCAGTCAACTTTTATGGTTGAAATGAACGAAGTTGCCGTAATTTTAAGAAAGGCAACCGAAAACAGTTTGCTTATTTTGGACGAAGTCGGTCGTGGTACTTCAACGTTTGACGGGTTGTCTATCGCTTGGTCGGTAGTTGATTATATTTCTAATAAAATAAAGGCAAAAACCTTGTTTGCAACTCACTATCACGAACTTGGGGAACTTGAAGGCACTCTTGAAGGTGTTAAAAACTATAAAATTACCGTTAAAGAGTTGAACGGAAGTATAATTTTCTTACGTAAAATCAAAGAAGGTGCAACAAATAAGAGTTTCGGTATAGAAGTTGCGTCCCTTGCAGGCGTTCCAAAGGAAGTAACCGATTACGCTAAAAAGATTCTCAATAAACTTGAAAAGAACGATTTAAACAAAAATAACGTAATATCAAACGAAGAAGAACTTGAAGAAATTTCAAATAACGATAATGAAATTATAAAAGAACTTCAAAATATTGACGTTGATTCTCTTTCTCCAAGAGACGCTTTGGACGTTTTATACGAACTTAAAAAGAAAATAGGAAAGTAATATGGCAAAAATTAACTTACTTGACAAAAAAGTATATAATCAAATAGCCGCAGGCGAAGTTGTTGAAAGACCGTCTTCCGTTATAAAGGAACTTATTGAAAACAGTATTGACGCAGGTGCAACATCTATTGAAGTATCTATCGTTGGCGGTGGAAAGGACGTTATTGAAGTAAACGATAACGGAACGGGTATTTTAAAGGAAGATTTGAAAAATGCCGTTTTACCGCATGCAACGAGTAAAATTAAAGATATTGCCGACCTTGATAATATTACCACGCTCGGTTTTAGGGGCGAAGCCCTTGCGTCTATTTCGGCAGTTTCCAAATTTACGATAGCGTCAAGAACTGTTGACAGTGAAGTGGGTTACGAACTTTCGGTTGAGGGCGGAGAAATAGGTGAAGTTACCGTTTGTCCTTTAAAGCAAGGTACTTATATTACAGTAACCAATTTATTTTTCAATACTCCCGCAAGACAAAAGTTTTTAAAGAGCGAAAGAGCCGAAGAAACGGACGTTACCGACGTTATTTCACGTTTAATGCTTGCAAACAGTCAAATTGCTATTAAATATTCCGTTGACGGAAATGTTGTTTTGCAATCTTTCGGCGAAGGGTTAGACGATGCTTTAATCGCAGTTTACGGAACGGAAACGTATAAAAACTGTTTTAAAATCTCAAATTATTCTAACGGAATTAAAATTGAAGGTTTTATAGGAAAACACAATTTTACAAAAGCAAACCGCTCGTATCAAACAACCGTTTTAAACGGAAGATATATTCAAAACTTTACTATACAATCGGCAGTGCATAACGCTTACCAAAGTTATTTAATGAAAAGGAGATATCCTTTTTACTGTTTAATGATTACTATGCCGAGCGAAGTTGTTGACGTAAACGTAACACCGCATAAAAGTGACGTTCGTTTTATAGATAATTCGGTAGTTTACGCCTCAATTTATTCAACCGTTTCAAAGGTTTTAGACGGTACGGACAGTGCTTTGGATATTATTACGAATTTTGCCGAAACTTCTTCCGAGCAACTTGAATTACCTAAAACAAGTAATGAGACCGAAAATGAAAAAACTTCTAAAAATGAAGATTTTACCGAAAAATATAAAGATTTTGAAGATAGAAAATACGTAAAAGAATTCTACAACGGCAAGCCTACGAAATTGTATTTGAAAGAGCAAGAAAAACGCCGTAAAGAGATATTTGAAAACGAAGAAAAGAAAACTCAAAGTGCTATTGACGTATTTGCCGAAAATAAAAAATACATAGAAGAATTGGAACGTAAAAAGTTAGAAGAAACGGCTACACAAACGGAAGTTCAAAATAAGTTAGACTTAAAATATATAGGGCAAGTATTAAACACTTACTTAATTTTGGAAGGCAACGGCGATATGTATATGATAGACCAACACGCCGCACACGAAAGACTTTTGTATAATAAAATTTTATACGATTTTGATAATAAAACTATAAGCGTTCAACCTTTGCTTATTCCGTTCGTATTAAAATTAAATCCTTACGATTACGAAAAATTATATGCAAAACAATCGTATTTAAACGGGTTAGGCATTGAAGTTAAGGACGTTGACGGCGATTTTACCGTTTTATCTATTCCAAGCGAACTTACAGATATGGACATTAACGCCTTTTTTGAAGACGTTTTGCACGACGATTATTTGAACGATAATCATATTCCCGAATTTATAAACGAAAAACTTATGCAAAAAGCATGTAAATCTGCAATAAAAGCAGGAAAATCGTTAGATAATTCGGAAGTGAATTCTCTTTTGAAACTTTTAAACAACAATATAACGCTCAAATGTCCGCACGGAAGACCTATCGCAGTAAGAATTACAAGACAAGAAATTGACAAGTGGTTTAAAAGAATAGTATGAGCGGAAAAATTATAATAGTTTGTGGACCTACAGGTTCGGGAAAATCGGCTTTAAGCATAAATTTAGCAAAAAAATTGAACACCGAAATAATTTCCGCCGATTCTCTTGCCGTTTATAAAGAATTAAACATAGGAACTGCAAAGCCTACGTTAGAAGAACAAGCGGAAGTAAAGCATCATTTAATAAACGTAGCGTCTCCTTTTGACGATTTTTCGGTGTTTGACTATGAAAATTTGGCAAAACCTATCGTTGATGACCTTCTAAAAAAGGGCAAAACCCCTATAATTTGCGGTGGAACGGGTTTTTATATAAATTCTATTCTATATAAAATGAGTTACGGTAATATTGCAGAAAATACCGAAATACGAGATAAATTCCTTAATTTAGCAAAAGAAAAGGGAGCAAGTTACGTTTATAACGAACTTAAAAAAGTTGATCCCGTTTCTTGCGAAAAGATACACGAAAACGACGTTGTTAGGGTGGTTAGAGCGTTGGAAATTTATTACGGAACGGGTAAACCGAAATCCGAGCAAAACGATAAAGAAACGCCACGCTACGATTATACTGCCGTTATGATTGACCACGATAGGCATGTTTTATACGATAGAATAAACAAGCGTGTTGACGAAATGCTTGAAAAAGGTCTTATTGAAGAAGTTAAAGGCTTAATGAGTAAAGGGCTTAATTTATCGCATCAATCAATGCAAGGAATAGGCTATAAAGAAGTGTACGACGCTATCGTGAATAACGGTTTTTCAACGCTTGCGGACACAATTAAAATAAATTCACGCCACTACGCTAAAAGACAAATTACTTTTTTTAAAAGGCTTAAAGATATAAATTATATAAGTGGCAATTTAGAAGAACTAACGGAAAAAACCTTAAAATTATTCAACAATTAAAAAGAGGATATGCTTAATAGCATATCCTATTTTTTTATATTTTATCTTAAAATTTTCTTATTAAACCGGTTACTACGCCTAAAATTTGAACGTTATCAAAAATCATATCGTTCATATAATCGTTTTCGGGGTGAAGAATTACTTGACCGTTTTTTCTGTAAAAACGTTTTACGGTAGCACTGTCTTCAATAAGAGCAACAACGATTTCGCCGTTTTCGGCAGATTCTTGCCTTTTAACTATGATTTTATCTCCGCTAAAAATTCCTGCGTTTATCATAGATTCGCCTTTTACGGTAAGCATAAAAGTTTGTTCGCCGGAATTAAATTCATCGGGTAATGCGTAATAAGTATCGTAATTTTCAACTGCAAAAATAGGAGTTCCGGCAGTAACAGTACCGAGAAGTGGAACGCTAAACGATTTTGCGTTAGATTTTGGAAGGGTAATGGCTCTTTTTTTATCGTCCATTTTAGATATTAAACCACGTTCCGTAAGTTTATTTATGTAATAATTGACGCTTGCGGTTGATTTAATTGATAAATCTTTACAAATATCTCTAACCGTTGGCGGAAAGCCGTTTTCTTGCGTGTAATTTTGAATATAAGAGTATAAGTCTTGAAGTTTTTGCTCTATATTTGACATTTTGCACCCCGATTTTATTTTATAGGATAATTTTACCATAGTTTAATAAAAAAGTCAAACATTTGTTCGTAAATTTATTTTTATAAAATGTAAAAAAATAATTGTAAAAATATATTAAAAGTAGTAAAATATATTTATGAAAAAAGAATGTGTTTTGTATGATAGAGAGTGCATTGATTGCGGTGAATGCAATATGTGCGATTATAATCCTTTAAAAGTTTGTGATAATTGCGGTAAGTGTTTGGAAAGTGATTACGAATATAACGCAGTTAAAATAACGTCAATAGAAAAACCTAATAATAAAAATAATAATAAATAATTAGCATAAATGCCGTGAACAAATTCCGTTCACGGTATTTTTTTATTTTTTTTAAACATTATAAATTTTATGATACTTTTAGGATTTATTTTAAACTTTTTAGGTTTTTTACCTTTTATTGTAAAAACTCTTTGTTTTTACGACGTAAATGCAAAAAGAGTTTATTTTGCAGTTTATCTTTACGGATTTATAAAAATTATATCGGGGTATGTAAAATTACGAAAAAAGGGCGGTATTTATATTCATTTAAGTAATAAATTTGCTTTAATTATTGATATGAATACGTTAAAAACCTTAAAAAGCGGTGGTTTTAACTTTGCAAAAATAATTTTTCCTAAAAGTGTTTTCATTTTGTACGATATAGGTTTAAACTCTCCGTTAATTTATACCGCTTTAATACCGATAAACAGTTTTTTAAACTCTCTTTTTTATAGCGGTAGCGATTTTTTTGAAAGCGTTGATTTAAAAATAAAAACCAATTTGTACGAAACGAACGATAAATTATTTGGAATAAAGTTAAAAACTGTTAGTTGTTTTAATTTTATTTGTATAATTAACGAACTAATTGCAAATTTTATTAGTAAACTTAAAAATAATAAAGGAGTAAGTAATGCAAAAATCAAAAACACGTGATATATCTAAATTATTGAGTAAAGAAATAGGCGAAAATTTATCAAAGTTAAATACAACTAATATTATAGGCGAGCCGATTGTAACTTTGGACGGAGTTACGGTAATTCCCGTATCAAAAATGACGTTAGGTTTTTTAAATGGTGGTGGAGAATACGGCGAAACTACAATTTTTAAAAAAGACGGAAAACAGTTTGCAGGCGGTAACGGAGCAGTAGTGAATATGTGTCCGCACGGTTTTTTGGTTATAAATAAAGGGCGTTGCAGATTTCTGAAAACACGGGACGATTTGATTGATAACGTGTTTGAAAAAACTACTCAAATTTTGGAGCAAACAATAAATGAATAAAATAGAAAAACTTTTAAAATTTACGATATTATCAATAATTATAGCAACTTTTCAACTTGTGAATTACAAGCCGTTTATTTCAAACGCTTATACTGTTTCAAGTGCCGAATACGTTATGGAAGTGAACTCAAAAAGAGTTATTCACGCATATAACGAAAACGAAAAATTGCCTATGGCGTCAACCACTAAAATTCTAACGGCTATAACTGTTATTGATAATTTTGATTTAGATAAAGAAATTAAAGTTGATAAAAAATGCGTGAATATTGAAGGTTCAAGCATATATCTTCGTGAAGGGGAAGTTTTAACGGTAAAAGAACTTTTATACGGTTTAATGCTCCGTAGCGGTAACGATTGTGCAACCGTTTTGGCAAATCAAATAATACCTTATAACGATTTTATCGCTTTAATGAACGATACGGCAAAAAAATTAGGGGCAAATAACTCAAATTTCGTTAATCCGCACGGGCTACCTAACGATAATCATTACACAACTGCAAAAGATTTGGCTTTAATTTCCGCCTACGCAATTCAAAACGAAGTATTTAAAGAGATTGTTTCCACAAAAAAAATAAATATTTCAAACGATGGTTATGATTACGACAGAGTTTTGATAAATAAAAACAAAATGTTATCGCTTTATGACGGAGCAAACGGTATAAAAACGGGCTATACTAAAAAAGCAGGGCGTTGTTTGGTTTCTTCGTCATATAGAAACGGTATGCAAGTTGTTTCGGTAGTTATAAACAGTCCGCAAATGTGGGAGCGTTCTATGGAACTTATGGACGAACTCTATTTAAATTACGTGCTTTGCGAACTTTATAATTCCGAAAATTTTATAAACAAAGTTTATACCGATAAAAATGGTAAAAAATTCGGTTTATCTTGCGAAGGTGAATTTTCGTATCCGTTACTTGAAAACGAAAAAAACGATATAATTTATAAAATAAACGGCAAAAATATAGAAGAATATATTCTTTCGCCCGAAAAAATAGGTAATTTTGAAATTTATTTAAAAAATGAGTTGATTTTTTCACAAAAAATATTTACTATATAAGTACGAAATTTAATTTTTAGGTGCTTATATGAGAATTAACAAATATCTTGCAGAATGTGGAATAGCAAGTAGAAGAAATTGTGATAAACTTATTGAAGAAGGTTTAGTTACCGTAAACGGTAAAACTTGTTCGCTTGGTCTTGAAGTTGACCCCGCAAACGACGTAATAATCGTGGACGAAAAAAGAGTAAACAACGTTAAAAAGTTTTCTTACTATATGATGAACAAGCCGAAGGGTTACGTTTGTACGGTAAAAGACGATAAAGGTCGTAAAACTGTTATGGATTTGCTTCCGCCGTCAGTCGGTAGAGTTTTCCCCGTTGGAAGACTTGACTACGATAGTGAAGGTTTGCTTATTTTAACTAATGACGGCGACCTTTGCAACCGTTTACTTCACCCGTCTAACGAAATACCCAAAACATACCTTGTTAAAATTGAAGGCTTTTTAGATTACGACGCTATTGAAAGACTTAAACGTGGCGTTTATATTGACGGTGTAAAAACCAAAAAGTGTAATATTAAAATTGCCGACGAAAGCAAGGAATTTACAAAATACTACGTTACGGTTACCGAAGGAAGGAACAGAGAAATTAGAAAAATGTTCTTAACCGAGAAAAAGGAAGTTAAATTCTTAAAGCGTGTTAAAATAGGCGATTTAACTTTATCGGGTTTAGACAGGGGTAGCGTTAGAAAACTTTCCAACGAAGAAGTTGAATATCTTAAAAATTTATAATTTTTAAAAGAATATTTTTTCGCAACTTAAAAGATTTGTACATATTAGGAGTGCGAAAAAATGAAAAATAAAAATATAACGGGCTTTATTTTAGCAATTTTTTTATTCGTTTGTGCAATTTTAATGATAAGTTGTTCTTATTATCAAAAATCAACGCCAACGTTTTTAAAATTAGCCTACCGAAAGGAAATTATCGTGGACGACAGTTATTTAGAACTTAAAAACAGTTTGTTTCAAAAGTACGAAAAGCGTTTTAACGAACTTTTGGAATCAACTAAAAACGAATATACCGAAAGTTTTACTGAAATTTTAGGGGAAGAATACAAAACTTTAAACGAAAGTTTGGAGAATAATATTTCAACTCAAAGAACAATGCGTGCAAACTTTTTAAACGGCGAAGAATATTTGAACGCCAAACGCAAAATGTACGATTTAAAAAGTAAAATGGATGCAGAAACGGACGGAGATAAGAAAGACGAACTCTTTGCGGAGTTTCAATCTTCGCTTGCCGATATTTCTACTTTAAATATTAAACTTAACAATTCGTTAAAAGCGTACAAGGAAAAAGAAAATTCTATTCGTGAAAGATTAAAAAATCTTTACGACGGGAAAAAGGAACAACTTCTAAACGCTAAAAAGCAAATTGAAGGTAAAACGAGAACGGAACTTTTATCTTTACTTTCGGAATTTAATTTTGAACTTAAAGAATTAAACGAAGTTTACGGAATAGTAAACGGTAGAAAAGAATATCCGTTTAATTTAGAAAAAGTCAACGGTTATTCTGTTGCAAGTAAATTTGACAGTGATTATTTTTACGGCGACAGTTTGGAAAATTCTTCCGATGATACTACCGAAATAGAAATTTACGACGAAAACGGCAATTTAAAATCAATAAAAACCGAAACGGACGATAATTATAAAAACTAAAAATAAAATTCTCGCAAAAATTTTGTGAGAATTTTTTATTTTGTCAAAAGTTGTCATATTTAGTTAGTAAAATATTATTAAAATATGATTTCAAATCATAAATATTTATGATT
>JAZRVG010000126.1:0-9381 GCA_045599025.1 Christensenellaceae bacterium | reverse complement strand
TAGTTCATAACGCTATCTAATTGATTACCCGAAAAATAATATCTTCTCGTGCCGTAAGCAATTTTATTGGTAGCGTCTTCCCAAACTTCGCCTATTAAAAAATTATCTTTTGAGTTTTCTTTAATAGTTTTGCGAATTTTTTTAACGAAACTTGAAGGAAGTTCATCAACTACGTCAAGCCTGTAACCCGACGCACCTAAATTTAGATAATGCTCTATAACTCCGCCTTTACCTGCGATAAATTTTTCAAAATCTTTTGATTTTTTGTTTACCGTAGGAAGAATATCAATTCCCCACCAAGATTTATACTCGTTTGGGAAATTTTCAAATTGATACCACTTATAGTACGGAGAATTTTTAGATTGATACGCTCCAACCGAATTAAAATTGCCGTACTTATTAAAATAAACGCTATCGTCTCCCGTATGATTGAAAACTCCGTCTAAAATAACGCTTATTCCTAAACTTTTTGCCTTTTTGCATAGGTTTTTAAAGTCTTCGTCCGTTCCTAAAAGGTCGTCTATTTTTAAATAATCACTCGCATCGTAGCGGTGGTTACTAAATGCTTTTTGTATAGGGTTAAGGTATATAATATCTACGCCTAAACTCTTTAAGTAAGGAAGTTTTTTCTCAATTCCCTTTAAATTTCCACCGAAAAAGTCGTTATTTAAGATTTTACGGTTCTCGTTCGGCTTATAGTAAGGCATTTCGCCCCACTTTCTTTTGATTTTTCCTTTTCCCACCGAAAAATCTTCGCCATAGCGGAAAAACCTATCGGGGAAAATTTGATAAATTACTCCGCCTGCATACTTTTTATAAACGGAAAACGCCTTTTCGTAAACGGTAAGTTGATAATAATTTTTTTCTATTTCTTCTACCGAATTACACTCTTTTTCGCTAATTACCGTTTTTGTTATATCGCTGTCACGGTAAAAATTTAGATTATTATGAGAAAAAAAGTAAAAGTAAAGTCCGCTTTTGAGTTTTGTAAGCGTAGCGGTAAAACCACCTTCAATTTTAGTCATTTTCACGCTAAACTTCTCGGCGGTTTTATCGTTATATACTTGTAAATCAAGGGCGTCTAAATCGGTATAGACGTTTAATATTAAATTTTTCCTTTGTGATATTCCGCCTACTACGTTTTTACACTTTTCGTCAAGCGGATTAAAATAAAAATTCATATTATCTAATCGGTTTTAAGCCCCAAATATTTTCTGCGTATTCTTTAATTGCTCTATCGGCGGCAAATCTGCCTGCACCTGCAACGTTGATAAGAGATTTTTTAGCCCAAAGCATTTTGTCTAAATAATCTTTTTCCATTTTTTCACGGGTTTTTTGATAGTCGTTAAAGTCCGCCATACACATATACGGATCGGCTACTCTGTTGCCCGTTAAAAGATAATCGGCAATTCCCGAGAAACTTTCTCCGTTAAAGCCTACTTTTAACGCTTCTATAACTTTTTGAAGTTTATGGTTGTTCTTGTAAAATTCGCTTGCATTATAGCCGTGAAGCCACATTTCGTCAATTTCGTGTGCTTTTAAGCCGAAAATATAAATATTATCAAGCCCTACCGCCTCGCTCATTTCAACGTTTGCACCGTCAAGCGTGCCGATAGTTAACGCACCGTTTATCATAAACTTCATATTACCCGTTCCGCTTGCTTCTTTACCTGCCGTTGAAATTTGTTCGCTTACTTCGGCGGAAGGCATAAGTTTTTCCGCTAACGTTACGTTGTAATCTTCAAGATATACTACTTTTAATTTTTCCCTTATCTTCTTGTTAGGATTATTATCAATATCTTTGGCTATATAGCAAATAAGTTTGATAATTTCCTTTGCAAGATAGTATCCGGGAGCAGCCTTTGCCGCAAAAATAAACGTTTTAGGTTCTACCGGTAAATCGGGATTTTCTTTTAAATCGTTATAAATAGAAATTATATTCATAGCGTTTAAAAGTTGGCGTTTATATTCGTGAAGACGTTTTGCTTGAACGTCAAAAAGCGTGTTTGGGTTAAGAATTACCCCTTGCGTTTTGCTTAAATGCTCGCAAAGTTGTTGTTTTTTGGTAAGTTTTATTTCGTTTAATTTTTCTAAAACTTGCTTATCGTTTTCAAACGCCTTTAATTTTTCAAGGTTTGACGCATCTTTAACAAAACCGTCGCCTATAAGGTCGGTTAAAAGTGAAGATAACTCTTTATTTGATTGGCAAAGCCATCTTCTATGAGCAATACCGTTAGTTACGTTTGTAAATTTATTCGGGTAAACTTCGTAAAATTCGGGGAAAACACTCTTTTTGATTATATCACTGTGAAGTGCCGATACACCGTTTACTTTATAAGACGCTACTACCGCTAAATTAGCCATACGGATTTGACCGTGACTAAATATGCTCATTTTTTCAATTTTGTCCCAGTCTCCCGGAAATCTTTGCCACATTTCTCCGCAGAAACGTTGGTTAATTTCTTTTAAAATTGCGTAAATTCTCGGAAGTCTTCTTTCAAGTAAATCTTCGTTCCACTTTTCAAGCGCTTCGGGCATAACGGTATGGTTTGTGTAAGCAACCGTTCCCGTAACGATTTTCCACGCTCCGTCCCAAGTGTAGCCGTGTTCGTCCATAAGTAATCTCATAAGTTCGGGAATACATAATGCGGGGTGCGTATCGTTAATGTGAATTGCAACTTTATCGGGCAAATTGTCGTAAGTGCCATATCTGTGATAATGGTCTTCCAAAATATTTTGCAAACTTGCCGATACTAAAAAGTATTGTTGTTTAAGCCTTAAAGATTTACCTTCAAAGTGGTTGTCCGACGGGTATAAAACTTTTGAAATAAGTTCCGCTTCACTGCTTTGTTTCATACTTTCCATATAATTTCCTTGTGAGAAGGAATTCATATCAAAGTTAGAGGTACTTCTTGCAGCCCAAAGCCTTAAAATAGAAACGGCCTCACAGTCTTTACCCGATATCATCATATCGTAAGGAACGGCTTCAACTTCGGTACAGTCAACTTGCTTAACTTTCATACCTTTATCCGTCCAGTTTTCTATAACTCTACCGTCAAATTTAATTTTATAAGTCTTGTCAAGGCGTTGAGTAAGCCATACTTCGCCACCCGGAAGCCATACGTCGGGAAGTTCCATTTGCCAACCGTCAACTATTTTTTGTTTGAACAAGCCGTATTCGTAGCGGATTGAAAATCCCGTTGCAGGATAATCGCCCGATGCCAAAGCATCCATAAAGCAAGCGGCAAGTCTTCCTAAACCACCGTTACCAAGACCTGCGTCCGGCTCGCTCTCGTATAAATCTTCAAGCGTCATACCCTTTTGTTTTAAAACTTCGGAAATAGATTTTTCAATGCCTAAATTGTATACGTTATTCTTTAAAGAACGGCCAAGCAAGAATTCCATACATAAATAGTAAACTCTCTTACCCTTTTCTCTTTTGATAACGTCGTGGTAACACTTTCTTTTTTCAAGCAAAATATCTCTAACGGTCATAACCGTTGCTTTATACATTTGCTCTTTGTCTGCCTCGGAAAAAGATACGCCGAAATATCTTGAAAGTTTTCCTTCTAAAATTTCCTTTGCCTCTTTTGCCGACATAGTATTTTTATTCATAGTCACTCCTTATAGTAATTCGTTAAAAATAAGTTCGTATTGTTTTGCGGACTTTTGCCAAGAAAAATCCGTTGTCATAGCATTTTGTTGAAGGGCTGACCACTCTTCTTTATTGCCGAAAGTATATACGGCATCCTTTAAAACGTAAAGCAATTCGTGTGCGTTATAGTTTTCAAAAATAAAACCGTTGCCCGTAGTTCTATCGTAATTATGTGCCGTAATACTGTCGGAAAGTCCACCCGTTTTTCTTACTACGGGAATAGTTCCGTAACGGCACGCTATCATTTGAGAAAGTCCGCAAGGCTCTTGTTTTGAAGGCATTAAGAAAATATCTGCACCCGAATATATTTTTGACGATAAATCTTTATTATATGCAACTATCGTGCGACATTTACCTTTATATTGTTCGGCAATATTCGTGAAGAAATCTTCGTACTGTCTTTCTCCCTTACCTAAAATTACAAGTTGCAAGTCTTCGGACAATATTTCGTGAATTATTGCTTTTATAAGGTCTAAACCTTTATGTGATACCAAACGGGAAATAATTGCTACAACGGGAACGTTTTCCTTTTCGGGTAAACCGAGCATTTTTTGAAGTTCTTTTTTACACTCTTTTTTACCGCTTAAATCGTTTACCGTATAGTTTTTGAACAAGCATTCGTCCTTTTCGGGATTATAAACTTGCTCGTCTATTCCGTTTAATATACCAAGCGTTTTAAACGCAAATAAATTAGTTATCGGTGACAAACCGTGAGAGAAGAAATCATACTTAATTTCGTTTGCGTAACTCGGGCTTACCGTTGAAACTTTATCAGCACAAACGATAGCACCTTTTAAAAGGTTAATGCAACCGTCGTATTCAACTATATCGTAGAATTCGTCGCCTAAACCGAACAAATCGCCTAAAACTTCTCTTCCGTATTTACCTTGATATTCAATGTTATGAATAGTGAACATTGCTTTAATATTATCATAGCCGTATGCGTTACGGTAAAGAGTTTTTAAGTAAATAACCGAAAGAGCCGATTGCCAGTCGTGTGCGTGCAAAACGTTTGGATAAAAATCTAAATATTGCATTAAGCAAAGAGAGGCTTTTGAGAAGAAAGCAAATCTTTCTCCGTCATCGTAAAAGCCGTAATAACCGTCTCTTTTAAAATAATATTCGTTATCTAAAAAATAGAATTTAACGCCTTCGTGTTCGTATTCAAACAAACCGCAATATTGATTTCTCCAAGCAAGCGGAACGTTGAAATTTCCTACGAAACGGATTTTATCTCTATAAAGCGAAGAGAAAGTTTTGTAAAGTGGTATTACTACTCTTACGTCAAAATTACCGTTTTTTGCAAGGGCCTTCGGAAGAGAGCCGATAACGTCGGCAAGTCCACCCGTACCGGCAAACGGATTTGCTTCGCTTGCAACGAATAAAACCGACGGTTTTTTAGTTATTTCTACTTCAACTTTTTTGGTAGTTGCCTTCTTTGTTGTCGTTGTTTTTTTAGTGGTCGTTTTTTTAGCAGTTGCCATTACTAACTCCTTTAAATTATACTGTTTTTACCTATATAGAACGGATGACTTTCACAACCCGAAAGTACACGCCTATCTTTAATAACAACGCTCTTATCGGTGATAATTGCGTTTAAACTTACGTTTTCGCCCGTGATAGTTCCTTGCATTAAAATTGAATTTTTAACGACCGTTCCCCTACCGATTTTAACTCCCCTAAATATAATGGAATTTTCAACCGTTCCTTCAATAGAACAACCGTCCGCTACAAGCGAATTCTTTATCACTGCGTTTGCACCGTATTTGGTTGGTGCGGAATCTTTTACTTTCGTGAATACGTCAACTTTTCTAAACACTTCGTCACGAATAGGCTTTTCAAGTAATTTTAAAGATTCGGTATAGTAAGTGTTTAAAGAATTTATTTCTACGAAATAACCTTTATGTTCGTAAGCAAAAATTCTCATATTTTGAGTGTTTCTTGCCAAAATATCACGAACGAAATGACTGTAACCGTGTGCAAAACCGTCCGCTATAAGTGCTTGCAAGTGCCTACGCTTTAAAATACAAACGTTAGTATATAAATTAACGTCTTCTTGCGTGCGTGGGTTAAAGTAAATGTCCGTTACTCTGTTTTCGCCGTTTACGTTCAAAACGATATTATTCGTTTTATCTTTCATTACCGTATAAGGTTTTTTAACGTAAACCATAGTAATATCGGCGTTGCTCTTAACGTGAGCGTTTAAAAGTTCTTCGTAGTTCATATTGCAAACTATATTGCAATCCGTCATAACTACGTATTCTTCTTCACTCTTGTTTAAGAAGTTTTGAGCACCCCTTAACGCCTCTAAACGGGTATTGTATAAAACGTTTTGCTTTAAGCCGAAAGGCGGTAAAATTCTTAAACCACCGTGTCTTCTTGCCAAATCCCAATCCTTACCAGAACCAACGTGGTCCATTAAAGATTGATAGTTACTTTTAGTTATTATTCCCACTTTCGTGATGTCCGAATTGACCATACTTGATAAAGCAAAGTCAACGAGCCTGTATCTTCCGCAAAACGGAATTGAAGCCATTGTACGAAGTTGCGTAAGTTCGGGAATTGAATCGTCGTGAATATTTGAAAATACTAAACCTAATGCGTTCATTTTTGCTCCCCCTTACGCCTTTTTCTCTACGATATCGCCTGCGTTTACGACACCGCCGTTTTCAATTTCAACGTTTCTTGCAACTACCGCTATTTTTTCATCGTCCGTAATATTTCCAACTACTGCGTTTTCGCCTATAACGACGTTTTCGTCAATAATAGCGTGTTCTATAACCGCACCCTTTTTAATAACCGAATTACTGAAAATTACACTGTTTTTTACAACTGCACCCTTTTCAACGGTTACGTCGTGCGAAAGTATTGAATTTTCTACCGTACCTTCAATTTCGCAACCCGAAACGATAGCCGAATTGACTACCCTTGCTCCGTCCGCAATATAATGCGGTGGTGCGATAGGATTTCTTGAACGGATAGGCCAAGAACTGTCGTCAATATCAAAATTAGGAGTATCGCCGAGCAAATCCATATTCGCTTGATAAAGCGAAGGAATAGTTCCTACGTCTTTCCAGTAACCGTCAAATTCGTAGGACATCATTTTTTCGCCGAGCGAAAGCATACGTGGTAAAACGTTTGCACCGAAGTCGTTTTTGGTATCGGTAAGTTTTTCGTCTTCTTCCAAATATTTGTAAAGTTTTTCCGCTTTGAAAATATAAATACCCATTGACGCTAAATCGCTTTTAGGTTGTTTGGGTTTTTCTTCAAATTCGTAAATTTGACCTGTTTCGGTTACGTTTAAGATACCGAAACGGGACGCCTCGCTTAAAGGTACTTTTATAGCGGCTATGGTACAATCGGCATTACTTTCAATGTGTTTTGCAAGCATATCACTGTAATCCATTTTATAAATGTGATCGCCCGATAAAATTAAAACGTGCTCGGGGTTGTACATTTTTATAAAGTACATATTTTGGTAAATTGCGTTTGCCGTTCCTTTATACCACTCCGAACCTTCTTTGGCTTGATACGGCGAAAGAATATGAACTCCGCCGAAGTTACGGTCTAAATCCCAAGGTTGCCCGTTACCGATATATTCGTTCAAAACGAGCGGTTGATATTGCGTGAGTACGCCAACCGTATCTATACCCGAATTTACGCAGTTTGAAAGCGGAAAGTCTATAATTCTGTACTTTCCACCGAAAGGAACTGCCGGTTTTGCTATTTTGGTGGTTAATGCGTACAATCTACTTCCTTGACCACCTGCAAGCAACATTGCAATACATTTTTTCTTTGATAACATTTTTTCCTCCAAATCACACTTATCAATTATTGTTTTTCAAGATAAATAAACGAAAGTTTTGAAATATTTACATAAAACCCCGTCTTTTTCGTGTTTCTGTTCTTTACGGCTTTGTATTTTCTCTTTTTAAATTTTTCTTTTCCGCCGTAAATCTTTTTATCACTGCTTAAAACTACTTCGTATTCGCCTTTATCGGTGTTAATGAAATAATATTTTAAGTCGTTTCCGCTTAAATTTACTAAAACTACGACTTCTTTTCCGCTTTCGCCTATTCGTTTAAAAGCAAAAAAGTTATTGTCTTTATCGTTTACTTCTATCCACTTAAAACCGTTCCAACCGTCGTCTATAGACCAAAGAGCGTCGGTTTTTAAGTAGTAGGCGTTAATATCTTTATAAAGAGTAGATAAAGCGTTATGCATAGGATAGCATTTTAAGAAAAATTCTAAACCTTCTTCATAATTCCACTCTTTAAACTGCCCGAATTCTTCACCCATAAAAGTAAGTTTTTTACCCGGGTGAGCAAACATATAACCTAAAAACGCTCTGTTATTTGCAAATTTATCTTCATAACTTCCGGGCATTTTATCTAATAACGATTTTTTACCGTGCACCACTTCGTCATGCGATATAGGTAAAATAAAATTCTCGGTATATGCGTAAGTGAGCGAAAAAGTCATTTTATTATGGTCGTAATGCCTAAAATACGGGTCAACCGAAAAATAAGACAAAACGTCGTTCATCCAACCCATATTCCATTTAAAATTAAAGCCCAACGCACCTTCGTCCGTTCTACCGGTAATTTTTACGTTTGCGGTAGATTCTTCGGCAATCATTAAAGCGTAAGGGTAACGCTTAAACACTTCGTTATTGAGTTTTTTAAAAAAGGCTATCGCTTCTAAATTCTTATTGTCGCCGTAGATATTCGGCACCCACTCGCCCGGTTTTTTATCGTAATCAAGATAAAGCATTGAAGCAACGGCGTCAACTCTTAAACCGTCAATGTGGAATTTTTCAAAAAGGAAAACTGCGTTTGAAATTAAGAAACTTTGAACTTCTTCTCTACCGACGTCAAAATATCTTGTTCCCCAGTTTGCGTTTTCTTGCCTGTCCTTCCCTTGATATTCGTATAAAGGCTCGCCGTCAAATTCGTATAAACCGTGGCTGTCCTTCGGGAAATGAGCGGGAACCCAGTCTAAAATTACACCTATATTTTCTTTATGGAGAGAATCAACCAACTTCATAAATTGTTTCGGTGTGCCGAAACGGGAAGTTACAGAATAATAACCCGTTACTTGATACCCCCACGAACCGTCAAACGGAAATTCCGATAGTGGCATAAATTCAACGAAGTTATAATTCATTTCTTTTAAATACGGAACAAGTTCCAAAATAAGTTCTTCGTAAGTATAATAATCGCCGTTTTCTTTACGCTTAAACGAAGTTAAATTCATTTCGTAAATGTTTACGGGGCTTTTTATTATATTGCGGTTTTTGTTATTTTCAAAATACTCTTTATCTTGCCACCCGTAACCGTTAAGTTCGTAAATTTTAGATGCGGTACTCGGCGAATTTTCACTAAAAAATGCGTAAGGATCGGATTTTAATACCGTTTTACCGTTTTTGCCTTTAATTGCAAATTTATATAAATCGTACTCTTTTAAATTTTCAACAAAAACTTCGTAAACACCGCCGTCAAGTTTTTGCATACGGGTTTTTCCGTTTTGCCAACCGTTAAAATCGCCAACGACTGAAACTTCAACTGCGTTTGGAGCCCAAGTTCTAAACATAACTCCGCTTACACCGTTTACCGTAGTAAAATGAGCACCTAAATATTCGTATGTGTTAAAATTTGTACCTTGATGAAAAAGGTAATCGGCAACTTCGTTTTTCAAAAAATTTTATTCCCTTAAAATAATATAAT
>JAZRVG010000125.1:0-13055 GCA_045599025.1 Christensenellaceae bacterium | reverse complement strand
GCCGACGGAATTTGTGCGTCAACCATTTTATCAAACGCTTTAAGAACTTTCGGTTTAAACGTGTATTCGGTTATTCCCGAAAGAGAAAACGGCTACGGCTTATCTCAAAAAATAATTGACGAAGTTATTGACAATTATTTCCCCGACCTTATAATTACGGTTGACTGCGGTATTAGCGGTAAAGAGCAAGTTGAATATATAAAAGATTTGGGCGTTGATATTATAGTTACCGACCACCACGAAATACCCGAAGAAGTTCCCGATTGCGTAACGGTAAACTGTAAGTTTCCTAATCAAGAATTCGGTTTTGATTGTTTATCGGGGGCAGGCGTTGCTTACGAACTTGCTTTTGCTTTAATAGGCGAAAAGGCAAATTCTTTGTTAGATTTGGTTGCTATTGCAACGGTGGCGGACAGTATGCCTTTAATAGGCGAAAACCGTTCTTTGGTTGCTCGTGGATTATCTATAATGCGTTCTAATAAATGCAGACCGCAAATTAAGGCTTTGCTTGATATTTCGGGAGCAAAAGATATAACTTCCACAACGCTTGCTTTTATGCTTGCACCGAGAATTAACGCCGCAGGGCGTATGGGCGACGCATACTCCGCTTTAAAACTTTTAAACACCGAAAGTTTTAGTGAAATTAACGAACTTTCCAAAAAGTTATCAAACTATAATATTGCAAGACAAGAGAAGTGCGACGAACTTTTAAGAATATGTAAAGAGCAACTTAAAGTTAAAGGAAATTACGGCAAAGTTATAGTTTTGTACGGCGAAAACTGGCAAAACGGATTACTCGGTATAGTTGCCGCAAAAATTACCGAAGAATATAATATGCCTACCGTTTTACTATCAAAAAGCGGAGAATATTATCACGGTTCGGCACGTTCAATAGAAGGCGTTAATATTTTTGAAGCGTTAACTTCGGTTAAAGATTTAACGGTTGACTACGGTGGGCATTCGCAAGCCGCCGGCGTTACCATTTATTACGAAAATCTTGAAGAATTTGCTATCGGGCTTAACGACTATATAGAGAAAAATATTCCTTCGGAACTTCTTGAAAAACAGTTTGAAGTTGACGCTTATATTACCGAAAAATTCTCTATGCGTTTAGTAAAAGAACTTTCGTTATTTGAGCCTTGCGGTATAGGAAACAGAAAACCCGTATTTGCGATAAATGCTCAAAAAATGAATTCTTACCCTATAAAAGACGGCTCAAAACATATTGCAATTCCTTGCGAAAATATAGATTTTATGTATTTTAACGGGCTTGAATATTTGCCTATTATAAACTCAAACGAAGATAAAACTTTGGTGTTTGAAATTAACCTTTCGGTGTTCAACGGAAGAGAGAGTTTTAAAGGGTTTGTAAAGTTTATAGAAGTACAAAACGAATTTAGTAAAATTTGCGAAATTATAAAGAAAATTAAAACGGGTACGGCAACGGTAAACGATTTTTTAAATCTTGATTTTTCCGTTAAGCGTGAAGATTTTATTGCAGTTTACAAGCATATAATTTTATCAAGCAAACAAGGTGCGGTAAGCGTTATTGACGCATACTTAAACTATGGCGGAAATACTTTCGGTATAACTTATCTTTTTGCGGGGGAAACCTTTAAAGAATTAGGATTTTTTACCGAAAATACCGTTTTAAAAGTTAATCAAGGCGTTAAAAACGATTTAACGAATTCTAAAATTTATAATTATTTAAGTGGAATAAAAAACGGAAAATAATATGGCAAAAACTATACTTGAAAAAATAGACGAAATATATAACGAAAGTGAGGCTCAATTTTTAAGAAAGGCTTACTATTTTGCAAAGGACGCTCATAAAAATCAAAAGCGTGCGTCGGGTGAAGAATATTTTATTCACCCCGTTGCCGTTGCGGAAATTTTGCTTGAACTTTCAATGGACGCAAACACTATTGCCGCCGCCTTTTTGCACGACGTTTTGGAAGATACGCCCGTTAGTGCTTACGATATAGAAAACGAGTTCGGCGAAGAAGTTTTGGAACTTGTTGAAGGCGTTACCAAACTTGATAAAATTGAGTTTAAGTCCAAAGAAGAAGAGCAAGCCGAAAATTTTAAAAAGATTTTCGTTTCTATGGCAAAAGATATAAGAGTTATCATTATAAAACTTGCCGACAGGCTTCATAATATGCGTTCGCTTAATTTTTTATCACGTGAACGCCAACTTAAAATAGCAAACGAAACACTTGAAATTTTTGCTCCGCTTGCAGGTAGGCTCGGTATATCTTCAATAAAGTGCGAACTTGAAGATTTATGCTTAAAATACACCGACCCCGAAGCGTACGAATATTTAGTTGTAAATATCAATTTAAAAATTGAAGAAAGAAGAGAATTCGTTGCGAAAGTAGTTGAAGAAATTGAAGATATTTTAAAAGAAAGCAATATAAAAGGTGACGTTTACGGCAGACCTAAACATTTTTACAGTATCTACAAAAAAATGAAATCGCAAAACAAAACTCTTGACCAAATTTACGATTTAACTGCCGTTAGGGTTTTGGTGAATACCGTTGGAGAATGCTATGAATTATTAGGTAAAATTCACGAGCGTTGGAATCCGCTCCCTGGTAGAATTAAAGATTATATAGCAATGCCGAAAGAAAATATGTATCAAAGTTTACACACTACGGTAGTAACTTCTTTCGGTAAGGTTTTTGAAATTCAAATAAGAACTTACGAAATGAACAATACCGCCGAATTTGGTATAGCGGCTCACTGGCAATACAAAGAAAAAAAGGCAAGTTCGGACAGTTTTGATAAGCGTTTGTCTTGGATTCGTGAAGTTATGGAGTGGCAAGGCGGTCTTAAAGACAGTAAAGAGTTCTTGGAATCTATAAAAGACGATATATACAACACCGAACTTTTAGTATTTACCCCGAAGGGTAAAGTTATAAGTTTGGTTAAAGACAGTACGGCAATAGATTTTGCTTACCGTATTCATACGGAAGTCGGCAACAAGTGCGTAGGCGTTAAAATCAACGGTAAAATGATGCCGTTAAACACAGTTTTACAAGTTGGCGACGTAGTTGAAATTATCACTTCAAACAACAGTAAAGGACCTTCTTGGGACTGGCTTAAAATAGCAAAAAGTAGCGGAGCAAGAGCAAAAATCAAAGCCTTCTTCAAAAAAGAAATGGCGGACGATATGATTAAACTCGGTAAGCAAATGCTTGAAAGCGAAGCCAAAAACAAGGGCTATTCTTTCGGTGAACTTTGTTCTACGCAAGCGTTTAAGAGAATTTCCGAAAAATTCTTATTCGTAAACGTGGAAGAAATGTACGCCGCCGTCGGTTGTGGTGCGGTAACAGTTAACCAAATTTTAATTAAACTTATTGATTTTTACAAAAAGGAAACTCCGCAAAAAGAAAGCCATTACCCGACGAGTGCAATTTCAAAAGTTATTCACTCTACGGGCGACGTAACGATAAAGGGCGTTGACGGTTTGCTTATAAGATTTTCAAGGTGTTGTAATCCCGTTCCGGGGGACGAAATAGTCGGTTTTGTATCTCGTGGGCGTGGAGTAACCGTTCACAGAAAAGACTGCCCGAATATGAGAAACGAAGACGAAGGAAGATTACTTCCTGCGGAGTGGACGGGCAAAAAGGGACAAGAAGGCTATACCGCAAGTTTAAGAATTCAAGCGGACGAAGACGCAGTTTTACTTCCTTCCGTTTCAAACGGTTGCAAAAAATACAATTTGTTCATACTTGCAATTAACGGTAGAGTGGATGCAAAAACTCACAGTTCAATAGTTGATATTACGGTAAAAATCAATAAAAAAGAAGACCTTGATTTATTGATTAAAGAAATCAAAAACGACCCGAAAGTTAAAGACGTGTTTAGGAGTAGTTTTTAATGAAACTTTATACTTATAATTTGGGTGCTTTAAAAACCAACGCTTATATTTTGGTAAACGAAGAAACCCGTGACGCAGTAGCGATAGATATAGGCGGAAATTCCGCATTTTTGCAACTTGAAGAATTAAAGAACGATTTTAGAATAAAAGCAGTACTTTTAACGCATTGTCACTTTGACCATATAGGCGGAGTTTACGGTTTTTACAAGCGTGGTGCGACCGTTTATATAGGCGAAAACGAGGCGGAAAATTTAAAGGACGAAGAAATAACGCTTGAAGAAATTTTTGGCGAAAAAGTTGAAAAATTTGAAGTAAAAACTCTTAAAAACGGAGAGAAAATCAACCTTTTCGGCTTTGAGTTTACCGTTATAAACACCCCGGGGCATACATCGGGTAGCGTTTGCTATTTGTGGGAAGATATTATCTTTTCGGGAGATACGCTTTTTAACGGAAGTTTCGGTAGATACGACTTTCCGACGGGCGATATAGATATGCTTAAAAATTCTATAAAAAGCCTTTATAAATACAAAGATAAAAAGGTTTTATCGGGGCACGGAGAATCTACCACGATAGAAAACGAAATAAAGAACAATCCTATAAATTATTACTTATGATAACAACTAATAAAGACTATTATAAAAAAGATTTAGAAGAAGTTATCGCTATGTTTTGCGACGTAAATTCGGTAGAAATATCTCACGTTGCACACAACGAAAAAAATGTATTTTACAACACTTTTTCGGCGTTTAACGAAACTTTTTCTTACGAAAACACAAAAGAATTTTTTAGCGAATTAGAGTTTAAGCGTTACGAAAAGCGTTTTTCGAAATTAGGGCTTTACGATTTACTTTCAAAGCACTTTAATAAAACTTTCGAGTGGGGTGCTTTAACGGGAATAAGACCTATAAAAATGGCTTATTCTTTCGGTGAAAATTTTGAAAAAGAGTTTAAAAAAGTTTTCGGTGTTAGCGATAAAAAGATAGATTTAACCAAAAAAATTATAGAAAACCAAAAGGGTATTATTGACTTAAAAGGGGAGTATTCCGACCTTTTTATCGGTATTCCGTTTTGCCCGTCAAGGTGCGAATACTGTTCGTTTATTTCACAAGAAATAAAAAAATCAACCTACGCTCACGAATACTCTTTGGCATTAAAAAAAGAGATAGAAAATTCAATTCCGCTACTTAAAAATTTGCGTAGTATATATATCGGCGGTGGTACGCCCGTATGCTTGGAAATTGAAGATTTGAAAATTATTCTAAACGCTTTGAAACCACTTTTGAAAAGCGGTTTGGAGTTTACCGTTGAGGCGGGTAGACCGGACGCTATTACGGAAGAAAAACTCAAACTTTTAAAGGAATTTTCGGTAACGAGAATTTGCGTTAATCCGCAAACTTTTAAGAACGAAACGCTTAAACTTATAGGAAGAAATCATACGGCGGAGCAAATTTTAACCGTTTACGAACTTGCAAAAAAATACGGTTTTATTATAAACGCCGATATAATAGCAGGGTTACCCGAAGAAAGTTTTTGGGATTTTAAAGCGACGGTTGATAAAATTATAGAACTAAACCCCGATAATTTTACCGTACATACGCTATGCGTAAAAAGGGGTTCTAAACTAAAAGAACGCATTTCCCGTTTACCCGAAGGTGAGATTTACAAAATGATAGATTACGCCGAAAAAACGGCGAAGGAAAACGGCTACGAGCCTTACTACTTATACCGCCAAAAATACGCCGTTGAAAATCTTGAAAACGTAGGTTACGCCAAAAAGGGTAAAGAGTGCGTTTACAACGTGGACGTAATGGAAGAAACTTCAAACAATATTGCTTGCGGAGCGAACGCCGTTTCAAAAAGGGTGTTTTTAGAAGAAAACCGCATAGAAAGATACGGCTCTCCAAAAGACGTTCCTACATACGTTCAAAAAGTTGACGAAATTATTGCCGAAAAGAATAAACTTTACGAATAAGCACTTAAAAACGTTTGCTTTTTTAAAAAATATATGTTAACATATATGCGTACTTTGGGCTGGGTTTATGCGAATACTCAACGGTTAACTCTGCTTAAAGCGAATAATTCCATAACGGAGGATAATTAAAATGGAAAAAGAAATCAAAACAAACATTATTGAAACTTACAAAACTCACGATGGTGATACCGGTTCTGCCGAAGTTCAAATCGCACTTTTAACTGAACGTATCAACCACTTAAACGAACACCTTAAATTAAATCATAACGACAATCACTCTCGTCGTGGTCTTATGAAAATGGTAGGTAGAAGAAAAGGTCTTTTAGACTATCTTAAAAATAAAGATATTGAAAGTTACCGTGCACTTATTGCAAAACTCGGATTAAGAAAATAATTAAATTTTGGGGTGTATTTTTTGATACTCCCCATTTTTCAATTTTATAAAATTTGTAAAATACTGTTTTTTAGGTTGAAAAACAGTTCAAAATAAATAGGGAAAAGAGTTCCCAAAAATTAGAACAAGGAGAAATTATGTTAGAAAATTTTAAAGTGTTTACTACCGAAATCGGCGGACGTGAAGTTAAAGTTGAAGTAGGTAAATACGCTCAACAGGCTAACGGTTCGTGTCTTATTAGATGCGGTGAAACGGTTGTTATGGTTAACGTTACCATGGCTCCTACCGCAAGAGAAGGTATGGACTTCTTCCCGTTAAGCGTTGATTATGAAGAAAAAATGTATGCCGTTGGTAAAATTCCGGGCGGTTTCAAGAAAAGAGAAGGTCGTGCAAGCGATAAGGCCATTTTGGTTTCCCGTTTAATTGACAGACCTATCCGTCCTTTATTTCCAAAGGGTATTTTTAACGACGTTACGGTTATTGCAACCGCTTTATCGGTTGATACGAATATTATGCCGGAACCACTTGCAATGCTCGGTTCTTCTATCGCTTTATCAATAAGTGATATTCCTTGGCAAGGTCCTACCGGTTCGGTACAAGTCGGTATGGTTGACGGTGAATATATTATCAACCCCGATAGCGAACAACGTGAAAAGAGCGAATTAAGTCTTTACCTTTCCGGCACGAAAGACGCAATCATGATGGTTGAAGCAGGTGCTAAAGAAATTGAAGACGAAAAAATGATTAAGGCTATCTTATTCGGTCACGAAGAAATCAAACGTCAATGCGAATTTATTGAAGGCATCGTTAAAGAATGCGGTAAAACCAAAATTGAAATGGACCTTTACCACGTTCCCGAAGATTTAGATAAAGAAGTTCGTGCTTACGCAAGCGAAAAACTTGACTATGCTTTAGATACTTTTGACAGAGAAGAAAGACAAGCCCGTCAAGACGAAGTAGAAAAAGACTGTTTGGAACACTTTGCCGATATCTATCCCGATATGGCAAGAGAAATCAAAGATTCTCTTTACTACATTACCAAAGAAAAAGTTAGAGCAAAAATCACTAACTTAGGCGTTCGTCCGGACGGAAGAAAACTTACTGAAATTCGTCCTATTTGGTGTGAACACGGCGTATTACCGAGAGTTCACGGAACCGGCGTATTCACGAGAGGACAAACTCAAGTTTTAACTACTTGTACTTTGGGAACTATTAGTGAAGTTCAAAAATTAGAAGGACTTGACGACGAAGTTCAAAAGAGATATATTCACCACTACAATATGCCGGGTTACGCTTCTGGCGAAGCAAGAGCGTTAAAGAGCCCGGGCCGTCGTGAAATCGGTCACGGAGCACTTGCAGAAAGAGCACTTGAACCGGTTATTCCAAGCGAAGAAGAATTCCCGTATGCTATTAGACTTGTAAGTGAAGTTTTATCTTCAAACGGTTCTACTTCACAAGCGTCTGTTTGTGGTTCAACTATGGCTTTAATGGACGCAGGCGTTCCTATTAAACGTCCTGTTGCCGGTATCGCTATGGGTCTTATCAAAGACGTTGAAAGCGGTAAAGTTTCCGTTATGAGCGATATTCAAGGTTTGGAAGACTTCCTTGGCGATATGGACTTTAAGGTTGCAGGTACCGTTAAAGGTATTACCGCAATTCAAATGGATATTAAAATTAAGGGTATTGACGAAAAGATTTTACGTCAAGCAATTAGTCAAGCAAACGAAGGCAGACACTTCATTTTAAATAAAATGCTTGAATGTATTCCAGAAGTTAATAAAGAACTTTCTAAATACGCTCCGAAAATTATCAGTTTCAATATTGACCCCGAGAAAATTAAGGACGTTATCGGTTCCGGCGGAAAGACTATCAATAAAATTATTGATGAAACGGGCGTTAAGATTGATATTAACGACGACGGAAAAGTATTTATCGCAACTTACGACGAAAATATGGATAGAGCAAATAAAGCGAAAGCAATTATTCAATCTATCGCAAAAGAACTTGAAGTTGGCGATATGTTCATTTCAACCGTAGTAAGAATTTTACCGAAAGTTGGTGCTTTCTGTGAACTTACTCCTATGAAAGACGGTATGATTCACATTTCCAAAATGAGCGAAAAGAGAATTGACAGCGTTGAAGAAGTTTTATCTATCGGCGATACCGTTAAAGTTGAAATTATCAAGATTAGTGATAAGGGCGTTGACCTTAAACTTCTTGAAAAAGTTGAACAAGCGTAATTAAATAATTAAGGGCGTGGAATTTCTACGCTCTTTTTTAATAAATTTTAAGAAATTATTGCAAGTTTTAAATAAATGTTGTAAAATGTAATTATTATAAATAATTAAGGAGTAAATATGGGCAATAAATATTATTTAGCAATAGACCTTGGTGCGTCAAGCGGTAGGCATATCGTAGGATATGAAGAAAACGGCGAAATTAAAATGAAGGAAGTTTACCGTTTTAAAAACGCTATGGAAACTTTAAACGGCAGTTTAATTTGGAATATTGAAAGCATTTACCAAAACGTTTTGGAAGGTATTAAGCGTGCTTTTATAGAGTTTAAAGAAATTAAAAGTTTGGCTATTGATACTTGGGGCGTTGACTACGTTTTAATGAACGGAGATAAAGAAATTATGCCTTGTTACGCTTATCGTGACAGTAGAACGGAAAAGACTATTCCGCTCGTTCACGAAATTATACCTTTTGAAGAATTATATAAGCGTACGGGTATTCAATTTGCAAGTTTTAACACTATTTATCAATTATACGCAGATAAAATTAGCGGTAGATTAGATAACGCTACCGACTTTTTGAATATTCCCGAATACCTTTCCTACAAACTTACGGGCGTAAAGAAAAAAGAATATACTTATGCAACCACTACGGGTATGCTTAACGCTAAAACGCTTAATTTTGATAAAGATATTATAAATAAATTAGGTTTTAACGAAAAAATGTTCTTAACACCCGAACAACCGGGAACTTTGGTTGGAAAATTGAAAAAAGAAGTTGCCGAATTTGTTGGCGGTCAACTTGAAGTTGTATTTTGTCCTTCTCACGATACCGCAAGTGCAGTTGAGGGTTTCCCTTGTGAAGTGGACGCTCCTTACGTTTCTTCGGGAACTTGGTCGCTTTTAGGCGTAAAATCTAACGTTCCGCATACCGACGATAAAAGCCGTATTGCCGATTATTCTAACGAAGGCGGTGTAGGTTATATCCGTTTCCAAAAAAATATTATGGGTATGTGGCTCGTTCAAAGTTTAATGAAGGAACTTTGTCCCGATACTTCTTTTGCAGATATTGCAACTAACGCAAGCAAGAGTGAATATTCCGAAGTAGTTAACGTAAACGATAAAATTTTCTTTGCTCCTGAAAGCATGAAAGACGCATTTGACGAATATTTGAAAAATCATAATCAACCGTTGCCGAAAGACACGTTTGACTATTTTAGATGTGCATACGTAAGCGTTGCTTACGGCTATAAACAAGCCATTGAAGAATTAGAAGACGTTATGGGCGAAAAGTACGATAAAATCTATATTATAGGTGGCGGTGCTAAAAACGACTTCTTGAACTCTTTAATTGAAAGCGTTTGCAAAGTAAAAGTTAAAGCCTTCCCCATAGAAGGAACTTCACTCGGCAACTTAAAAACTCAAATGAAAAGAAAATAATAAAAACTAAAATTACCGCAATTTTTTAAGTTGCGGTAATTATATTAAAAATTCCTTTCACTCTTTTTTGTTAAAAATCCCGAATATTTATAAAAGGAAACGTAAAATTTTATGATTTTATATATCAATTCTTGCGTAAGAAAAAATTCAAGAACTAACGAACTTGCCAAATGCTTATTAAATAAGTTAGGGGATTACGAAGAACTTAAACTAAACGAGTTAAATCTTTGCCCGTTAAAAGAAGAAACTTTGCAAAAGCGTACGGAATTTATAGCAAATAAAAACTATAAAGACGAATCGTTCAATTATGCAAAGCAATTTGCAAAAGCCGATATTATAGTAATTTCCGCTCCGTTTTGGGACTTTTCTTTTCCTGCAATATTAAAAACGTATTTAGAAAATATTTACGTTACGGGAATTGTTTCAAAATACGGGGAAGACGGCAAACCGCACGGCTTATGTAAAGCAAAAATATTGTATTACGTTACTACTTCGGGCGGACAGTTTAATTCTTCGTTTAGTTACGATTATTTATCTTCTCTTGCAAAATACTGTTTTGGAATAAAGGAAACGAGGCTTATAAAAGCCGAAATGCTTGACGTTGTAGGTTACGATTCAAACGAAATATTAAAAAAGGCAAAAGAAGATATAACTATATAAAAAGAAGAACCACAACAAGTGGTTCTTTTTTAACGTGTTTTTGTTTTACGGGTTGAAAGGTTAAAAGAGTCCGAGTTTCAAAAATTTCTTAAAAAAAAGAACGAAGTAAATTCGTTCTTTTTATGGAGCTTGTGATGAGTAGACTTTCCCATTGAAGTGGGAAAGGTGGCAACCGAAGGTTGACGAAAAGGGGCAGCCCACGGCGAGTGGGGCGGACTCACGACCTGTTGGAGCCGAGCCTACGAAGTAGGCGAACGCCAAAGTGCGTAGCACTTTATTACGAATCATAAGTTTTTACGAGTTGAAAGGTTAAAAGAGTCCGAGTTTCATTTAAAACAAAAAAAAGAGTAGTTCTCACTACTCTTTTTATGGAGCTGGTGATGAGACTCGGACTCACGACCTGTTGATTACGAATCAACTGCTCTACCAACTGAGCCACACCAGCAATTATTAACTTCTAAAATATTATACACAAAATCTTTTTAAAAAACAAGTATTTTTTTATAGTTTAGCAAAAATAAAATAAATTATAAAAAAAGAATAACTTTTTTCATTATGGCTAAAATAATTTAGGGGGAGGAATTATATATGGATCACTCATCTTTAAGAGTTAAATGTACCGTTTGTGATTGCGTTCATAACGATACTTGTGAAAACTGTAACTTAAACTGCATTGAAATTACCGATGAAAAAACAAGTGCTAATTCTATGCAAGTTCCACATTTTTGTAAATCTTTTTGCCAAAGATAACTTTAAAAGCGGACTAATAAACGATAGTCTGCTTTTAATTTTATTAAAATTATTGTGCAAGTGTTAAGCAAATTATTTTATAAAAAAACGATTGTATTTTTATTTTTAATATGATATAATAAAGGAAATATGCAAAATTTGTCAAAAACACTATTCAAATAGGGGTATTTATGGATACAAAGCGTAGTTCTTTATTCAACTTAATATTCGTTTTATGCCACTTTATTTCTTTAAGTGTTTATTTGATTTTGATTAATTTTATTTTATCGCCTATTTTTAATATAAATTTAAACAACTTTTCGGAAAGTAATTTTTGTGCGTTTAACAGGATAATGTCTAATCCGGTTGAAAACGTTATAAAATATTACAATACCATAGTTGCTTACGGCACTCTTATAGTAGCGTTTTGCTTGGCAATACTTACTACGTTTTTCGTAGGGCTTTACCTACCTTACGCTATTAAAAAAATAGTTGCCGTAACGATAAAAAAAAGTAATAAAAATTTTGTAAATAGTGAAAGGGTTAACGAAAGTTCTACTTTCAACTTTTTCGGTGCAATAAAATCTAATACGGTTTTACTAAAAACAGCTAAATTATCAATGTAAATTTTAAACTACGGGATGAGTCTATACTTTTATGCCCGTAGTATTTTTATATCTGCAACTTTTTGGTGGGAATATTCTCATTATCGGTGGCAGATTTTTTATTTAGCGAAATTATAGGGAAGTACTTATGATTATATATTATTATTTAATTTCAATACTGTCGGGTATTCTTACCGTTTTACCTTTTATTCTTTTAAAAAATAAGATAAATAATAAAGAAAAGGCTTTTAAAATTTTATCTTATATTTTAATAGGAATATTCTTCGTAAGGTATATGGGCGGAGAGTGTTTACTCCGTTATACTTTTGGACTTAACGTTCGTTCGCCTTTTGGAGATAACGGCATTTTTAAAACGGAAATTTCTATGCTTATTTACTGGTTTGTTATTACTTCTTGCGTTTTACTTCAAACTTTTCCGTTTTACAGTAAGGACGTTAAAAGTTTAAGCGTGTTAGTAAAATTCGTTTTACCCGTAATATATTTGATAGCAATAATAATTTTACCTTTAAGTCTTGTTGCTATGGACGGACAAGCCGTTTTGGAAAAATTACATTTCCGTTCGGTAGTGTATTCCGTAGAAATAGGTTTTTCTATCGGTTATATAGTAAACTACTGGCTTTACGATAAAAACCTTAAATATGCTAAAAAAGAATTTTTATATTCGGGTATAACTCTTATCGGTATGCTTTTAGCGTCTATACCGTACTTTACGTTGCAAGTTCTTTTCGGCGACGCTCCTACGGACGCTGTTTTAGATAAATTAAACCTTGAACACAGAATAGCCGTTTACGGTGCGGTGCTTATGCCGTTTATACTTTTCTTTATATTTAGAAAATTTTCCTACCGTCAAAAAAGATACGCTATGCTTTATTTGGCGGTTGCAATGATGATAGGTTATAGTAACGGCTATACTTTTAAAACTTTTTTAGACGTGGGCAGTTGGCCGTTGCACCTTTGCAATACGGCAATGTATATCGTTCCTATATGTTTAATTTTTAAATTAGATAAAGTATTTTATTTCACTTTATTTATAAACGTTTTCGGTGCGTTACTTGCAATGCTTATGCCGTCAACAACGGGTAATATTTTTTCAAGGGGAGTAGTTGGCTTTTGGTTT
>JAZRVG010000124.1:0-2186 GCA_045599025.1 Christensenellaceae bacterium | reverse complement strand
TACACTTGCTCTTACTTGCTTATTGAGTAAATCGGGGTTACCTATTACACTTTTCCCCTACAAATCTAATAACGTAGTAGGCTTATTCAACGCTAAATATATGCAAGGTATGACTTCTATTCAAAAAAATCTTATAAGTATTGCAATTTTGCTTGCAATAGTAGTCGTTATAAAAATATTAGTAGATTTATTTTTCAAAACGAAAGCAGGTTACCTTTTAAAGGTTACGGGCGAAAACGAACAAATGATAACCGCTCTCGGTAAATCGGTTGGTTTTTACAAGGTTTTAGGACTCGTTATTGCCGACGGTTTAGTTGGAATTGCCGGTGCGTTATACGCTCAACTTATGTGCAACTATGACAATGCTTGCGGTACGGGTAAAGTAGTTATCGCTCTTATTTCGGTAATAATGGGTATAACTATTTTTGGAAAAATCCGTTTTATGAAAAAAACCACCGCTTGTATTTTAGGTGCTTTGATTTATTCTTTGGCGCTCTACTTCTTTACTATAATTGATAAAAACGGTATTTACTTAAAACTCTTTAACGCAGTATTCTTTGCTTTGGTATTAGTTATAAGCAACAAGTACAAAGATTTTAGAAAAGTGGGACTTTTAGCGGTAAAAAACAAAGGTAAAGGAGAAAAAAACAATGCTTGAACTTAAAAATATTTGTAAATCTTTTACCGTTGGCGTTGACACCACCGAACTTTTTAAAGACTTTAATTTAACCGTAAACACGGGCGATTTCGTTTCAATAGTAGGAAGTAACGGAAGTGGTAAAACCACCATGTTAAACATTATAAGCGGTAGCGTAAAACAAGACGCAGGAAGTATTATTTTAGACGGAAAAGATATCTCAAACCAAAAGGAATATATCCGTGCTTCAAAAATAGGTAGAGTATATCAAACTACTTCTATGGGAACGGCAGGCAGTATGACTATTGCCGAAAATATGGCTATTTACGAAAATAAAGGAAAACCTTTTAACCTTTCCCGTTGTTTAACGAGCGGTGCGAAAGAACGCTACAAACAAATGCTTGCCCCTTTCGGTTTAGGGCTTGAAGATAAACTTGACGTTCCCGTTTCTTCGTTAAGCGGTGGACAAAGACAAGTAATAACTCTTCTTACCGCAACTATGACGCCTATTGATATGCTTATATTAGACGAACACACGGCGGCGTTAGACCCGAAAACGGCAGATACCATTATGGAATTAACCGCCAAAATAGTTAGAGAAAAGAAATTAACCGTTTTAATGGTAACGCACAACCTACGCTATGCGGTAGAGTACGGAAACCGTATGATTATGATGCACGAAGGAAAAGTCGTTTTTGACAAAACCGGTGAAGAAAAAACGAATACTACGGTAAACGACGTTTTAAGTTTATTTAACAGTATTAGTATTGAGTGCGGAAACTAACACAAAAGCCTTTGCAGTTTAGCAAAGGCTTTTATAATACGTTAAACGTATGCTCATACGTTATATTTGTTCATATTAAAAATATTTAATAGGTGTACATATGTTTTATACGTTTATCTTTTTCACTTTTTTTCGGCAAGAATTTTACCGCTTTCGCCGTCAAGTAAATAAGCGTAAACTTCACCCGTCTTTGTTATTAAACCGACGTAGTAATAATTCTTATCGTCGCTTACAATAAGCCGTACGTTTATTTCGGCGGAAACGCTACCGTTAGATAAATATTCGTCAAAAAGTTTTTCGTTTGCGTTATACACGCCTAAAACCGCATCGGTAACCGTTATGGTAGTTGACAGTTTTTTCGTTGATAAAGTAAACTCTTTACTCTCCCCGTCAAATTCCGTAGAAAAAACGATTTGCGGTATTTCGGGCAACTTTTCCACGGAAATTTCCGCTATATACTTATTGCCGAGCGGACTTAAACCGAACGAACCACCGTAAGATTTGCCGTCGTAAGAAACAGTAAATTTTGCCCCGTCTAAACTCTTATTCAACTCCCCTTCTACTTTAACCGTTATAAAATTCGCAAGCGTTCCTATATACCCGTCTGCAAGAAAAGGGCTTTCCTTTTGCTCGGCAAAAACCGTTATTTTTAAACCGCTTTCCGTATATTCGTAGCAGTTATTTCTTATTTGAGTTAAAAAAGGGGAAAAATCTCTCGTTTTTTTACAAGCCGTAAAACTAAACGCCAAAATTAAAGTTATAAAT